>NYTS01000048.1 GCA_002683655.1 Deltaproteobacteria bacterium
GAGAACGATCAACAATCAAGTATCTCGATGGCACCATGGTTGTCGGAAAATCAAGCTGTCCTTGGACACGCAATGGTTGAATTTCTCTGAAATCAATAAACTTTTGATATTCTCGACGAGAGAGACCGGAAGGCTCACTTCGCAACAGTTGTAGCCCAATGGATTGCACTGAATATTGAGCAAAGATTTGAGGATTTTGACGATAGNNCAAATCTTCTACAAAAAAGATCCCANTCTCACTTNAAATNGGTGCNGNGATTGTTTTGCCAGCAGGGGTATTGAAACGAATTTGCAACTGCATTTCATCAGCGAGCCTCACATTTGTCTGAAGCTGTTCAAACTCAAACCGTACCCGACCGCTGAGCAGGACATGTGACCATAGCTTTTCTTCTTCGGCAACCTCTGCCAAGTCAGGATCCTGCTGACGAACAGCCTGCAAACGAGCAAAGGCTTTCACTCCTTCCCCAGCAGCCAAGTGCTCCCGATAGCGCTGAAGGTTTTCCTGAGCAGCCTGACGGTTCACTCGTTGGAGAGCTTCGTGATAGATCGAATTATCAGGATTGGCGACAACGGCCTCTCTGTAGGAGATCGAAGCTTCTTCCCAACGTTCTTCTGCTTCCAGCCGTACTCCCTGATCGTAAGCGAACGAGCATCCCAGCAGGGGTAGACTCAATAACAGCAGTAATGGGCCTTTCCAGAATTGTCGCACGTCACTCCACCTGAGAAATTGGATAATTTGGAGCCTCTTCCGTGATGAGGACATCATGAACATGGCTCTCCCGTAGTCCAGCCGAAGTGATTCGGACGAATTGTGCCTGTTCTTGCAGCTCCGTAATATTTCGACAGCCAGTATATCCCATTCCAGAACGTAATCCTCCTACAAACTGATAGACCATTTCTGCCAGTGACCCTTTAAATGGCACTCGGCCTTCAATCCCTTCTGGTACTAGTTTTGATTCTTCAATATTGTTCTGGAAATAGCGGTCTTTACTACCTTCCTTCATCGCACCCATTGATCCCATTCCACGATACAGCTTGTATCGACGACCCTGATAAAGAATCACTTGACCTGGGGTTTCTGCTGTCCCAGCAAATAAGCTACCGATCATTACGGAGTCCGCACCGGCCGCCAGAGCTTTCACAATATCACCAGAGTACTTGATTCCTCCATCGGCAATTACAGGAATCCCGTAACGACTCGCCACGCTCGCTGACTCACTAATCGCTGTAATCTGGGGCACACCAATACCAGCAACCACTCTCGTTGTACAAATCGAGCCTGGTCCAATTCCTATTTTGACAGCATCGACTCCTGCCTTGATCAGCGCTTCACAACCAGAGGCAGTAGCAATATTTCCCGCAACAATTTCCAGTTCCGGAAAAGTTTCACGAAGCTCTCGGATGCTTTGTAGGACCTTACTAGAATGACCATGTGCTGTATCCAGCACAACAAGATCAACCCCTTTGCTGATCAATGCCACCACACGTTCCATCAGATCTCGACTTGTACTCACAGCAGCAGCAACCCTTAGACGTCCTCGATCATCTTTGTTGGCATTTGGATATTTGCGGGATTTTTCAATGTCCTTGATCGTGATCAAACCAAGCAGATCATAGCCTTCTGAGACAACGAGTAACTTCTCGATGCGATGGGCATGCAGCAGAGTTTTTGCTTCCTCGAGATCAATTCCTGGAGAAACCGTGACCAGCCGATCCCGCCCACTGGTCATCACAGAGCCCACTTTTTGATCCAAATTGGTCTCAAAACGTAGATCTCGATTTGTCAGAATACCAACCAACTCCCTGCCACGAGTTACAGGAACTCCAGAGATGCGATAACGCTCCATCAACTGTAATGCATCTTTCAGTGGTTGTTCAGGCTCAACTGTGATCGGATCGGAAATCATCCCACTCTCTGATCGTTTGACTCGGTCAACCTGAGCAGCTTGCTCCTCCACACTCATATTTTTATGGATCACCCCAAGGCCACCCTCCTGCGCCATACTGATGGCCACTTTGTGTTCTGTAACAGTGTCCATTGCCGCACTCAGCAGAGGAATATTACAATCCAAGTGTCGGGTCAGCCGAGTTTGAACAGAGATTTCGTGGGGTAAGATGTCTGAGTAGGCGGGTACAAGAAGAACGTCATCGAAGGTCAAGCCTTCCGTAATGCGATCCTGCAGCATAAGTTTCCTTTTTACAGCACAGCCAGAGGCACCGGCTAGCATTCATGGGGCAAGAAAATTTTCTTAATTTCGCACAACAAACCACAGAACTCAATTAAATTTCCAGTTTAACAAACAATCTCACCTCACCAAGAGTATGAAAAAACTTGTCAAAAAATCATGAACTCGATATTAATTTCCGTTTTACATTTTTCTACNCTTAGTGAGTTGCGCAGATGAAGCGAACCTACCAACCCAACAACCGTCGGCGCAAAATGAAGCATGGCTTCCGCGCACGGATGGCGACTAAAAATGGTCAAGCCATCATCAAGCGACGACGAGCCAAGGGACGCAAGCGACTGTCTGCTTAGTGACTTCAAGGCGTTATCCGAAGCGGGTGCGCCTTTGTGGTCGGAGTGAGGTGGCCCGAATCTTTCTGCATGGGAACTACCGAGGATTAGGACTGATCAGCATCAAGTACCTTGCTAGTTCCGGTTCGGAAAGCCGCTTCCTTGTCACGGTGAGTAAGCGCGTAGGACACGCACCTTTGCGAAATCGACTGAAACGTTTGCTTCGAGAAGCAATTCGCCAGCACCGATACCAAATTTGCCAGCCTGTTGATGTCTGCTTCATGATCACTAAAAAACCACAACGTCCCGTGGAGCAGACTTACATTGAGAGTGCGGTTCACCAAGCTTTCCAATTTCTTAACGCCCAGACTGCTGAAGACTAACCAGTATGGACGTTCCCTCTGCATCCTATCCTGAGCCATCATCCTCAAGATTACTGTCCCGAGGACTGATAGCCTGCATCAAGCTTTACCAATATTGTCTGTCTCCGCTTTTACCAAGATCATGCCGCTTCTACCCAAGCTGTTCTAACTATGCACTGGAAGCTCTTCAACAGCATGGTTGTGGCAAAGGTGGGTGGCTGGCGCTTCGAAGAATTCTTTGCTGTCATCCTCTTCATCCTGGGGGATACGACCCTGTTCCTGATAAGCACACCAAATCCACTAAATCTTTAAACCTCTAATCCGGCCTGAAATCACTATGGAGAAACAAACCCTTCTAGCAATCGCTCTGTCGGCTGCTGTGCTGATTGGCTGGCAGTTCCTCTTTCCGCCACCACCACCACCGCCAACTTCGACGACCGTACCCACAGCCACTGACACGTCTACCACTATAGTGGTAGACGAGAACGAATCAGCTGTTTCTAAAAACTCTGCCTCTCCACTGAGTGCTAGCTTACCAAGTGTGGATGAAAGCCAACCCGCCAAACAAGTTGTTGTTGAAACTCCGCATTACCGATTGACCTTCAATACTAGGGGCGCAGTTGCCGAAAGCCTGTTGCTTCAGGAGTATCAGCACAACAAGGGACGGCTGACTCTCAGCACATGGTTTCCCTATCTCACATCGTTTTTAGGGGCTAGTAACGAAGAAATAGTCACAGAGGACAACAAGGTGAACATGTTCGCCAACGACCTCGACAATGTGCATCAATTTGCTGTCGAGTTGGAAGACGATCCCCAGCTTTCTGCCCGACTCCAACGTACTGTTTTCTCTGAATCACAAGGAGATTTGCGACTTGAAGAAGGTACAGCCTCCCTACAATTCGTTTCTCCTGTTGTTGACGGACTGCAGCTGATCAAGACCTTCGAGTTCTTCGCTGATTCCTTCCAGATAGGCTATCGGGTACAGGTGATTAACCGCTCTCAGGAAGCAAAGTCCTTGCGGATTCGCCACGTCTTTGGAGAAGGCCGAGTTCAGAACGATGACTATCAACAACAAGGGGCCCACATCGGGCCGGTATACTTTGTTGAAGATAGTATGGAGACTGAAAGCAACAGCGATGTCCAACAAGAATTTCAAGTGGCAAATGCTGAGTGGTTTGGGGTGGAAGATCAGTTCTTCCTGAATGCAGTTCGAGCTGAATCACCAATCCGTTTCGCCTACTTCCGTTCTGCTGCCGCTCTAGTGGATCAACGGTCTATGCTGCGCCCGTACTTTGGCGCACGCTTACCTTTGGTGAGCCTACAGCCAGAGCGACAGATTGAATCAAATTTTCGCGCCTACTTTGGGCCAAAATTAGAAGATGAAATGCTGAAATTTGGTCACAATCTGCGTGAATCAAATGCAATGTTCTTGGAAACCCTGGCAGCACCACTACTGACGCTATTGCACTGGATTTTTGGCTACGTTGGAAACTATGGCATCGCCATTATCATCCTGACCATCATCGTTCGGTTACTGCTGTTCCCGCTAACCTATAAGGGGATGAAGGGGATGAAGCGGATGCAGCAGCTGGCGCCACGAATGAAAAAAATCCAGGAGAAGTATAAAGACAATAGAGAGAAATTGAACCAAGAGATGATGGAATTGTACCGCAAAAACAAAGTCAACCCACTGGGGGGCTGCTTGCCGCTACTTCTGCAAATTCCTGTGTTCATCGCCCTCTACAGTGCTCTCTCTGGTGCTGTTGAACTGCGTCATGCGCCCTTCATGCTCTGGCTCTCGGACATGTCCGCTCCTGATGGCCTTGGAATCACACCAATTCTGATGGGAGTGAGCCTCTACTTCCAACAAAAACTAACTCCCACAGCTGCCACGATGGACCCCATGCAAGCGAAGATCATGCAGTACCTCCCACTGGTGTTCACCATTTTTACTTTCACTTTCCCTGCTGGACTGACACTCTACTGGTTGACCAGTAACTTGCTTTCCATTGCGCAACAGCAACTTCTTAACCGAATCAAAACTCCAGAACTTCAGGACTAGCAGGCCTTCGGCATGCTTCAATTCCTCACTCCTTTATGGCTGCTGGCTCTCCCAGCAGTCATTCTGCCTTGGTTTTGGCCGCAGCTAAAGCCACGGACTCGCCAACCTCAGCCTTTCTCTGCTTTTTTCCTGCTGCCGCCAGAAACACTGAGACAGCAGCTTAGATTTTCTCGTGAAGATTTTTGGATCAAACTTCTGCGCAGTCTGTTGGTACTACTTACTGTACTTTTGCTAGCTCGCCCTTACTGGCTGGAGGAACCTCCTCCATTGGAACTATGGGTCGTTGATGACAGTGCTAGCCTGACGACCCAGCCTTTGCTACAGTCCAATCTACCGAAGGGAAAACAACCGCTTCTGCTTTCAGAATTATTTCCTCCTCCAGCAGAAGCCCCAGTACAAACCAAGTTTCAGGGAAGTTTTTTTGCTGGCACACCTAATCTAGGAGAGATCGGACAAGCCATCATGCAATCGAGACCAAAAACGGAACGTGATCGTCGACTGATTATCAACTTGGTGTCCGATTTTCAGCGTTCCCAATACTGGCCTTATACTCCCGTTGCGCTACCCATTGAATGGCGTTTTGAAAGACCACAAGGGCTACAATCCACACCTAATTTGGGATTACGGCAGCTTCGTGTAAAAACAGAAGGGAAGCTAAGCGCAGTTCTTGAGGTAGAACTCTTTGGGGAACAACCACAATCTACAGAGGTGCGCATCACTGTGGAGCAAAGATCTCAAAAGCTGCACGATTCCGTCATCAGTTGGAAAGGTACACCAGAGCCTCAGCGATTAGCACTAAGTCCTGAATACGAGCATCACGCACCTTTACAAATACTGATTGAACCTCAGCTTCCAGATCCTGACTATGACAATCACTATTACTTTCAATCGTCACGAAGAGATGATCTGCGGGTGGGGTTACTAAGTACTGAGGGAGTTTCTGCACTTTATCGGTACGGGCTGCACCCTTTGAAATCAGCACTGAATGCCAACGACTTCTTCTCTTTCCTATTCAGCAATCCAGAAACTCTGAAGGCGGCAAACCCTGATCTTGTAATTCTATTGGCTGATGATCCAAGAAGATTTGAAGATATCTACCCCGAAACGCCGATCCGTCTGTTCGTACCAACTCGTCCAGCAGACTGGAGCAACTTGGCAGCAGACAATCATAGCCTGTTACCCAAAGAGCAACTCGCTCTTGACTGGAGCAAAGCTGACCTCGGGCCTGAGTGGTTGATTGAACAATCCATACCGGGCCTGCATCAAGCCACCGCTCAACAACTGTGGCTATTGGACACTGGCGTCTCAAATACTTGGGGGCCTCTCTACCAGCAGCAAAGCTTCGTAGACCAGCTTCGTGACTGGCTGAATTATCTCTGGCAAGAACACCCGAGGCGTCAGTTGGGAAGCTTAAAGGTAGGGCAACAGGTTTCAGGGGTCACATCCGGATGGCGATGGCCAGGGCACTACGAACTGAAGGACGATAATCTTACACTGGCTTTCGCAGTCAACTTGGCTGAACAAGAGAGTCTGCCAGAGTTGATGACCGAAGAGGAACTGGAGCAGATGCAGAGTTTTTTCACTGACCAGGCAGCATTTACAGATCGTCAGCAGGCGGCTAGTGACACTCTACAGGACTGGCTGCGTTGGTTGCTTTTGCTACTGTTGTTATTGGAAGTGCTTTGGGTATTGAAACGACTCTTGAGACCAGAGGCATCGCCAACCTGATTGGCCTCCCACTTTTCATGTAAGACCGTAGAGACTTTAAATTTTACTCGGGGAACACATTACGAATGACATCCTGTTCGCTGGCGGGCAGTAGGAAGATGCTTTCCATATCCTGGACCATGTGCTTGGGAACAGCCTGAGAAATATGATAATTCCCTTTTCGCCCGAGTACTACATCCAGAAAACGCGTCATCAGCTCTTTTGGGGGCACAAACAGACCATCTGAAAATTGCAAATGACGCTGCTTATCTCTTGGCACAATGAAATCCCCGCGATCTTCACTGTACTCAAGTTCTACTCCACTTGTGTTGAAGAAACCATAAGCCAACACTTTTGCTTCAGCAACTCCCTTGAGGAACTCCCAGAGCGTATCCGCATCGTTTAGCAGGGTGTCCATCATCCTGCTTTCTGACGCTGGTTCCTCCGGATCAAAATCTCGACCAACTCGTTCCACATAGCCACTGAAGGTATGAGCTTTTTCCAAGACTTCTAGGATCATTCTGGCCTGCCTCGAACGTAAGGTGAGGATATTGCGCTTCAGTATGCCCATCACATCCGACTCATACGGTTCAAATCGGCCACGATTTTCTTCCCGAGACTGTCCAAGCTTGCTGATCATCTTCGAAGCACTAGGCTGACTTGGATCCGCTTTTGGTTGGGCCTTTTTCACGGATGTTGGTGCCTCTGTCTCAGTCACAGGTGCTTTGGTTGCCAAGGTGGCCAGGCGTAATTGAACTGGCTCCATGATTTCCTTCATCTCCCTAGCAAAGATCTGTTGTTGTTGTTGTTGTGGATCCAACAACTGTTCAATCATCCATACCAGATCGTTACCGCCACGCCAGCTATCTTGCAGGTAATGCTGAAGACTTGTTGCTCTACCGGCATAGATGCGCTGCATCTCCTTGACTTCTCCTGCTGCATCACTTCCTGCAGAGCCAAATCCTTTAGGAAAGAAACTTCCTGCTTGTTGTAGGCTGGTCACAATCGACTGGAAGAGTTCGTAGACATTACCCAGAGAAAAGGCCGCTCCGGAGAGAGCGTCTCGCTCATCGTAGGCCTGATTGAGGATTTGATAGACTTGCAGAGAAGGCATCTCCGGCTCAGCATCCAAACGCTCAATTGCTTTATTGAGCTGCCGGGCATAGCTACCCATCGTGTCTCGACCATCACGCATCAGGCGCAACGCACTCAGGATGCCCTCCTCGACCTGAAGATGAAACAACCTTCGGCCTTCCATGGAGGTCTGTAGTTGCCAGGTTACCTTCTCTGTAGAGTGGGCAATCCGGTCTCCTCTTTCTAATAATCCACTGACTGCTTTCAGGGCCCTAGCGAGAAACAGTGCGGAGACCGTGTGTGGTCGGCAGGAATCGTAGACCTTCCCAAACGCCAAAGAGAGGTTGAAGAGGATGCTCTGTACCTGTCGCAATGTCTGCCCAACCGTGTTTAAATTGGTGGAGACAAAGTGGATGAATTTCATGTCAGAGATACATTTTTCTCTGAACTCTTTCAGGAGTTGGGGACCATTGTCTGGTGATTCCTTGAAGCTCTGCTGAAGTTGTTTGAGGTGCTTGTCCACAAAGCGAAATGGTTCCAGTGGAACGTGGAGATCCTGCAACTTCAGCGTCAGATCAACACAAATTTGCTCCAGTTCTTCGCGTTGTTCGACAGGGATTTGTTGGACACTGGCATGATATTGATCAATGCGTGTTTGAATATGTTCGAGGCGCTTATAAACTGTATCAAGGGTGCGCTCTGGCTCCTTGATCTGAGGCTGCTTGAGAAAGGCCCAAAGAATTTGATCCTGAACCGTTAGCAGTTTCTGAACATGATTGAAAAAGAGATAGATGATCTGTAGTTCAGGGGCCTGCAGACGGTAGTTGAGATCCTTGAATTGTGGGGAGGTGAGAAGTTTCTGTGCAAGTGGTTCGAAGGATTTGATCTGCTCACGAACAAACTGTTGCTGCTCAGATGACATACGAATTTCTTCTGGCAGCAGGGGCCAACGTTGCTGTTCCGCAGCTTTCCCCAAAGCCTGCACTCCTTGCCAAGCAATTTGGACGGCATCTGCGATCCGCAATCCCTTGGGTTCTGTCATATAGAAACCGTACTCTAGGCAGAGATGAACACACTGGCAGAGATGAATGATGCGCTCACTCATACCCATGAATAACGTTGCTTGCCTTTGGAAAATCTCGTTTGAGCGACACTTCTGTGTCAACTCGGAATTCAATTGATTAATTTCCTGTAGGGTCGCTACAATATTTTTCTGATCTTCTAGGCGGATGAACCAGAGATTTTCCTTAGTGAAAATCGTTTTGATGAACTGCTGAATTTCCTGAGTTTCCTGCTGCGAGCGCCGAAGTTGGGGAACACTGCTACTACGCTGGGTTTTCAGGGAAGACTGCTTCTGACGAAGGCTTGCGGCTACTTGTTCACTAGACAAAGCGCACCTGTTTCAACTGGGGGAAACAAATAAGTTCGACCAATCACAGCTCTTTCAACTGGGCTTCTAAGCTCCACGAACCAAATAAACTGGCAGAGGCAGCGAACGAATCATGCAAAATCGATCTTGGATTCTCGACGCTATCGCAAAACCCCACGACATTCAAACTCTCAGTACTCAAGAACTAGAGCAACTATCAGAAGACTGTCGGCAACGAATCATTGAGGTCACCAGCCAAAAGGGTGGACACCTAGCCTCTTCTCTTGGGGCTGTGGAGATTGCCGTAGCACTCTTCAAAGTATTTGATTTTCGTCGGGACCGAGTGGTCTGGGATGTGGGACACCAAGCTTATGCTCACAAGTTGCTCAGTGGACGCAATGAACAGTTTGGCACACTGGCTCAATATGGTGGCATCAAGAAATTCTTGAGTCGTGACGAGAGCTCCTACGACCACTTTGGGGCTGGGCATGCCTCCACATCGATCTCGGCTGCGCTTGGAATGGCGTTCAGTCGAGACTTGCAACAGCAGGCCCACTATGTGATTGCAGTTATTGGGGATGGTGCAATGACCGGAGGGCTAGCTTTCGAAGCATTGAACCACAATGGCTTCGCCGGCAAGAACATGATCCTGATTGTCAATGACAACGGCATGAGCATTGATCCAAATGTTGGTGCACTCTCCAAAATGATCACACGAGTCATTTCTTCGCCTTCCTACAATTGGCTTCGTGACGAAACCCGAGAATGGGCCTCAAGGGTTCCTTTCTCCGAACCACTCCAGCATGCTCTGCAAAAAATCAACACATCACTCAAGACCTTCCTCTTACCAGGAATGCTCTTTGAGCAATTGGGCTGGCGCTATTTTGGACCAATCAATGGCCACAGTGTCGGAGAGTTGGTCGAGTTACTCACCCATGTGAAAGATCTGGATGGACCGATTGTCATCCATGCACTGACACAGAAGGGCAAGGGCTATTCTTTTGCAGAAGAAGACGCCTTCACCTACCATGGCGTGAGTCCTTTTGAACCAGAAACAGGAAACTTCGTCAAGAAATCAAGTAGTGGAATCAAGCAAAAAAGCTACTCCAAGGTATTTGCTGAGAAGTTGGGAGATTTGATGGAAGCCGACTCCCAAGTGGTGGCATTGAGTGCGGCAATGATGAGCGGAACCGGCATCATTGGCCTTCATGAAAAATACCCAGAGCGAGTACTGGATGTTGGTATTGCGGAAGGGCATGCAGTCACATGTGCCGCAGGCTTAGCCGCAGAAGGCAGCAAACCTTTCGTGGCTATCTACTCAACGTTTCTGCAAAGAGCCTTGGATCACATCATTCACGACGTAGCGATTCAGAAACTACCTGTTCGCTTTGCCCTAGACCGTGCAGGACTCGTTGGAGTTGATGGTCCAACTCACCACGGCTGCTTTGATCTCACATACCTCCGAATGATCCCAAACATGGTAGTGATGGTCCCGGCTGATGGCTCCGAGTTGAGACTCATGACTCAGTTTGCGTACGAACATGAGGGACCGCTAGCCATGCGCTACCCAAGAGGCAACACTGCCATCTGTGATGAAAACGCCACAGAACCAATTCAGTTGGGCAAAGGGAAGGTCATTCAGGAGGGGTCAGACGTAGCACTCTTTGCAGTGGGTGTCATGGTCGAGACTGCAATCGCTGTCGCTGAAATCCTCGAGGAACAGGGACTCAGCGTCGCTGTGATCAACGCTCGCTTTGTCAAACCTCTTGACGAAGAGCTTCTCCAAAAGTTTGCCCGAAGCCGTCAATTAATCGTCACTCTTGAAGAAAATGTAATTGCTGGAGGATTTGGTAGTGCAGTACTGGAATCCCTGCAACAATCAGGAACTGTCGTTCCAGTGCAGACAATCGGATTACCAGATCGCTATATTTCCCAAGGCAGTCCAGAGCAACAACGGGAAGAAGCGGGATTGAGTGTGACGAAGATTGTTGGAAGCATTACGGGGCGTCTGAGGGAAATACAATTAAAATCCAATAAATTCAGAAATGTAAAGGCCTCATAAGAAATTTTAAATTTGACTAACGACAACTCGATTAGAAAAAATATTAGGGATACCAAATTGCATCAAGTGAATCAATTTCTTATCACCTAGTGACGTTAATGGACCTAATAATATCTCTGATCTTTTAACTCCCATTCCAGCGAATGATGAATCTGTATCAAACAGTTCAAAAATCGCAAACCCTACCTAGTGGCTTTTTCTGGCCTAATTTCAACGATCAATGAATCCGCTAAAATTTATTCCTCAATCTCTGCAGGGATATATTGCTCAACATCCTCAGTTTTCCAAAATTCTTGAAAATATTGGATGGCTTTTTTTTGATAAGATTTTGCGAATGGGTCTTGGCCTACTTATTGGTGTTTGGATCGCCCGCTATCTGGGGCCTGAACAGTTTGGGTCACTAAGTTTTGCCATAGCGTTCACCTGGCTGTTTGGTGCAATATCTACACTAGGTTTACCTGAAATTGTTGTCCGAGACCTTGTTCGAAAACCAGACACAAAGCTTGAAACTTTAGGGACCGCCGCTGCGCTGCTCTTCCTCGGAGGAGTCCTGACTTATTGTCTCATTCTAATCACTATTTTTTGGATTAGACCAGAGGATCAGTTAGCCAAAATTCTAGTCGCTATCCTCGGTTCAACAATGCTGTTCAAAGCTAGTGAAATTGCCGTCTATTGGTTTGAATCACAGGTCATCTCAAAATATACTGTATGGGTGCAGAACGGCAGCTTCCTTATTTTTGCAGGAATCAAAGTACTACTCATTCTCAACGGTACACCGTTGATCGCCTTCGCTTGGATGACGCTAGGCGAAGCCTCGATAGCTGCGATAATGCTTAGCATCATGCTTGGAATACACGGACCAAGACTACGGCAATTGTGCGTATCGTTAGCACGTGCGAAGATTCTTCTGAAGGACAGCTGGCCGCTACTACTATCCAGTATAGCTGTAGTGGTATACATGAAGATCGACCAGATCATGCTCGGGCAGATGGTGGGAGACAAAGCCGTGGGCATTTATAGCGCTGCAGTACGAATTAGCGAGGTATGGTACTTTATTCCAACAATGATAGTTGCATCCGTTTTCCCTGCAATCCTCAAAGCAAGAAATAGTAGTGAAGAGCAATACTATAAAAAATTGCAGCATCTCTTCGATCTAATGCTATGGCTCTCGATAGGTATTGCTTTGCCTATGACATTTCTATCTGAATCAGTCATAAAAATTCTGTTTGGTGAAACATATCTTGATGCCAGCTCCATACTCTCTATACACATTTGGGCATCAATTTTTGTGTTTTTAGGAGTCGCTAGTAGCAAGTGGTTTATCGCAGAAAACAGACAGATTTTAAGTTTTCAGCGAACAACAATTGGAGCATTAGCAAATGTTATACTTAACTTTTTATTTATTCCTCAATTCCAAGCAGTTGGAGCAGCAACAGCGACCATTATATCTTACGCTATCGCTACTATAATTTCAGATTTATTCCAGGCAGAAACAAGGTTTATTTTTTTTATGAAGATAGAATCCTTCAACCTACTAAAAGTAATTTATAGAATAAGAATATTAAAAAATTCCTTATAAATATAATATATTATCAGCTATATTTTGAAAAAATATATTCCACAAATTATCATAAATTTAATCAAGAGAACTCTTTCCTTTTTTACTTGGGATCCTTGGGCGAATTATTCTTGGTCACAGGAGGGAGAGGATCGAATCTTATACAGAATCTTTGAGCAACAACCAGTTGGTTTTTATGTTGACGTTGGAGCACATCATCCAAAACGATTTTCTAACACTTACTTTTTCTACAGACGTGGTTGGAGAGGTATCAACATAGATGCTATGCCAGGTTCAATGAAAAATTTCGAAAAACTAAGACCAAGAGATATAAATTTAGAGTACGGCATAGGTACTTTTAACGGAAAGCTTGATTACTATATTTTTAACGAACCTGCTTTAAATGGTTTTTCTAAGGAATTATCACAAGAACGAAATAATGAGGATTCTTCTTATCAGATAAATGAAATTGTCAAAGTGGAAATATTACCATTGTCTGTGATTTTAGATCGTCAACTTCCAGAAAAGCAAATTATTGATTTTATGTCAATCGATGTAGAAGGATTAGATTATGAAGTTTTGATCTCTAATGATTGGTCTAAATATAGGCCAAAATATGTACTTACAGAAATTTTTGATAGTAGCTTACAAGAGATTGAGCAAGGCCAGATTGGGAAATTCATGAAAAATGTTGGTTATTTTTTATATGCTAAATGTATTCATACAGTGGTTTTTAAAGAATTTATAAAAAACGACACCTACTGAATAGTGTAGTCTTTATATTTTTAATTTAGAATAAGAAAAATTACCTCATAAAATTAATTCAACCATACCAAGTTAATTAAATATTGATTGGTTATTTAGAATACACATATTTAACTACGGCCCTAACCAATGAGCTCTGAATGTGAAATACCGCCACCATTACAAACACCAGTACTCTTCCTTGTTTTTAATAGGCCAGACACCACAGAGAAAGTATTTGATGCAATACGTGCAGCCAAACCTTCAAGGCTATATGTAGCTTCCGATGGTGCCCGTAAAAATCAACATGATGAAGCTGAGATTGTTAATAAGGTGCGCGAGATCTCTACTTCAGTTGACTGGTCTTGCGAAGTAAAAACGCTGTTTCAAAAAGAAAACTTAGGCTGTAAAAAAGCAGTCAGTAAAGGAATTAACTGGTTTTTTGAACAGGAAAAACAGGGAATTATCTTGGAAGATGACTGTTTGCCACATCCTGACTTCTTTGTTTTCTGCGAAAACTTGTTAGAACATTATGCTGATAATGAACATGTGTGGGCAATTACGGGAGACAACTTTCAAAACGGGCAAAAGCGTGGTGAGGGTTCTTACTACTTCTCTCGGTACAACCATGTATGGGGTTGGGCTAGTTGGAGGCGTGCTTGGCAGAAAGCAGACATGGAGATTAGATTCTGGCCTGAATGGAAAAAAAGTTCTGCTTGGCAAATCTTTTGGGAAGACGTGGTTGCTCGAAGGTATTGGGAGAAAATTTTAAATCGGGTTCATCAGGCTGAGATTGACACCTGGGATTACCCATGGACTGCTAGCGTTTGGTATTTTGGAGGCTTGACTGCAACACCAAATGTGAATCTCGTTAGCAATATTGGTTTTGGGGAAAATTCAACCCATACAGACTCCCCCAAAAGTCCCTTCGCAAACATGCCTACTAGAACTATGGGAAGGATAAACCATCCATCTGCTGTCCAAAGAGATCTCGAAGCAGATAGTTATACATTCGATTACCACTACGGAGGAATAAATCACAGATTCCCTTATTCAATTTTGAATCTACCCCAACGCCTCGTGAACTACACAAATCACTACCTGAAACAGAGAATCAAGTGAATTGTCGACTTTGCAACTCACTAATTAGTAATCAATTTAGTGAAGCAGAACTGCTAGGACACAAGATCAAATACTTCGAATGTGCTCAATGTGAATATGTTCAGACAGAAGAGCCATTCTGGTTAGACGAAGCCTATGCGTCATCAATAAATAAAAGTGATACCGGAATCATGGCCCGGAATCTTTCTAATGTTCGTCTCGTTCTAGCCACACTCACACTGATTCGAAAACGTACTGAAAAAGTTGTTGATTATGCTGGCGGGCATGGGTTTCTTGTACGTCTTTTGAGAGATAAAGGTATAGAAGCCCTGTGGTCGGATCGTTACAGCGAAAATTTGGTAGCACGTGGATTTGAATATGAAAAAGAAAATGCATCTGTAGTACTTGTAACAGCATTCGAAGCATTTGAACATTTTGTTAACCCAATTGATGAGATGGAAAAACTGCTATCTATCTCATCTAATATCCTATTAACCACAACTCTTGTTCCACACCCAACACCTACCCCATCTGACTGGTGGTATTACGGTTTAGATCACGGACAGCACATTGGTTTCTTTCGTTTTAATACTCTAGAACATCTTGCAAAAAAATTTCATTTAAATTTGATTTCTGATGGACAATCAACTCATTTTTTTTCAAAAGAACGATACCCAAGGTATATTTGGAAAGGCTTAATCCTAATTTCTAAAATTACACCTTACCTGTTTTCAGCCGGATTAAAATCAAAAACATGGAATGATAATCTACAATTAAAACAGCAAAATAATTAATAAATTTTCTATTTTTAATATTTTAATAAATGAAATTTTAATTTGAATTATAAATATTTAATAAAGGAATCAATTCTCTACTTAAGAGATCTATTTCTTTGGATGTTTGATAGCTTTTTCATTTTATTTTACAAGTTTGAAAACTCTAACTCTGTTATCATTGTTCGAGTTGACAATATTGGTGATTTCATTCTGTGGCTTCCATCTGCAGTAAAATTATGCTCTTACTACCCTATTGAGAGAAAACCGATCTTAGTATGCAACAGCTCATGTGCTGATTTGGCAGTTTCTATAGATTATTTTTCTAGAGTCATAGGTATTGATTTAAAAAAATTTAGCCTGAATCTTTGGTATCGTTGGCATACTCTCCGTGAGATATCAAATCTTGGCCCAAGCACCATAATCCATCCTAGTTACTCAAGAGTTTTTTCAATCGGAGATTCTATAATTCGTGTGAGTTGCGCAGATGAACGCATTGGTTCAGTTGGTGACCTAAGTAATATTTCCACTGTACGAAGAGCAGTTTCGAATCGTTGGTACACAAGATTAGTCCCTGCATCTTCATCAAATTTAATGGAACTGGAACGCAACACTGAATTCACTCAAAAATTAGGCATTGTCGATAGCCACACTTCTATTCCAAAAATTCCAAAACTTCGTAAGCTTCCACCTTCTAAGCAAATTCATCAAAACTCTTTTGTCATCTTCCCTGGAGCTTCAACCTCTTTTAAATCCTGGCCTATTGAGGCTTTTGCAAAAGTTGCTGTTAAAATCATTGAAAAATATCAGTGGAAGCCAGTAATTCTGGGTGGGGTTCATGAAATATCTTTAGGACGCCAATTAGAGGAAAAACTTATTGAATACTCCCCCATCAATCTTATTAATAATACCACATTAACTGAGCTTATTGAGATCATTCGACTAGCTCGTATTCTTGTTTCTAACGATACTTCAGCCATACACATTGCAGCCGGTGTAAATACTCAATCGGTCTGTATTCTTGGTGGTGGACATTATGGTAGATTTTTACCCTATCCAGATTCAATTGAAGGAATCAAACCTGCAATTGTTATCAATAAAATGGATTGTTTTGGTTGTAACTGGCATTGCAAATTCAGCAATGACACTTCTCTTCCATATCCATGTATATCTGAAATTGAAGTTGATAGAGTCTTTGAAACTATCGAGAATATTATTCAAGATTAATCTAGTTTGTAATGCGGATCATTTCCAAATTTATTTTTTTCATCTCAATACATAATTTAAATTGATCTCTTCATATCCAACTTGCAATAAGCTCTTGACTCGCTCTCTTAATCAAATTCCATCTATTCCAATTCAGATTAAAAACATTCTTGAGCTAAGTAAACATGAAGACACACTACTGAGTGATTGGGTTGGTTGTTTTTCTTTGAAAGTATTAGATTTTAGTGATCAAATTTGGTTCCTAGATGTTCGTTACGCTTTTGGCTCAGAAATTTTTAAGCAACACCTGATAGATTTTCTTGACTTCAATCTCATACATAATCAAGGTAATAATTACTCTTTTGCTAAGAAAAAGCAAAAATTAATTTTGTATATATGTGCTGATGATCTTGAATTTCCAAATGCATACACAGGTTTTAACTTTACAAAGCTGCCCTACTCTAAAGAAAAATTCTTTGCAACAAATATTTGGCATCCTATTCCAGAACACTATCTCCCTGCTTCAAATTATCAAAAGGTATATCGGGGATTAGTAGCAATAAAATTCCTTTCAAGCGATCTAGCCAAATTTTTCTACTCTTTCTTAAATACTAACTTAAAGTCAAAATCTGAAAAGTCTTCGAATACCCGAAGTTCTTTAAACATTTCGAAAGTATCGAATATATGCAATGATAATGATGCTTTCCAATATACTTTACCGAGAAACGCTTATCGTAAAGCTGAAGGTGGGAGACGGCTTTTACTTAATGATTCCAATCTTACCAAGACAAATCTCACCGTAATTACAGTAGTTTTTAATAATGTAAAATTTATAGAACAGACAATCCAATCAGTTATCAATCAACAAAGAAATGGACTTGAATATATTCTTATTGATGGTGGAAGTACTGATGGCACAGTCGAACTTATTCAGAAATACAGTGAACATTTAACATACTGGGTCAGTGAGCCTGATCGTGGCATCAGTCATGCCTTCAACAAAGCATTGCTACTTTCCAAAAATAGTTGGCTAAATTTTATGAATTCTGGTGATTATTTTATTCGCTTTGACATTCTGTCTCTTTTGGAGAAGCATTCGGAACAAAATATTCTGACTGGATTTTGTCAATCTGATGGATTTTCTCTTCCATCTAAAAATTTAACTAACCAACTGGGAATTGCGAGTAAAGCCAAACTCTCACACCAAGCATCATTTACAAAAAAATATATTTTCACTAAGTATGGTTCTTTTGATGAATTCTACTATTCTAGGATGGATTATCAATTTTGGATGAGAGTTTTGCCTCACGAAAAATTTTATTTTATAAAACAATATTTGGCTTACTATCAAAAGATAGGAGAGAGTAATAAAAACTTAGTTCGAATGTACAAGGAAGAACTCATAATTAATTCGAAATTTTTACCAGCTGTTTATTTCTTGAGAAGATTATTCATCATAGTTGGGTCCTTTTTCTACAAATTATTAATTAGTCGATACCGATAATCTGAATTCTTAGTCCATTTCCCTAGATATCTTTCCATAATGATTAGACTTTCAATTTCGACTCAACTTTTCCTCAGTTAATTACATCCTAACTTAGCTTGTACACTTGTTGCATGCTGTCCCTTTCCGGATCTGCTATGCTTGCAGTCATCCGCTCACTGTCATGGACCACGACATCCAAACATTTCCATTGAGGACTAGCAATGTCTGACTTACTTTCCCGCCTGGAATCCCGCATTCGTCAAGCAGTTGAGAAAATTGAAGAATATCAATTAGAAATTGACAACCTCAAAGAACAGAACACAGTTCTTGAAGCAGAGCGTCAAGAAATGCATGATAAACTCGCGCTGTTAATTGACAGCTTTGAAGAACTCGAAGCTGCTGCTGATGAGAGTGAATCCTCCGCTGAGATCACTAAAGAAATTGAAGAAACTGTTGAAGCCGCTGAGGAAGAAACTGCTGATATGGAATCCAGCGAAGACAATTCCCAAGATGTTGATGTCAGCCATCACAATTCCCACAACTCTGTCAATTCCTACGCCGCATCCCCGTGGTAAGACCGCTTGTTCGGTCTTTTGTACTGTGCTGCCTAGGTAGCGCAGTACTGTTGCTCGCCTCCTCCTTAGCGTTTGCTCAGACTCGCCTCCACGTAAGTATCCTTCCTGTTCAGAATCTCTACCATATTCAGCAAGATAACTGGTTGCCTCGCCTCCTTCAGGAAGAGCTTACCCGCCAGTTCCAGTTCAACGATCAATTTGCTGTGATGGCCCCGGAAACGGGTGAGCTTTGGAAAGAGCGCCTGCCCAATCAAGTTGAACAGACAATGCGTGAAGCTCGATTATCCCATTTGCTTCAACTGTCCACCCAACAGGTTCTTCAGCAACTCTCAATTCGCTGGACTCTCTTTTCAATCAATAACAACCAACTTCAGAAGGAAGATTTTCGCAGTCAGCATTCTTTACAAAGTGTCGATGCTTTGCTCCAAGAACTACTTCAGGTGCTACAGACTAGGAATGCAGTCTTCGCAGACTTGCTCCTCTTTCCTCAGGATGTTTCCTTTGAAGCACTAGCGGCTTTTTATCGCTGGAAGGATCTCAATCCACAACCTTGGATCGCCAAAACACGTAGCGCACACCTTCAGGCACTACGAAATCTCACAGAACAGTATGAAGGCCTAGATAAGCGAGTGCGCTTCCAATCAGTCATCCTACAATTACAAGAAGCCTACACTCAGCAACCAGTTCCAACTGAGCTTCTCAATGAGATTCGGCAAGATTTAGATTCTTTACAAGATGACTTTTCTGACCACGCTGAATATCGTGCACTCTCCTCCCTCTGGTTTTATGTACAAGGTCAGCGATTCGAAGCAAAGGCTGAAGCCGTGATTGCTAATGCCCGTCATCCCTACCACGGTCCTGCATGGCTTTTGTATGGTTTGACCCTTAATGACGATGAGCCCAACCCTCGGGCAATCCAACGTGGTCTGCGCTACTATCCCTTTGTTGAAAGTCCTGAGAACCCCAGTCGGGTTTTCACTGTTTTGCGTCCAGAGTTACGACCATGGCTACCCCAAAGTGTGCAACCAACTAGCACTTCTGATCTTGCTTATGATACGCAACAATCGGGAAACTCACGTTATGAGGAATTGTTACAACAAGGGGTGACTCAGTTCGATCAGGAAAATTGGGAAGGTGCCAAAGCAGCGATGGAGGCTGCCCAACAAATAAAGCCTGAAACCGTAGTACCTGCCCTCTATCTGGCTCGCATAGCTCTTGTGCAAAACCATATGGAGATTGCTCATAACAGCTTGTTAGAGCTCCGAGATCGCTTTCCAAAAAACGATGAAGTCGCACTTTATCTTGGTTTCAGTTACGAAAAACAGCGCGACTACAATCTCGCAGAATCACTTTACCGAGAATCTTTGCAAATCAATCCAGAGAATCCCAAAAGTGGTTTACGCTTAGGTACGGTTTTGATCAAGAAGGGGCGCTATGAAGATGCCAAGAGTTTCTTGGAAAGTGTCACAGCCAAGTTTCCAGGATATGCAGTAGCTTGGTGGAATTTAGGACTGCTCTACCGAGAGCTTGGTGAGATGGACCAGGCCCAGATGGCTCTAAACACGGCGAGCCAGTTGGATCCAAACAACCTTCAGGTTCAGTCTGTGCTAAGGTCCTTGCCGGTTTCCACTAGTGAATAGATATAGATCTTCGATTGAGGAGAGTCATAGTTAAAACGTTTCTCTGGAGGAAGGTCTTCTAGTGAACATTCATTGAAGCCACAATTCATGAATACATTGTCCTCACGTGTACTCAATGCGATTGCTTGTTGTGCTCCCTGTCTCTTTGCCTCTCCAAGAACGACGTTAACGAGTTCTCTCCCAATTCCCTGGTTACGATAAGCTAACGCTACTGACAAGGCCGCAATCTCTACAGTTTGCTGTTCTGGATAACTAATCAGTTCACAACAACCCAACACATCCTCATCCTGACAAAACAACCGGTATCGTTCAATGTGTTGTTCAAGATAGGAAGTACTACGCTGGACAATACTAGCATCTCTCATTGGCCCACTCAGCAGTCCCCAAACTTGAGGAATATCACTAGGCCTAGCCACCCGCACCTGTTGGTAAGCTGTGTTGGTGACCATCAGGCCAATTCCACCAGAAGTGAGCGTCTCCGTTAGCAGGGCTCCTTCCTCAGTTGCATCCAACCAATGACATCTCGTTACACCCCTTTCGCATGCGGTAGCCATACATTCTAATCGGAGTCGGTTGTTTTCACTTATAGAACTCTGCTGACACATCCATTGGCGTAAAATTGAGGTATTTCTGTCTTTCTCAATCAATGGAGATGATATATTCTCCAACAATATTAATTTCTTAGCTCTCAACCGAATGGCTAGTTCTGTTGCTAGTTCCCTAGCTTCTAGTATCCAAAGATGGCCTTGCCGGCCTGTCCCCCAAGGAGCTAGCAACGGGGTGTGTCCTAGTTGTAGAGTCTCCCGAATAGCCACAAGGTCCACCTCCTGCACAACTCCATTGGATGAGTCCATTTCTAGTGCATTAGAGCGTTCATCAGCACGAGCAGTGACAAAATGACCACTAAGTGGCATAATTCCATGCCCATATAGGCAGAGTTTGGTCAAAAATTCCCAGTTGATTGCTGCAATTTGCTGCTGTACCGCCTTAAGATCATGGCGCGAAACTGCTACTGGAAACGAACTTGTGTCCAGGGAGGACTGATTCAATAGTTGGCTATCATGAACCAACACCAATTGGACGCCAACGCGATGCAATAGTGCGAGTTCTTCCATGATTTTGGGAGCGGCATCTCGTTGTAATAATTCTCCACTGACACAAACAACGAAAATTTGATGATTGAACTCTTCCAAATACGGCAACGAACTGCGAAGTGCTCGCACCAGCAACTGTTGGTTCTCTAATACTTCGTCTCTCCGTGTCAACTTCTCTTCCTCCTGATTTTTTTGTCTCATCGCCTGATTCTCTATCAGTTGTAATACCCAGTTACAATAGCAGCAGCTTATTGAAAAATTGTCTACAAGCTCTGGAACTGCAGACGGCTCCGACGTCTAGTTTTGAAGTCATTGTGGTGAACGATGGCTCAACAGACGATACCACAAAAATGTTGGAGGAATTTCATCAACAAACCCGTCTCCAACTACGAGTTCTACATCAGCATCGCTCTGGCCCAGGTCGAGCACGCAACGCTGGAGTAGCCTTGGCTAGATTCAATTGGATTGGCCTACTCGATGCTGATGTACAAGCCAACTCAGATTGGGTGGCATCAGCATTGACTTGGATTCACGACCAACCAGGCGCAGGAGCTATTGAAGGTCAGACTATTGTTGGTAATCGAGAACAAATCACGCCCTTGACGCACCAGACTGAAAACCGTCAGGGCGGTCGATATCCAACATGTAACTTGCTGGTTCGCAAACAATTTTGCCATTTCCACTCTGGATACAAAATTCCTTTCCGAGAAGACACTGACCTTGCTTTCTCAATTCTCGAAGGAGGCTTCTCCATTCCCTTCGCCCAAGACCTGATCGTCTACCATCCTCCCTTAGCTCCAAAAGCTTCTCGTCCAACTCAATTGACAAAGCGCTACTTTTTTGATGGCTTACTGAGTCGACGATTCCCATGGCGCGCCACACAGCAATTGGACATCCATCAAGTATGTGGCCTCCGGGTTCCCAACTTAAAAAAATGGGGCTACAGCCTGATTGCACTTGTGCAGATGCTGATCCTGATAAGCCTAATTTTCTTACCAACTACCCGATTACCAGCTTTGCTTTTGCTCTTTATCTATGCTTCAGGAACCCTCTTAAGCTATCGCCTGCTACTGCAAAGTTGGAATCTGAAGCACTGGGGACTGTCCCAACTCTTCGCCTACTCTCAAAAAATCCACCTACTACCCTGGTCAATGATCAAAGCACTGTTGAAGGGCTATTGGCACTTCCGAGGAACTCAGCGCTTCTCTAGAGCCCAATGGTGGGAAGAGGTACACCTAGGACCAACTTCCCAACGGCCTAGAGATTTGATTGTACTCACAGATCACGAATGGAATCACAGTTCCTCTTTTTACGAGCAACAACTGGCCCAACATCTAACTAGAACTAGCCATCGCGTTTTATTTGCCACCGTCAACTCCCAAATATCACAAACAAGATTTTCCTGGCAGGAAAAGATGAACCGATGGATCTCTCCAATCCGTCAAACCGAGACAAATCTCTACGTCTGGTCTACAAGCAAAATTCCCTTGTTGAGCAAAACCCCCATTCACCATAAATTATTGGGGTGGCTACTTCGACATCGCTTCCAGCAACTTGGCTGGGAAAACCCACTTGTTTGGTCCTTTCTCACAGATGGGAGTCAAATTACTCAAGCTGCTGGACTCGGTGATCTGATTTACCATCATTTGGAAACAGAAGACACAGAACAGAAAACTGATACAAAAGCACTTCCAGAAATTTGTGGCAAAGCCCAAATGATCTTGACCAATACAAAGCAGAGTCAGGAATTTTGCCAAAGTTGGAATCCCAACACTCGCTTTCTGCAGAGTTTTGATGAACTGGGGATTCTGCGCTATTCCAACACCATTCAGGAAACGATATTTCGCTCTTCAGAGCAGCAACCTGTCTCTCACCTTGCTCTTTCCAGTACTTGAATCCATTAGCTTGTGGAACTCACTTTTGCCTTGCCCTCTCTGCGGGCTTGCCCCAAAGATGATCTTTTTGATTTCCTTGATTCTGCCGTGTCCGCTCTCAGTACTGCCACACAATGAACCTATTTCCTCTCATTTCCTACAAATTTTCACAGAAAACCTTTCGCAAACTGCAACGCAAAGGACTGAGCGAAGAAGTCATCCGTCAACTATCTCACCTTGAGGAAAAGTTCTTCGAAACTCCCGAAGAATTACAAGCAGAGTTGCCTGAGACAGCCGCGGTTCGTAACAACGAAAAACTCCTCCTTCGAAGTGCCAAGGGGTATTGTCGATTAGACCGTCTGATTCCAAACCGTTCGATCCGTGAGTGGGTTGAAGCTCTGCTATTTGCGCTGATTGTCGCGACAGTGGTACGCACATACCTGTTCGCACCCTTCAAAATTCCTTCAGGATCGATGATCCCTACCATTCAAATTGGTGATCACATCTTCGCGACAATGTATACCTATGGCACAGAAATTCCGATTCTGGGTATACGAGTCTTCGCTGATCCAGTCAAACGAGGAGATATCGTCATCTTCCCTTATCCAAAAAATCCGTCGGTTGATTATATCAAGAGGACAATTGGACTCCCTGGAGAGACCCTGGAGATTCGCAATGATAAAGTGTTCATCGATGGGAAAGAATTGGACGAACCCTATGCTTTTTTTGATCGCCCAAAAGGGCAATCTGATCAAAACCAAAGCTTCAGCGATGGACCAGTCAGCAACTTTGGGCCAGTCCAAATTCCTGAAGGAAAGTTATTCGTGATGGGAGACAACCGTTACAACAGCGCAGACAGTCGCTACTGGGGTTTTGTAGATGTTGATGAAATCAGTGGCAAAGGGCAAATCATCTACTGGTCGCACGACCCACGTGAAAGCCTGACTTCTGGCTATCAGTTCTCACGTATACTGACCCTGCTCCGATGAGCAGCATCCAAGAGATTCCATGAAAACTTCCCGTAATGATTTGTGCTGGTGTGGCAGTGGCAAAAAATATAAGAAGTGCCACATGCTACGAGACAAGATGAGCTCTTTTGGAAGACGAGGAACCCGAGGGGTGATTATCAAGACAGAAGAGCAGATTGAAGGTATTCGGCGTAGTAGCCAGTTGACGCGCAAGATTCTAGATATGGTGCAGGAGCGAATAGGTCCAGGTATCACAACTGAACAGATCAATGACTGGGTTCACGAAGAAACCTTGGCCAACAACGCCTACCCTGCACCACTCAATTATCGTGGCAAATCAGCAGTAGGATTTCCCAAGAGCGTTTGCACTTCGGTCAACAATGTTATCTGTCATGGAATTCCCGGCAATGAAGTACTGAAGGAGGGGGACATTGCCAATGTTGATGTCACTAGTATCCTCGATGGATACTATGGTGATGCAAGCCGGATGTTCCTGATTGGAGATGTCTCGGAAGAAGCAAAAAACTTAGTCGATATTACCCAACAATGCCTGCAGATTGGTATCCAGCAAGTAAAGCCCGGTAAAACTACTGGAGACATTGGCCACGCAATTCAGACTCACGCAGAAGGTCTGGGCTATTCTGTTGTCAGAGACTTCGCTGGCCATGGAGTCGGTATTGAATTCCACGAAGAGCCTCAAATTCTTCATTATGGCAAGCCTAATACGGGCGTATTGCTTCAACCCAATATGGTCTTCACCATTGAACCAATGATCAATATTGGTCGTCCAGAATGTAAATTGCTCAGCGATGGATGGACGGCTGTCACACAGGACGGATCGCTTTCTGCTCAGTGGGAACACACCATTCGAGTCACTTCTAATGGTTCAGAAATTCTGACTGCCTAAATTGGCAACCATCGAATTTCCTTGTATTTTCTGCCCTGCTTTCTAGGCTGTTAATAAAGAGTACCAACGCCCAACATCTATAAACGGACCTCATGGACTCCTGGAACAAGCCACCTCGCAAATCACCTTGGGATAAGCGACAACCAACTCCGCCGAATGTCGATGAACTGCTGAATAATCTGCAGAATCGCTTCCGGCACCGTCTGCCTCAAGGCAACGCAGGCCTAATCTTGATTGTTGTTGCAGCTGCTGTCTGGCTGGCAACCGGATTTTTCATCGTTGATCCTCAAGAACAAGCCGTAGTAAAGCGCTTCGGAGTTGTTGATCGCGTCGTTGGGCCAGGCCCGCACTACCATTTACCCTCGCCTATCGAGAATATAGACATAGAGAAGGTCACAGAAGTACGCCGACTTGAAATTGGCTTCCGTACCATTGACCCGGGGCCTCCGGCTCGTTACCGTCAAGTGATGAAGGAATCCCTGATGCTTACTGGTGATGAAAATATCATCAACGTACAGTTTACTGTACAGTATAGAATCAATAATCTGGAAGAATACTTGTACAACTTGACTGAGCCAGAATCGACAGTACGTGCAGCTTCTGAATCTGCCATGCGTGAAGTTATCGGAGATACCAAGGTAATGGACGCACTAACTGTTGGCAAAAGCCTGATCGAAACAAATACGGCTACCTTGCTACAAGAAATCCTGAAAGACTACGACTCTGGAATCTCCATTGTGAACGTCAAGCTTCAGGATGTGCATCCACCAGATGAGGTTAAAGAAGCCTTCAAGGATGTGGTCAGTGCTCGTGAAGATCAACAGAAAATGATCAATGAAGCCGAGGGCTACAGGAACAATCTGATTCCTAAAGCCCGGGGGGAAGGCGTGCAAGTAGTGAACGAAGCACAGTCCTACGCTGAGCAGACAGTCCTGCTAGCACAGGGGAAGGCAAGCCGCTTCGAGCAGATTTTCGAAGAATACCGTAAAGCCAAAGACATTACCAAGGCTCGCATCTACATCGAAACAATGGAAGAGGTCTTGCCTAGGGTCAACAAGGTCATTGCTGACGAGAAGTTGGGGCAAAATTTCATGCCATTCCTCCCAATCAACCAACTTCGACGCGCAGCTAATACCGATAGTGGAGTCCGTCAGTCCACAACCATGCGCTAATTATTAAAGCCTGCCGCGAAGTAGGCTTTGCCCCCTCCTAATGAAAAGCACGTCCGTGCTCACGAAATTGTTCGTATAGCTTGCGCCAATCCTCAAACTCCAGATTTTCGGGCCGTAACTTCAAATACTGCTCCTCCAAACTCTCTCCTTCCTGCTGAAACCAATTTGGAAACTGCTGTTTCAGATTACCTATCAACGTCTTTCGCCGTTGTTGGAAGAGGCGCCTCACAAATTCTAGAAAGTTGTGTTCTTCTTCCTTGCTCCAGCCACTTTTTCTAGGCAACAAATGCATGACAGCAGAGTTCACCTTTGGAGGTGGAGCAAACGCTTCTGGGGGAACTTCAAAAGCGAGTTTACGTTCAAATCCAAGACTTCCAGCAAGAGAGAGTGTACCGAACGATTTGCCACCTTCTGCAGTAGTACAGATTCGTTGTGCAACCTCGTACTGAACCATCAAGGACCAAGAATTCCAGTATTCTCTCCAGGGTAGCAGGTGAAAGAAGATTGCTGTTGCCACACTATAAGGCAAGTTGGCGACAATTCGAGCTGGTTGACTTGAAGGTAGTAGCTCCTCAATTGGCAACTCGAGCGCATCCCCACATAACAATTGAAATTGAGTTGATCCTGCAAATTCCTGCTGCAGAAAATCTTGTAGGGTTGGATCAATTTCTACTGCTTTCACAAAAGCGCCCATTTCCAGCAGGGCTCTGGTTAGGACTCCTCTGCCAGGCCCGATTTCCAACACTTGTTCCCCAGTCTGCACACCAGCTAACTCAATCAGGCGTTGTACATAGCGTTCCCGTACCAGAAAGTGCTGTCCCCATTTCCGTTTCATAATCACACCGAAATTCACTTGTTTTTGCGGAGAAAGTTCGTTGGAATGCACGTTTTTTCTCTCCACTCTCTGATGATGACCAGAAAACAACGACGCGCACTTTGTGCCCTTGCACATTCACTCAAACCATTGTTGCAGTTGGGCAAACATGGACTCAGCGATCAGTTCCTGGAGCAATTGAACACTGCTCTTTTACGACATGAGTTGATCAAGTTGAAGGTGTTGGAAAATGCTCCCAATACACCACGGGAAAGCGCTAAAATTCTCGAAGAACAGCCGGCATTAGAAGTCATTCAGGTCATAGGACGTACCATTATACTTTATCGCCCTCACCCTGAAGATCCACAAATTATCCTGCCCACTTCTGATTGATTCTCAGCCGTAGGAACACATGAGCCAAACTTTCTATTGCACCACGCCGATCTACTACGTCAACAGCAATCCACACATTGGGCACGCTTACACCACCATCGTCAGTGATGCTATCATTCGTTTTCGGCGGCTGTTCGGAGAAGATGCCTACTTCCTCACAGGTACCGATGAACATGGCCAAAAAATCGCTGAATCTGCGGCCAAAGCGAAGATGGAGCCGCAGGCGTTTGTTGATATGATGACCCAAAAATTCCGAGAGCTTTGGCCTGAACTACACATCGAACCAGATCAATTCATCTGTACTACCGAAGAACGCCACAAGCAAATCGTTCAACAGATACTGCAACAAATCTATGACAACGGCGAAATCTTTCTAAGGGAATACGAAGGCCATTATTGCGTGGGTTGTGAAGAATTTCTCAACGAGAGCGAACTCGTCGAGGGGCAATGTCCAACTCACCAAAAAGCCCCTGAGTTTCGCCAGGAGCGCAATTACTTCTTCCGAATGAGCGCTTACCAGGACTGGCTTGTCCAAATGCTAAAGGATCAACCTGACTGGATCTATCCGGGACGATATCGCAATGAAGTCTTACGATTTTTGGAAAATCCACTGCAGGACCTATGCATCTCACGTCCAAAATCACGCCTGACCTGGGGAATCGAACTACCTTTCGACAGCGACTTTGTGACCTATGTCTGGTTTGATGCATTGCTGAACTACGCTTCTGCCCTCGACTGCCCAGATGGTGAGTTGTTCCAACACTACTGGCCTGTCTGTCACCACATCATTGGCAAAGACATTCTGAAGACTCATGCCGTTTATTGGCCCTGCATGCTCAAGGCAGCTGGCATGACATCTTTCGCAAGATTGGTCGTGCATGGTCACTGGGTAAGCAGCGGATCCAAGATGAGCAAAACCCTTGGAAATGTGGTCGATCCTCTGGCGATGAAAGAAAAGCTAGGTGTGGATGGACTGCGCTACTTCCTTGTACGGGACATGAGCTTTGGTGAAGATGCGAACTTCACTGAAGAACTAGCAATCACTCGCTACAATGGCGATCTTGCGAACAACTTTGGCAACCTACTTAGCCGAAGTGTCAACCTGAGTCGCCAGAACTTTAGTGAACTGGTTCCTGAGTGTGGTGCATTGACCGATGCAGAGACAGAACTCCGAGCACAGTTTCAAAAAGGAGTGGAGCAAGTGCAGGAGTTCATCCATCAGTTCTATCTGCACAAAGCGCTCGAACATATCGCTTGGATGGCCAGTCAAGTCAATGGATATCTCCAGCAGCAGGCGCCATGGCAGTTAGCCAAGCAACCAGATCAACGTGAGCGTCTGGGTACTGTGCTCTACACAGCCCTCGATGCCACACGCATCTTGATTGGCCTACTTGCTCCGGTAATGCCAGAAAAAATGAAGCTTGCCTCAACAACCCTTGGGTTAGAAGGTCTTCCTCAACTTACAGAGCTTCAGCCAGGATTATTGCAAAGCGACACAGCACTCCCCAAGCCCAAACCCCTCTTCCCTAAAATTCAGGTACCCAAATCACAACAGGAAGCACCAACCCCCAAAGAAGATTCTGCTCCTGGATCCGAAGCAACTCCATTGAATATCGATGAATTCAATAAAGTTGAGCTGAAGGTTGGCCTGATTCGAGATTGTGCCCCTGTCGCTGGATCAGATAAGCTACTGCACTCACAAGTTGATCTAGGAGAAGGATGCTTGCGCTCTATCGTCTCTGGGGTAGCTCCGAAGTTCTCTCCTGCTGACTTGATCGGACAGCGTGTCATCGTGGTCAGCAACTTGCGTCCAACCAAGCTGAGAGGAGTGCTTTCAGAAGGGATGATTCTTTTTGCCGAATCAGAAAAAGGCTTTGAATTGGTAAAGATTCCTGAAAGTGTTGTGCCTGGCTCAACAGTTCGCTAAAGCCCAATTTGAGGCATTTGCTTTGATTTGACAAAGGACAGGTCGGGTGGAATACTGCCACTAGTTTTGCTTTATTTGTTTTGCCTGCTGGAGTTTGCATGCGCGAGTACCTTCCCATTTTGATCATGATCCTGGTTGGCATCGGGTTAGCCGGAGTCTTCACTGCCATCAGTATCCTGTTTGGGCCCAAGCTGAGCACCGAGACCAAGCAAACTCCTTTTGAGTCTGGATTCCTAACTCAGGGCACAGAAGGGCAGCGCTATGATGTCAAATTTTTCATGACAGCTCTGGTTTTTCTCGTGTTTGACGTCGAAGTCGTCTTCCTCTATCCCTGGGCAGTACAAATTCGTGAGTTGCACTGGCCCGGCCTAATCGCAGCGCTATTCTTTATCAGTGTACTTGTCCTTGGCCTAGTCTACGACTGGAAAAAGGGCGCATTGGAATGGGAATGATCCACCACTCAGTTCAAGGAACCTATGGAATCTGCCCACTACGGTGATTTCCTGACCACCAAGTTTGACAATGCGGTCAACTGGGCACGTAAGTTTTCCCTGTTTCAGTATCCATTCGTCACAGCTTGCTGCGGAATGGAGTACATGTCTGCCTCCTGTTCCCACTACGATGTCTCACGCTTTGGTGCAGAAATTCCTCGTTTTTCACCACGCCAGTCCGATGTCCTCTGGGTAGTCGGCACCATCACTCACAAGATGACGCCCATCTTGCGCAACGTCTACGACCAAATGGCTGAACCAAAGTGGGTGATTGCTTTCGGTGCTTGTGCTTCCTCTGGGGGCTTCTACCAGAACTACTCTGTGCTACAAGGAATTGATCGGGTGATCCCGGTGGACGTTTACATTGCTGGCTGTCCTCCCCGTCCTGAAGCTGTGCTGGATGGGCTTATGGAGCTACAGAATCGTATCCAGAATGATGGCCCCAGCGCTCTTCAAGGCAGTATCAATTCCGCTGCGATCAACCATCTGGACCAAAAGAAACTTCAACTCAGCCGTTTCCTTGAAATTCCTGAAAAAGAAGTGGTTGAAAATGTTCAGAATCCAAAGAGTAATCGTGCAACTAAGTCTGGCTATAGCTACTCCAAAGACTACATCAATACCACCGCTTCACTGGGCTACGACACGCCGAAAGGTCGCCGCGACAAGGAAAATCTCAAAACAGGTTGAAGGCTATGCCTGAGGAAAGTTCAGAAAACACAGAGAGCATTGAGGTCTCAGAACCCGTTGAAACCAGTGTGGTCATCAATCTGGTTCAACAGGAGTATCCTGCAGCGATTTTGAGCACCCATCGGCATCGTGGCGACGAGACCATCGTATTAAAACGTGAGTTTATCCAACCGGTCTGCCGACTACTACGAAATCATCCAGATTGCCAATTTGAGATGATGGTTGACTTGACCGCCGTTGACTACTTGCTGTTAGAAACCAATCTACAGCAAACCGCGCGCTTTGAAGTCGTCTACCATCTACGCTCGCTTAGCAAAGACCGCCGAATTCGCCTGAAGTGTCCTGTACCTGAAGACGATTGCCAGATTCCTTCAATTCACATGCTCTGGGATGCAGTCAACTGGTACGAACGAGAATGCTACGACATGTACGGCATTCACTTTGAGGAACACCCCAATCTAACCCGCATCTTGATGTATGAACAGTTCCAGGGACATCCCTTGCGCAAAGACTATCCTATGGATAAGCAGCAACCTCTGCTCGAACTCAACGATGTCGAGGAGCGTTACCACTATGGGAGGTTTGAGTGAACACCAGTGAGCTAACTACGATTTCTGTAGAAGAGTTGAAACCGGTTCATCTGCCAGGAGCAATTATTCCAGCTCCACCCGAAGACTCAGACACCTCGATCATGCGCATCGAAATCGGTCCAGCTCACCCAGCAATGCACGGCATCGTGCGTCTGACTACCTACTTGGATGGTGAGCAGATTGTTGGAATGGTGCCAGAAATCGGCTACCTGCACAGGGGCTTTGAGAAAGAGTCTGAGAATTCCAAGTGGATTCAGGTCATTCCTTACACAGATCGCCTCAATTATGTTTCACCGGTGCTCAACAACATCGGCTACTCAATGGCTGTTGAGAAGTTATTCGGTGTTGAAATTCCAAGGAGAGCACAGTTTGCCCGGGTGATCATGGGCGAAATTTCCCGCATCACTGATCATCTCACCTGTCTTGCCGCCTGCGCGATGGAAGTCGGCGGATTCACCTTCTTCCTCTGGTTCATCAAGGCACGGGAATATCTCTACGAACTGAACGAACAGGTCACTGGTGGGAGAGTTACTATCAACTGGACTCGCTTTGGTGGCAATAGCACCGATTTCCCAGATGGCTTTCTAAAGGAAGTGGAAGTCCGGCTCGAAAAAGTTCGAGAGGTGATTGAAGAGGGAGATCAACTCGTCACTCGCAACAAGATCTTCATCGACCGCATGAAGAACATTGGTGTCCTCTCCAAAGAAAAAGCGATTTCCTACGGCTTCACGGGCCCGTTGCTGCGCGCCTGCGGAGTACCCTACGACATCCGTCGAGCAGATCCACACCTTGTCTACGATGAACTGGATTTCGAAATTCCTATTGGAGAAGTCGGTGATTCCTATGACCGCTTCCTGGTCCGGATGGAAGAGATGCGGCAAAGCATATCGATCATCGAACAAGCTATCGACAAGATCCCTTACGGACCGGTGATGACACGTGAACGGTACTTGGGCTATCCGGACAAGAAAGAAGTTTATGGTAGCATTGAGGGATTGATCGATCACTTCAAGATGGTGATGGAAGGTCACCATCCACCGGCTGGAGAAGTCTACCAACCCATCGAAGGGGGCAATGGAGAACTAGGCTTCTATCTCGTCTCCGATGGTTCTGGTGATCCAGTAAAATGTCGTGTCCGTCCACCCTGTTTCAACTATGTTCAAGCCATGCCCGAGTTGGCTCTCGGACACTACGTCGCAGATATCGTCGCAATTTTTGGTTCCATCAACATGATCGGTGGAGAACTCGACCGCTGAGTCAACTGGGAAACCATGCAACTTGTTCTAGAATTTCTAGCCCTGCCGTTTGTGCAGGATGTGTTGAAAATCCTCTTCATCCTGCTGCTCTTTGCGATGCCCTTGGGTACATTCATGACCCTGATGGAACGCAAGTGGAGTGCTGCCGTTCAGGATCGAATCGGCCCCAACCGTGCGAACATTGGATCGTACCGAGGGCGAGGCCTACTTCATATTGCTGCTGATGCACTGAAGTCAATTTTCAAAGAAGATCTGATTCCTAAGGGTGCTGATAAATTTCTCTATACAATCGCGCCCTTCTTCAGCTTCATGTCAGCGGTAGCGGTCTTTGCCATCATCCCGATTGCTGGTCCCATCGGTGATTTCAAATTTCAGGTCACCGACGTACAGCCTGGACTTCTCTTTATCTTTGCCATCACATCCCTGGGTGTCTACGGTGCTGTGCTGGCAGGAGCATCCTCTAACAGCAAGTTCGCCCTTTTTGGTGGAACACGGGCTTCAGCCCAAATGATCTCCTACGAGGTCTTTCTGGGGCTTTCGCTGATGGGACTGTTCATGGTCTACGGATCCACACAGGTCAGTGCAATCGTTGAAGGCCAGGGAGAACACTGGTTCGGTCTGATTCCCAAGTGGGGTGTCTTCACACAACCCCTGGGATTTGTGGTTTTCTTTACGGCCTTGATTGCAGAAACCAAGCGAGCACCTTTTGATGCCCCAGAGGGAGAATCCGAGATTGTTGCTGGATATTTTGTTGAGTACTCTGGAATGCGCTGGTCGTCTTTCATGCTTGCGGAATACATTGCCATTGTTGGAGTTGCTGCTCTGATCACGACCCTATTCTTCGGTGGCTACCAGGTGCCTTGGCTCTATCACTGGGAATCCGCACCACAGTGGCTAGTGACCCTGCTCCAATTTGGCAAGTTCGCCAGTTTCACCTTCATTTTCTGCTGGTTCCAGATTCAAATCCGTTGGACAGTACCAAAGTTCCGCTTTGATCAGACAATGGCCCTGGGTTGGAAAAAATTACTCCCGGTTGCCTTGCTAAACACCGTGGTCACGGCAATCATCATCGTGGCCCTAGCTTGATTTCTTTTCTCCTCGTGAGCCTGATATGAAGTTTAAGGTCAAGAAAGTAGATCGTAGCGAAGGACTCAGGGAAGCCCTCTACATTCCTGGCATTGCTGTTGGACTGAAACACACGATGCGTCACTTCTTCCGCAACATCGTCGGTAAAAAAGACGTTGTGACGATTCAGTATCCAGAAGAAGAGCGACCAGTTTCTCAACGCTGGCGAGGCCGACACCGGCTTACCCGTCGTGATGATGGCTTCCTCAAGTGTGTTGCTTGCTACATGTGTGAGACAGTTTGTCCAGCAAAGTGCATCCATATTGAAGCTGGAGAGCACCCAGACTTTTCGGTTGAGAAATATCCGGTTCGTTTTGATATCGATGAGTTGCGCTGCGTCTTCTGTGGCCTATGTGTGGAAGCCTGTCCTAAGGAGGCAATCCGGATGGATACGGGTGTAATCGGGATGGCCTATCACTCACGGGAATCATTCAACTTTACGCGTGACTTGCTCCGTGACACCTACACTCCCAACGAAAAGACTAAATATACCGACGCTGACTTGCCTAAGCCTCTGGATCAACAGAGTGCCCTCCCCAATTCGCGTGGAATCCCAGCACCCTAATCGCAATCGGTCTTGGAAAGCCACGAGTCCTTCAGTCCAGCAGAGCAACTCCAGCTTGCGCCTTACGTAACGAACACCGAACGCCCGGTGTTCGTGCTGACCAATCTTCCCGAAGTCATCAAGGGAGCACTCTTTTCCCGCTATTCTCGCTCCACACTAGGTCTCCGTACTTTACTGCTGCGAGAATTTCTACAAAATGATGAGGCTGGATTTCAAGCTCCTTCCACTTCCCAAGATTCTCGGCTGGCACTGACCAAGGCCCAGTCCTTTTATGATCGCATTCTTGACGGCTACGGAGATGACTCCATTGGTGAATTAGGAGGTGCTCACCTGGCACTGGAACAGGTTTCCATTTTAGCAACCAAGGTACTGGAGGACGCAAGGATTGGTGGTTCGCCATTGGAGAAATCTACCCGCTATGTCAGCTTCGCCCAGCAGGTCAATGGAGACTTCCAATTTTACAAAGACCCACGGGTGCTTGCTTCTACTCACGCAGAACTCTATCTGGAAACAAACCGAGAGCTTTTTCGCACCTATGCTGAGCTGATTGAACCGGTTAGAGACTATCTGCGCAAGGTCTTGCCACCCGAACCTGATCAACCACAAGCTGCCTATGAACGTTCGATTCGGGCACGAGGATTTGACCTGCTGCGTGGCCTGTTACCAGCCTCAACACTGACAAACATGGGCGTCTTTGGGAATGGACGCTTCTTTGAAGGACTACTGATTCGCCTCCGCTTACAGACCTTGCAGGAACTTCAGGATCTGGCCAGTGCCGCTGAGCTGGAGCTACAGCAAGTCGTTCCCTCTTTCATTCGGCGGGCAGATCTAACCCATCGACACTTCTGCAGCCAACTGAATTTCCAGCAGCAAAGCCAGAACTTTTTCAACCGCTGGGTACCACGAACACTAGAGTCATCAACTCCCCAGAGCGCCAGCGTTGAACTGCTGAGCTACGATCCAGAAGCAGAGATCGAGGTGCTGGCAGCTCTATTCTACGAAAACAGTGCGTTGTCCTTTGCCCAAGCCAGGGAGAATGTGTGCGGGATGTCGGACCAAGCACGAGAGCACCTGTTGCGCCAATGGGCAGAATTACGCGAGCACCGACGCCACAAGCTAGGTCGTGCCCTGGAGCATGCAAGCTACACCTTCGACATCGTTGGGGATTATGGCTCCTACCGAGATCTACACCGACATCGAATATTGACTCAGGAACGGCAGCGACTGACTACCCGACTTGGCTATACAGTCCCAAAATCATTGATTGATGCAGGACTGGAAAGTCCAGTGAGGAAGGTTCTGGAGAAAGCAGATAGTGCATTTGAAGTGTTGGAGGGAGAATTTCCACAAGAAGCACAATATGTGGTGCCGATGGCGTATCAGCTACGCTGGTCGTTGAGGATCAACCTGCGCTCCTTGATGTGGCTGGTGGAGTTACGAACTACTCCGCAGGGGCATGAAAATTATCGTTGGTTGGCTCAACAAATGTTCCAGCGAGTACACGAGGTTCAGCCGCGATTAGCCCAACTGATGCGCTTCGTGAATCTGGAAGATTACCCACTGGGTCGTTTGGCAGCAGAGGTGAAACAGGAACTACGCAAGCAGTCTTCCTAGCGCATACCCTCTGCACACTTGAGTACCTGGACCGAGATCAGTGCTGGCTGCACGCCAAGGAGCTTACCAATTTCCACTGTACAGCGTCCCTCGATTCCCGGATGCCGCACCTTGGGTGATTTTTCAGCTCGGTATTCTTCGACCCACTCCTGCCATAAGGGTACTTCCAGCGTCATTTTTTCAAGCAAGGCGAAGCGGTCTCGGTTGCTCCCCCAATCCTCGATCTGGACTTCCACATAGTAACGCAGATCCTGGGGAGATTCGAAGCTGATCTCTTCTTCCTTATCAGGTTCAGGCAAGATCACTGGCACTTCTGGTCGTTGTTCATCAGGCAGATTCCAGCCTAGACGCTCAACCACTTCTCGGTAAGTTTCCTGCAGCATCAGTGGTTCCAGCAAATCTTCTGTTGCCAATGAAGGCTCTGGATCAGGTTGCAGTTCTTCCTGCAGCAAGGCACTCTGCTGAAAGACATATTTCATTTCCGTACAGAGTGCACGGATGTATTCCACGGTCAGTTGATCCAGTTCCTTGAGAGCTTGATGGCGCTCTTGTGGACGTTGCAGGCGGCGCACATCGACATGTAGTTCGTCAATTCGGCGCTTCAGTCGAGTGCGGTTCAAATCATCAGACAACGGCATTCCTATCCTCCCCACAAAAAATCACGTTAGCGGAGCTTTTCAACCGATGCCCCTTTGCAAAAATCATCACGAATTTCTCCAAACAGTTCAACTTCTGTTAGCCCTGATCATCATTGGTTCTCTGCTTAGCTGGACTACCCTAGCGGCTGAAGAAAGCAAAAACCCAATCTCAATCGAGGGACAGGTCCAAGTTCCCCAGGGAGTTTCCCTCTCCGAAGGCCTGGATGTAGTACTGATCAAATTCGTACTTGATCCTAGCGGCGAAGTCGTACCCGCTGGTCCAGTTGGACGAACCAAGACCGACGATATAGGTCGCTTTCGCTTCGAGGACCCTCCCCGGGATGACCGAGCCGGATACCGTCTGGGAACTCGATTTGAAGGAAACCTCTATAGCTCCGAGGTTTTCTTCATGCGTCCGGGACAACAACCGATTACTGTGGACATCCGTCTACCGTCCACCAGCTTCGTTACCAGCGCACTGGTCTTCAGTGAGTCTTCGTTGTTCTTCGAGTCCAATATTGATCAACTTGTCGTCACGGAGGTCATCAGCGTCCAGAATCCGACCGAGGACAATATTCTCAGCACCCAATCTCCCTTGTTGATGGAACTACCGAACGCACATGAGAACTTTCGTGTTCTCGAAGACGGTCCGGAAACCTATCAACAGGAGGGAAATCAATTGCGCTGGACTCGTGGCTTTCCACCAGGAGACACACAACTGCTCTTCCAATACACCATTCCTGTTTTTCTGGGCAGTCACTTGCTCCAGAAGCGCTACGCTCATCCACTGGATCGGGTCAGCGTCTTCACTCCAGTCAAACGTTTGGATGTGAATTCTTCCCAATTGACCTTCCAGGGGAATCAAACCTTCGGTGATGTCAACTTTCTGGCGTGGAGGGCACAAGCCAGTGATGCCAGCCTGTTGGAGATCAGGATTTCCAATATCCCGGTGGACTCTCACAACTATGCTTTTGTTAGCTTGGCTGTCTTCCTGACGTTGCTGCTGGCGGTTGGTTGGTTCTTCTGGCGTCGAATGCCTAGAACCGGGTTGGTTCAAAAATAGTTAAATAAAGCCTGCGTTGGGTGGCAGGAACGATAAATTCGGCGCAATTCCCGAGGATCTGCCGAATTCAGGGCCTCTTCATAGGGGATCTGGTAGTACCGTTCCACCATCTTTCGAAACCTCAACACGCTATTGTGACTGTCAAAAATAAAACTCATAAGACAACCTCCAAAGAAAAATAAAGCACGTTCTCTTCCACTCCTCAAAAATCATGCCAACTCCTGAACCATCACCCTCTACAAACCATACTCGCGGAAGGTCTATTGTCCTGCTCTTACTAGTGATTTTCCTGCTCTTGCCATGGCTTGGACTGATCGGACTGGGCTTGCTCTGGCTGGAAGAACGTCAGTGGCTTTGGTACGGCACCGGGGTGATTGGGGCAACCCTGTTGATTGGTGGAATTGGAGTCCGCTGGTCACTTCGTGGCTGGAAACCCAAATTGGTGACCAAGCTCTTTGCTGCACACTGGCCCCACGATACCCAGCCTCTCTGGGAGGCCATCCAACAGCGAGCCCGTCAGGCCACCCAGCATCCAGAGTTGCTACAACAGCCAGCTCATCTTCAGGAACAACTCCTACAGGAAATTCAACGAGTCGCCTCTCACTTTCACCAGGATTCCTCTAAAGCTCTACTGGAAGTTCCTCTACCTGCACTGCTCCGTATTGTGGAACGGGCTGCGCTAGATCTCCGACGTGATTTGGAGACTCATCTGCCCGGAGCCCACTTGCTGACGATCCACGATCTATTGCGCACTCGACGACTATATCTGCTGGGTAGTGACCTCTACGCACTTTACCGGGCTCTCTCCTTCGGATTGGCACCACAGGCGGCAATTTTACGAGAAATCCAGGGCTGGTTCAGCAGTGAACTATTGAAGGCTTCCCGGCAGGAAGTATCTGGTTGGTTGCTGGAGGCATTGTTCGAACGCGTCGGTTACTATGCCATTGAATTGTACAGTGGCTCGGTGATGATCGAAAAAGCGGATTTACAGCAATATCGTAGCTCCACGAGTACAGCGGACCTGCAACAACAGCAATCCCATACTGAGTCGCTGAATCGAGAACCCTTACGTATCCTGATCCTCGGACAGGTCAACTCCGGCAAATCGAGTCTGGTCAATGCGATGTTTGGCAAGTTGCAGGCAGCAACCGATGTGCTTCCGGTGGAGCAAGGCCTGACTCCCTACCTGCTGGAACAAGATGAACTCCCCCAGGCGCTTGTGCTAGACTCTGCTGGCTTTGGTCTACATGCAGATGAAAAACTACCCAAGGCCTGGTGGAAAGCGGCTCGCAGTTCCGATGTGCTACTCTGGGTCTGTGCAGCCAATCAGGCCGCTCGGCAGGCTGATAAACGATTACTCGACCAACTCCGTGAAGAATTCCGCCAAGCCAACCTACCCTCTCCCGTTCTGTTCGTGGTTCTGAGCAAAATCGACCTGCTCCGTCCCCTTCGTGAATGGGAACCACCCTACGACATCGAACAAGCCCTGCGTCCCAAGGCCCATTTGATTCGTCAAGCCCTAGAAGCCGTCGCCCAGGACCTGGAAGCACCGACAGAGAGCGTGATTCCAGTCTGTCTGGAGCACAGGAAAGTCTACAACGTTCAGGAAGCGCTGATTCCCAGTATCCTTGGAAGCCTGGAGGAATCACTGCGGCACAAGTACCTGCGTTGTCTGCCAGACCTACAGTCTCGTCAAAATTGGGAGCAAAGCTGGGAACAGGCACAAGAGGCTGGACGCCTAGTTGCCAAGGGAGGATTACGACTGGTGCGTCGTGCTGCCCACAAGGTCAGCGAGTGGGAAGAGCGCATCAGTCGCTAGTGATTCAACTCAGAGGGTCTCACAGTTGCGGTGGGAACCATCACAGAACGGTTTCTTGTTGGAGAGTCCACAGCGACAGAGAGCCACTGTGCCTTCTTTTTCAATTTCGTTTCCTTCGGAATCCACCACAATGACTTTGTAGCCCTTGATCATGTAAGGGCCCTTGGCTGACATCTGAATGCGTATTTCTTCCATTATTCCTCTGAGGATGGGTTGTTTGTGTCCAGCGGCAACTGGATACCGCTTCTTCCAGTTTGACCAAATTGGATAAAATTCCTAGTCCAGAAATATTCTTCACGAAAATCTTGCATTCTCAAACAGAATATTGAATTGTGATCAGCCTTCGCTCAAATCGTTGTTATCACGACTAAAAACGTTACTGATAACATCAGGTTGGGGAGAAGTTGGTTCTCCAATCTGATGATTCACCCATGCTGGAGCAGTTATGGATCCCGAAAAACAGTGCCAGAGCAATGCGGAAAGGCAACGCACCTACCGGCTCAAGCTGCGAAAGAAGGGATTAGAGAGAGTGGAAATCAAACTATCGAAGGAGAGCAAGCAACTCCTCAAGAAGCTTTGTCGTGATTTTGACATGAATCGGCACCAGCTCGTTCAGCGTTTGCTGGTTCGTGCGGCGGTTGCCGAGCGCAGCGCCCCGGAGTGGCTCCGTAGTGAGAAGAAACTCCCAGCCGGCCTGCACGCCTCTGAAATACCACCACCCGCTACCTAGCCGTAGCGGAATGTGGAGAAAATATTCCGAACCCCCTGACTGAAAGGAGTTTCCATGCTACTGGAACACAAGCACTTGATCGTCCGTGCCGAAATTCACCATCCCCCCTGCAACCCAAGCGCAATGGACGACTGGATGCGCCAACTGGTTCAAGACATCCGTATGAAAGTGCTGATGGGGCCCTTCTCAGTCTACTCGGACATGCCTGGCAACCAAGGCCTGACCAGTGTCACCATCATCGAAACCTCGCACATCGCTGTTCACGTTTGGGATGAAGTCTCCCCTGCCCTGATGCAGATGGATGTTTATTCCTGCGCTGAGTTTGATCCCCAACTGATTTTTGATCGTCTCCAGAGCGACTTTGGCCTCGCCAAGCTGGAGTGGAAATTTATCGACCGCGAGCACGGACTGGATGAGATCCCTCTCAGCCGACCCATGCCTTTCCCGATGCCCGGTCTGCTCGAAGCAGTTGCCTGAACGGTTCACACTCAATAAGGAGTTTCTGATGGAACAAAATCTTTCTACCCTCAACAACTGGCCGGCCTACCATAACCCGGATGACGAGCAGGATGCTCAGGACCACTTCATTGTCCGTGACGGCGTCTCCTGCGCAGGCGCTCACCTGATTGTCGATGTCTGGGGCGCAGATCAGCTGGACGATCTGGAACTGATGGAACACGCGATACGAGAGGCAGTCGAGGCTGCCAAGGCCACCCTACTCCACATTCACCTGCACCACTTCACTCCCAACGGTGGCATTTCCGGAGTGGCTGTGCTGGCTGAATCACACATCAACGTGCATACCTGGCCGGAGCGTCAATTTGCGGCTTTCGACATCTTCATGTGCGGTGATGCCAAACCAGAGCTGGCGGTCGAGGTGCTACGAACTCATTTTCAGCCCGGTCAATTCCAGGTGCAGGAGCTGTTGCGGGGACATACAGGGAGCTATGGAGACATTTAGCGAGAAGCTCTACAAGGGCTACAGCCAACACCTAGAGATCACCGAGGTGCTCTTTGAACAACGCACAGAGCACCAGCATCTGATCATCTTTCAAAACCCCTGCTTCGGTCGAGTGATGGCTCTGGACGGTGTGGTCCAGACAACTGAGGCTGACGAATTCATCTATCACGAGATGATGGCCCATGTGCCACTGTTGGCGCACGGTCAAGCCACGGAGGTGCTGATCATCGGAGGGGGGGATGGTGGCATGTTGCGAGAAGTGGTGCGACATCCGAACGTCAAGCGAGTAGTGCAGGTAGAAATCGACCAGGCCGTGATCGAGATGTCGGAGCGTTTCCTGCCACAGCATTCCCAGGGGGCCTTTCAGGATCCACGGGTAGAGATCGTGATTGCCGATGGCCTGCAGTTTGTCCAGGAGACCTCACTTCGTTTTGACGTGATCATCTCTGATTCCACCGATCCCGTGGGCCCAGGAGAAGCCTTGTTCACCAAGGGCTTCTATGCCAACTGCCATCGCTGCCTCAAGCCGGGAGGAATCCTGGCAACCCAGAACGGCGTCTGCTACATGCAGCTCCAGGAGGTGCGTGACACCTACCAGCGCCTGCGGCCCATCTTTGCTGATGCCACCTTCTATGGCGCAGCGGTACCGACCTATGTTGGGGGCATCATGACCTTTGCCTGGGGCAGTAACAACCCGGCATATCGTCAAGTGTCCCTGACCACGTTGGCAGAGCGCTTCCAAGCTGCAAAGCTGCAGACTCGCTACTACAATCCCGCGATTCACCAGGGAGCTTTCGCCCTGCCCCAGTACATCGTGCAGGCGCTGCAGGAGGTGGTCTCCTAGCCAAGATTGCTACAAAAGTCATGGTTCTCTGCTGGGAACACCGAGGCCCAAAAGGGTGTGGGTGACTTGCACAACACCACTCGAGCCCAAGCTCACTCTAGCGCTGACCAAGAAACAAGGACGGTTCCCTTCTTGAGCTGGGCGATTTCAGTGGCACAAATCCACAAAGCTGCTAGTTTAAAAGACCTGTTGTGGGGGTGTCCCGGTATTCGACTGGGTGTGGAACTCACTGAGAGCAAGCCGTGGGTGATGAACGTCCACGTAAATACGGTCATCAAAATTATAGCTGCAAACAACAGCGACTACGCTCCGGCTCACGCAGCAATAGCTGCCTGAGTAGGCGTCTCGTGGAGGTAGGCCCGAGGGCCTCCGTTGAGGTGTAACCCTTTACTTGGGCTGGTCTGGCTGGGCTTCTGACAGTCAGATGAGATCAACTGGAAGTGTACAGACGTGAGGCGGTCGATTGCCGACACCGACTGTGAAAACGAAAAGTTTCGACTAAGCTTGTAGCGCTTCGTGGGAAAGCATTTCAGGACGCGAGTTCGACTCTCGCCACCTCCACCATTTCACAACTTTA
>NYTS01000049.1 GCA_002683655.1 Deltaproteobacteria bacterium
GGGTGGACTTGCCATTTTTGGAGTAGTCTTTGCGGTTAATTCTTCGCGTCACTCTTACCTTATTCTTGCCTTTACTCAAAGCGAACGAGTGACCATGGATGTGGGTTTTTACTACATGGCCAATGCTGCTGGGCGTTTGCTGGGGACACTTCTCTCCGGTTGGACCTATCAAATTGTTGGAATCGTTGGGTGCCTGACAACCGCAACACTGATGGTAGGAGTCAGTGTGCTAGCAACCATCCGGTTGAAGTCAGGATACGAGCCCCAGGCTGTCAGCTGATGGAACCTGTTACCGCTTCACCATTCACTCCCTCCCTGGCTTTTTGTGGCTATTCTGGTTCTGGTAAGACCGAGTTGTCGCTCCAATGTTTGAAATTACTAAAAGCAGGTGGATTTTCACCAGCTGTGCTCAAAAGTTCTTCGGAAGTTCACGCCACAATTGCCAGCAAGGATAGCCATAGGTTTTTTGATGAAGGAGCTGCTGGTGTCAGTTTTGTTGATCCCACTCAGACTCTTCTGCATTTACCTGGAAGCGACTTCTTTCAAGGATCTGTAGCCTCAGAAGTCCAGCTCCGACGCCAAGTCCCCTTCGATATTTTACTACGCGAAGGGGGTAAGCAATCAAGTGACTGGAAGGTGGTTTGTCTTCACCCCAGCCAGGGAATTCCTGTGCTGGACAACTCAAGAGTTCTTGCACTTTGGGCCGGAGTTCCCGGTTCAATAAATCCAGCATTGTTAGCTCGGTTGAAAATTCCCTGCTTTGGCCCGAGAGAAGAAATCAAACTACTGGATCATTGCCTCGAAAAACTCCGAGCAATGCGAAGGCAACAAACACTCAAGGCAACTGTCCTCGTCGGAGGACAGTCCACTAGGATGGGCCACCCAAAAGCTTGGATGCAAATCGACGGCAGACCGATGGCCCTAAAATTAGCTCATCTACTAGAAGAATTATTGGGAGTGGGTAGGGTCGTCTTCGGAGGGGTCCTGCCTCTTATTCCAAAGGATTGGTCCATCTCCAATCATCAAGAACTTGAACGTTATGCTGTGATCCCAGATCGAGTGCAAGGCTTTGGTCCTTGGGGTGGACTGCTCGGGTTGTGGGAATCAGAACCAAACACAACCTGGCTGGTAGTTGGGTGCGATTATCCAAGGTTACATCTTGAGGCACTGAAGTGGTTGTTGTCGCAGAGAGATCCCCTTCGACTAGCTACCTTGGCTCGTCATGAGATTGGCCCTCTGGAAACCATGATTGGTGTCTACGAACCAGGTTTCCGTTATCTGCTGGAAGCTACATGGCTAGATGGAGGAAAGCAGATCAATCGGAGAATGCAGCAATGGCCACTAAATATTTTGCAAGTGCCTGAACACTTAAAGATTTGCTGGCAAGGAATCAACACTCCTGCAGACTTAGAGCAATTGATTCAGCAGTCATCTACACAACAACAATAGCTATGAGTCTACACAAAGAATGACAACAGAAACTCTCTTTCTGTTGAGCAGCGGACTATTTCTTGGCTGGTCGCTGGGTGCCAATGACGCAGGCAACGTCTTCGGGACTGCAGTTGGTAGTCGAATGATCCGTTTTTCGACAGCTGTGGTCGTTTGTAGTATTTTTATGGTACTTGGAGCCGTCTGGAGTGGGGAAGGTGTTTCGAGAGGGTTGGTTGAATTGGGCTCAGTGAATGTACTTGGTGGGGCTTTCATGGTAGCCCTTGCCGCGGCGATTGCTGTTTTTTTGATGCTGCGAACTGGGATTCAGGTTTCGACCACACAGGCATTGATCGGATCTTTGCTGGGTTGGAATGCCTTTGCAGGGGTTGCAACAGATATCACTATTTTTTTACAAGTTGTCTCCACCTGGGTGCTTGGGCCTCTGCTGGCTGCAGCGATGGCAATGGCGATGATGTGGACAGCAAAGTTGATCCTGCGAAATAGTCGAATTGGGTTGATTCGTCTGGATGGCTATACGCGGCTGGCCTTGCTTGGTTCTGGGGCGCTAGGGGCCTATAGCTTGGGTGCCAATAATGTCGCAAACGTAGTTGGAGTTTTCCTGCCTTCACAGCCCTTTCCGGTCCTTAGTTGGCAGGGATTTGAGAGCTCACCAACCCAACTACTGCTACTAGTTGGGGGTATGGCGATGGCCTCCGGAGTGTTGACCTATTCCAGGAAGACTATTGAATTGGTAGGATCTGGCTTGGCAAACCTGTCGCCTTTGGCTGCCTGGGTTTGTGTCAGTGCCCATTCAATAGTCTTGCTGCTTTTTGCTTCCGCCAGTTTGAAAGCTTGGTTGGATTCAGTAGGTCTGCCCTCACTGCCCTTAGTGCCTGTCTCTAGCTCTCAGGCAATACTTGGAGCGATACTAGGGGTCGGTCTGTTACGCGGTGGGCGAGACATCAATTGGGGTGCAGTCGGAAGAGTAGCTCTGGGCTGGTTGATTACACCGTTGGTGGCAAGCCTGCTTTGCTTTTTGGGCCTCTTCATTCTCCAGAATGTGTTTTTCCTGCGGGTTGTCAACTAGGCCATTCTTTTGGTAGCAATCAGCAGTACTTCATCCGCTACATCTTCTGCTAGATCAGAGATTCCTCCCAGTCGCTGAAGCATAGCTTTATACTGGAACTGGCGCGCTAATTCCAGCGAATCATCTCTGAACACTCGAACCAATAACTGCTGTTCCACTCGATCCACCTCACTTTCTTGACGGGCGACTTCTTCGGCATGACGAGGCACGGAGCGAAGATCTGAGAAGAGCNAGTCCACAGTGGNGCTCAACGCACGGAGACAACTATGGGTCTTGTGAAACATCAATACTAGGGAGGCTCGGAAATCATTGGGGAGTGGGGGAAGCTCCAGTAGTAGCTCTTTGAGGGAATGACGACACTGTCCTGGAATACGNTCAAGCTTAGTCAGTAGGCGCAGCACATCATCTCTAGAATCAGGCATCAGCGCTTCCCGCAGGAGTAATTGCTGAATTTGACGCTGCAAGTCGTCCAACTCGGACTCCAGACGGTCCACCTCTTGGGCTCGCTGCTCACACTCTGCGAGGTTACCATCCAGGTAGGCGGTCAAAGCCTCTCGATGATGAAGAGCCAGATCTTCTAAGTTCTTCAATAGAAATCTGATCAGGTCCTCAACTTGTTGCTGCTTGCGAAATAGGGAGAGCGTCAACATGCTTAGATGATCGCATGGCGGGCTTTGGCAGAGAGCCACTCACTGAAGAGCACGGTCAGGAAGATCATCAGTAGAATCAAGGTCACTTGAGGCCAGGCTAGAATGTTCAGAGATGCCTGAAGTTGCAGTCCGATCCCTCCAGCCCCGACCAATCCTAAGACCGTGGACTCACGGATGTTGATATCCCAGCGGAATACAGACACACCAACAAAAGTAGGAAGAATTTGTGGAACGATGCCATAGGCAATCACCTGGGAACGACTGGCTCCTGTTGCCTTGATTGCTTCTACCTGGTTTTCATCAATCTCTTCAATAGCCTCATAAAGTAGTTTGGCAACAAAACCGATGGATCGCAGGGCAATCGCAATGATTCCGGCAAGTACTCCAGGTCCTAGCATAGAGACCAACAACAGAGACCAGATCAGTGAATTAATGGATCGCGATGAAACAATGACTAGTAGGGCAATTGGTCGCAGGATTGTNNGGCTTGGCGAAGTGTTGCGTGCTGCGAGGAAGGCTACAGGTACAGCTAGAACCAGGGCCAGCAGAGTACCGAGAGTAGCGATGTTCAGAGTGTCCCAAAGAGGAACCCAGAGCTTGTCGATGTACTCCCACCTTGGTGGAACCATCCTGGAGCCGATATCTGCAGCAATGGTTGGGGCATCCAGCACAAAGAACCATTCAGTTTTCTCTGAAACCAGTTGCCAACACCAGACAAACAGCGCTGTCCCAAAAAACCAAAGCGCCCAGTGGGTCAACTGGGTCTTGCGATCGCGATGCTTCCAGATCTTTTCTTGGGAGTTCATTTCAACCGGCATCACTGAACTCGCTTGCGAATCGCACTAGATGAATACTCGGCAAACATCACGATCCCAATGATCAGGATCAGGATGGCTGCGGCGGTATCAAATTCATAGCGGTCAAAGGCAGTATTCAGGGTGGCACCGATTCCTCCAGCTCCAACAAGACCAACGACAGCTGATTCTCGAAAGTTGATGTCGAGTCGATAAAGAGAGAGTCCAATCAGACGAGGCATCACCTGCGGTTGAATGCCATAGTTCAACCACTGCCACCAACGAGATCCAGTAGAACGCACTGCTTCAGCTTGACTAGGATCAATGTTCTCAATTGCTTCAGCAAGTAGTTTGGCCAAAAATCCAATGGTTGCAAAAGAGATTGTCAGCACACCGGCAAAGGGCCCAAACCCAAAGATCGCGACAAAGAGAATGGCAATGATTACTTCCTGAAAGGTTCGAGAAATCGTAATGATTGATCGGCAGAATAGATAGATTGGAAGAGGAGCAAGATTGCGAGCAGCCCCAAGGGCAATNGGAATCGAAACGATGATGCCAATCACTGTGGAAACCACTGTCATCACCAGACTTTCTGCTAGCCCCTCTGAGATGTCAGTCCAACGCCCAGTAAAATTCGGCTGTGCAAAGGCAGCAACAAATTTTAGTCCACGATCCAATCCTTCATAGACCCTCATCCAGTTGACTTCGACGGAACCGAGTGCTAGCAACATATAGAGCAAGGTTCCAATGGTGATGCTCCAACGGAGTTTCGGATTCTCAATGAATGGTTTGGGGCGCCATGTTCGGGGAGTACTCATCAGAGGTTCTCCTCAAGATCAGCAACATCTTGATCAGAATCACTGATCTGTCGTTTGCGTACCGCAGTCCAGTCTTCCTCTCCATAAATCTGGGTCAGGACTTCTGGCGTTAGCCCTTCTGGATCCCCATCATAAACAATTGAACCAGCTTGTAGTCCGACAATACGCTGAGCAAACATCTGGGCTAGGGCGACATCATGAATATTGATGATCGCTGCCAGCTTGCGCTCAGTACACAACTCGGTGATCAACCGCATGATCTGGCGTGAAGTTTTTGGATCCAAACTGGCGGTCGGTTCATCAACCAATAGCAACTCAGGATTTTGAATCAGCGCCCGGGCAATGCCCACTCTTTGTCGCTGTCCTCCAGAGAGCTCATCAGCTCGTTTATCCGCCATTGGTTCCAAGCCGACACGGTCCAGCAGGGAAAAAGCCGTGTCAATATCTGACTGCGGGAAACGACGGAAGTAGCTGGCCCAAAACCCAACGTAACCCAAGCGGCCAGAGAGCACGTTTTCCATCACGCTCAGTCGCTCTACCAGNGCATATTCCTGGAAGATCATCCCAATTTTACGCCGGGCTTTGCGGAGCCCCCCTCCCCGTAAACGGGTGAGGCTCTCTCCGTGTAGCAACACATCTCCCGAAGTTGGTTCGACAAGCCGGTTGATACAGCGGATCAGAGTGGACTTGCCAGCTCCAGATGGGCCAATCAAGGCGAGAACTTGTCCGGCTGGGACACTTAGGTCTACTTCCTTGAGAGCATGGTCGCCAGTACGATAGCGTTTGCCCAGTTTCTTGAGTTCAAGCATGAAAAATCTGCGAAGGGTCCGCCCCTAGAGGAGCGGACAAGGAAAAGTTACTTGCAGGAGTAGGAGACGTTATTGGCCTTGTCAATCGTGCGGATCACAGCCCAGTGCTCCTGATAGGTGATTGGCAAAAACTGCCCTTCGTTGGATTTCTCGAACTCTACTTTCAGACTGGTTGGTGTGCCGTCTGGCTTATCCCACTCAAAGCTGGAGAAGGCTTCCTGAACTTTCTTTGCCAAGTCAGGATGCAGGTTGTGAACATATCCAAATCCAGTCGTGGGGAAAGTCTGGGACTTATAGATTGTGATCACATCGTCAGCCTCAATCACATTTCGTGAGATCATTCTTGATTTCACTGAGTTGGCGATAGAAGCTGCATCATAGTCCTTGTTGGCTACTCCAAGAATCGAGTTGTCGTGCTTTCCAGAGAAGGAAGGCTCAAAGTCTCGCTCGGGAAGCATATCAAACTCAGCTTTCAGGATCGCAGAGGGTGCCTTGAATCCGGAGTTAGAGGTTGGAGATGTGAACGCCAGATTCCGTTCCTTGATATCTTCTACCTTGTTGATACCACTGCCTGGATAGGTGATGATCTCCATCTCGTAACCAAAATTGCCATCGAGGCTGGCCATGATCGTGAAGGGTACAAATCCGGCACAGTTGACAGCCAGTGGGTTTGAGCCAGTATTGAAGCCTGCCACATGTATGCGGCCCGATCGCATGGCTTCGATTTGAGCTGCATTGGACTGAATGATAAAGTATCGAACCTTTTTGCCCGTTACTTTTTCCATGTGTGCAATGAAATCTGCCCAGGCAGTCTTGTATACAGCTGGATCTTCAACAGGCGTGTAAACAAAATTCAATGTGTCTGGGTTGACCCACTCGCTGGGATCGGTGGGCGCATCAGCTACCAAATCTCCGTCACGGTCACAGAATCGGCTATCCAGAGTTCCTCGTGGGCAATCCTGAGCCATTAAGGTTCCGGCAGTCAGTAACGAGACACTCAAAACACCTGCGAAACGCAGCAAACTTGTCAATCTCTTGAACATGTTTCCTCCACGAAAGTTCTTCAGGTTTTCCGACGGCAGCAATAGCAGNCAAACNTTATNCTATTTTACCGAAGACTACAAAAATTAGGAAAATGTAACGAAATGACTTACGTTTCAAGTTATTCCTCCAAATCCAATTGTGCTGATGTTGCTCAATGAAAGAAATTCACTGGCTCAAGCCTCTGTTTTGCTGGTTGCTTCTTCTGCTTGGAGTCTTGTTGATGCTTACCTTTTTTCAGCACAAGTTAATCTATCATCCTCGATCCTATCCAACGGGTTATCAGCCTTGGAATACTTCTTCTCTGGAACTTCTTCGCTATCAAATAGCAGAAGGTTCACAGACAGCTTACTACCTTCCTCCTGAGAACGGTTCAGTTCAACNGGTCTGGGTTTTGTTTGGTGGGAACGCTGGTCTGGCGTTGGATTGGCTTGGGCTGCTCACCCAAGTAAATTCACCTGGGGTAGGTTTCCTTCTAATTGATTATCCAGGTTACGGAGCGTGTGAGGGAAGGGCCTCCCCAGANACGATTCGCACTTCTACAAGGGCAGCTATCCAGGCTTGGCAGAGAGAGTTTGGGGTTGAATCACAGCCCAACTGGGCCACTCTGGGCCACTCGTTAGGAGCCGCGGCCGCTATGCAGTTTGCAGAAGATCATCCGGTAGATCGAATCGTTCTNCTTTCACCGTTCACGAGCCTGGCGGATATGGTGCGGCATCTCTTTGGTGGTTGGCTGGTGCCGCTGTTGCGACACCCCTTTGAAAACCAAAAACCATTGCAGTTGGTGTTGGAACGCAACCCAGTTCCAGCGATTCTGATTGCCCATGGAACTCGTGATGAGGTAGTGCCGGTTCAGATGGGGCGAGAGCTGGCTTCCCTGAACCAAGAAGTGATCGAATACCTGGAGATTCCTGACACAGGTCACAATGATATTCTGAGTAAGCTCTGGCCGAGGCTACAGCAAGAGTTCTCTACTGCTCTGTGACTGTGTGCTTCGCTTCAGTTTTCAAAATGGATTATTGCCAACGTCCATTTTGGGAAAGGTGGGACCATCANAGATGGTGGGTGAGGGATTGATCTGAACTGAAAATATGAGGAAATTGGGAATTTTGGAGTAGCCCCTCATCCACCTTCATCGGACCACCCAGTTGAACCCATACTCACACTTCACTAGAGGCCAGGAATGCTGACAGATGTCGTGCTAGCCGAGTTCAGTTGCAGATATTGAACTGAGTTTGAACCATTGACCTGGTTTGCAATGTTGGTGCTACTAGCGTTGGTGTCATCAGCCAAATTGTAGCCTCTGCACAAAGCCCCAATCTTCTACAAAATTACTACTAAGATCAAAATATTCAGCTAATTGAAAATATGGGTTCTCCGCCTTGTAGCCATTCATTTGAAGAATTTTGTTCGTATCCTCATCATGGAAATGAAATATTTTGAATAGCTGGAGCAGGGCTGCCGCCCGAGATCAGTTCTTGTGTAGATGATCCATTACTGACTTGGTTACGAATATTTCCATCAGAGTCATTAGTGCCATCACCCATCAGCCAGACCTTGGTACCCTTGGCCCCATTATTGTCATTACCCAATGCAAACCCAGAGAGTTCATTTCCCGATCCTTCTAGATTTGGCTGTCTCCAGTTATTGCCTACCTTGTAATCATTGAGCCACTTCATCGGGTCGTTTACAATCATCGAGATTTCAGTGGCATCTGGCAGAGTCTGGCTGTTTCGCAGAGTGGTTACGACTGCAGAGGCAATCTGGCCCTGAAACTCCTTATTATCCTGATATTGAGAACCAACATAGAACCGTCCTCCTATGTTGTTACCAACACTATTATTGTAACTCCAGGTACCATTGTCAGTGTTTTCTAGGCCATAACCAGTAAGCCGCGTAGCTGTTCCGTTATCAAGATTAACCTGCCAAATTCGGAAGCGATTAAAGTTTTTTACTCTCTCTGAATAGGGGCTATTGCCGTAGTTCCTCCTGCCTCCATCATAGTCGACGTATAACCCATGCCAGTTGTTGCTAGAGTAAAAGTTGGCATTCGAGGTCCACTTGTACCAATTGTTATTGTTGCTTGAGTGATAGTTCTTACCGAAGTAGAAGCGTATTTTGCCATCACGAATGAGATCCAATGAGATGCGATAGCCATTCATATCAGTACCAGCAGCCTGGGACCAAAGTGAGCGGTAGTTGGTATCAGGGCTGCCTGTCGGAATAGAACTGGGATTGAATACGATACCTACAGCCCAGGGCTGCCCATTTGCCGTCGTACTGCCATTGTTAAGACTGCTGTCTCCTTGTCCGCTCAAGTAGAGTGGCAGTTGACCAGCTGCACTTGCATTCTGGATTAGGTAGCCGTTACTGCTGGTGAAGTTTACTCCCTTAGTAAAGGAGGTCATCTTAGAAACAGGTGTATCATTGCTGTAGAGGTTGCTCACCTCGCTTGCTGTCAGGGCGCGAGAGTAAATTTTGAACTCATCAATGTAGCCTTTCCAGGAGAGTTGATTTTGGCGATTTGTCCCAATCTTGAGCAGATCCATCGGAGTTGGCTGATTATTGAGCCTTGTCGCCACCAAAGTGCTATTCATATAGATTTGTGCTGTCCCATTATCGTGCTTCACAAAAGCACCATGTCCCCATGAGTTTGTAGGGTACCGAGTATTTGCCAGGGTGTGCACTTTTGTAGATGAATTTGCTCCTTGTTGAGATCTCCAACGAAGCTTTCTGTCATTACTATCAAGTTGCCAACTGTGGTTACCTCCGTCGCCGCCACTGCCTAAAAAAATCTTCGAAGACATCATTGAGCTAAAATCTGGCATGTCCGGATCGGCATAAAACCAAAGGCTGACTGTAAAGTTACCACTACTGAAGAGGTTACTTTCGTTATCATCATTCAAACTCGTATTGTAGCCATATTGATTCCCCGCATTGAAATACGCTGCTTTGCCCCCAGTACAGCGGCTGTTCGCGTAGGTAATGCTACCGCCATTGGCTACACTCAAATCATATCGTGCGTCACCATACTTTCTTACCTTGTCATTGGCGTTTGAGTCAAAGTCATAGTGAACCAGTAAATCTGCATCGTTGTCTGCATTGCAGGAGGTCGTAGAAAAATTTGAGACTATACCAGCATCGCGCATATTGCTCTGTGCAGAATCACCGGCAACATTACCTGCTACCATCGTGTAGTGGTAACGACCAGCAGATAAGCCTGCATGAACATAGCTGGTAGCTGATCCATCACTGACTGTGAATGTGCCATCGTAAGTTGAACTGTTCGCCACATTGATAGAATAATTTACCGTGGAGTCCTGTTTATAATAGAACTTATAGTAGGTTGCCCCGGATAAAGTCGACCAGCTCAATGTGACTTGCTGAGTAGCTGCAACAGCATTGTTAAGGCTTGGTGTCCCACTTGGAGGAACTTCATCGTCCGTAGTGGTGACGTTTCGGGAACTGGGACCCAAAGAAGCATAACCGGTTGTGTCCGTAGTAGAGCCGTTGATTGCAATGGTGACCTGAGAGACAGTGTCATTATCATCAAGAGCATCATCAACACCCGTCACAGTAATGTTTTGGGTATTCGTGTAATTGCCGTTGGTGAAAGTCAACTGCGTAGGACTGACACTGATTTCAGTGGAGTCAGAGACCATCACATCAACAACAACATTTCCATTGGGGGCACTCGCTAGATAAAGATTTAGATTGTCTGTAGTACCTGTTTCAGAAACTGAGGTTGAGCCGCTTGTTGCACTGTATCTGAACGCAGGAGATGCTACAGCATCATCATTTGTAATCGTCAGTCTCGCCTGTTGTGTTCCCTCCTCAACTCCATTGGTGACGCTGGCAACATCAACACAAGCGGTCTCATTGTCTTCAACAGTCGTATCTCCATAAATGTTCACATTCTGGGTCGCCTGGGACTGACCAGCGGAAATCGTCATGGTAGAAGAGGA
>NYTS01000050.1 GCA_002683655.1 Deltaproteobacteria bacterium
GGAGCCATCGCGAGCACTACGTTCCGAACTCCGGTGTTGCAGAGTTAGCGTGACCTCAGCTTTATCAAGAGACTCACCTTCCTTCGGTAATGGAGCACAAGTCACCATAAGTAAAGATAGTAAACACAATAAAAGCCTATTATCAAAGATAGTCTTGAACAGAGAAAACCAGAGTATCATGAGGATTATTCTAATGGACTAAGGACTTGTATACTGCAGTGAATTTGAAAGATTTATTGTGATTGTGCGTTCAAGCATTTTACTATCACAACTAAACCAAAGTTGGGTGCATAAAATGAGCTTGTACAGGGTAAGTTTTCTTCAATCTGGGGTGGGACCAGAGTGGACTAGCTGCGATGCCTCGGATCAAAGGCATCCCGAACTCCTTCGCCGATGAAGACGAGCAGGCTGAGCATCAAAGCCAGCACAAAGAAACCGGAGAGGCCGAGCCAGGGCGCGTGGATGTTAGCCTTCCCTTGAGCTAGAAGTTCACCCAGCGAAGGTGAACCAACTGGCAGTCCAAAGCCTAGGAAGTCGAGGGAGGTCAGCGTGGTGATCGAGCTGTTAAGCAGAAAGGGTAGAAAGGTCAGGGTGGCGACCATTGCGTTAGGCAGGATGTGACGACGCATGATTGTGGCGTTGCTCAATCCAAGGGCTTGGGCGGCCCGGACGTATTCGAGATTACGACCTCGAAGAAATTCAGCACGTACGACCCCAACAAGCCCCATCCAACTGAACAAGAGCATGATGCCGAGCAGCCACCAGAAAGTTGGTTCCACGAAGCTGGAGAGAATGATCAATAGGAACAGCACTGGTAATCCAGACCAGACCTCAATGAAGCGCTGTCCCCCTAGATCGACCCAGCCTCCGTAGTAGCCTTGCAGGGCCCCAAAAGCCACACCAATGATCGAACTGAAGACCGTCAGGCAGAGTCCAAACAGAACTGAGATGCGAAAGCCGTAGATCAAGCGCGCCATCACGTCACGTCCCTGGTCGTCAGTTCCCAGCCAGTTTTCTGCAGAAGGAGGGGCTGGGGCCGGGACCCTCAGATTGTAGTTGATCGTGTCATAGCTGTAGCGAATCATTGGCCAGAGGATCCAACCTTTTTCTTCGATCAGATCCTTGACGAAAGGATCGGTATATTCCGCTTCGGTCGCAAACTCTCCACCAAATTGAGTCTCAGAGTACTCTACCAAAAAAGGGGTGTAAAACTCTCCGTCAAAGTGAATCAACAGAGGCTTGTCGTTGGAGACGAGTTCCGCCAGTAGGCTGAAAAAAAAGAGAAAGAGGAAGAACCAGAGGGACCAATAGCCTCGTCGGTTGGCACGGAAAGCCCTCAGGCGTCGTTGATTGATTGGATTGGAGAGAAGAGAAGAAGCCATGAGTGTTTGCTTTAGGAATCCAACAAGCGTCGAGCGAGTGTTAAACTGCCGACAAAAGTCACCCCAGATTTTTTAAGGACACGCGCGATCTCGTTCAAGGTAGCCCCCGAGGTCATCACGTCATCCACAAGCCAGACATGATCAGGTGTGTGCGTCAAATGAACCTCAAAAACATTCTGCACATTCTTGCGTCGTTGTTCAATGTTCAAGATGATTACTTGTCTGGATCCTTGAATTTTTTTGGGTAATTGGATTGGTCTTGGGTAGGCTTTAAGTGGGGATGTGTATCTGAATTTCCAATGCCAGCAATTGAGCCTGGTTGAACTGTCGCTGGCACAAACGACTTTTGGAAAGAACTATCGGAACTAACTGCCCAGTCAACTCAACCCCTGAATCATCAGTCCTTCATGAAAAAGCACCCCCAGCAATTTACGGAGCCTCATTTGTTGGGCGAACTTGAAGCTCAGCAGCCACTCTCGAATCGAATCTTCGTAAAGTAGTAATACGCTATGACATTCGTTCAGATACCAGGTTGAAGAATTCTTGCAGGCTGAGCAACCAAATTGAGAGGGGTTCAGGGTAGGTTGTGCACAACGCAGACAGTGATTACTGATCCAAGGTAGGTTGACCTCACACGAATAGCACAGCAGGTTGGTGAAAGGGCCTTACGAATCTCTCCGAAGCGCCTGACCACACTGCCAACATTGACAAGGCAATCATTTGCCTGGATTCAGCCAACTCTCAAATATAGTTCGCCAATTTGTCTTCCGACTTCCCATCCGTAGTTGGAGTTGAATCACCTAGGGTAGGGTTTCTTTCGTCGAAACTTTGATCGTTCAAGGGCAACAGACCCTGGACAGAGGGACGATCACGCCAAATGCCAAGCATCAGAAAATATCCGGTCAGTCCCCCAATTACCAGCAAGCTGAACTCTCCCCACTGTGAAGTCAGCCCAAGATCCAAACCAACCAGAACCCCCGGAATGATGGCGAATCCTGGAAATCTTAGCGCTCGTTCACTGCCAGCCAACAGCAACGTGAAAGCTCCAATGAATAGCCCCAGAATCGTGGCTAGGATCAGAATTTGTAGAAAAGCCATGTTGTCTTTTGGGTGAGGGATTTGATGAATCTAAAATCTCATTTTCAGAGATGGTTATTGGTCAAGCAGGATCGTCAAAATCTGGAGGAGCCGCATAGGCTTCGTATTCGACCAAAGATTCTTGCAACAATCGATCACCGACGTCTAGGGTTTCCTTTTCCAATTCAGCAACCACCACTCGGTAAGGAGTATTGCGCTCCACAAAGATCAGATAGAAGGGGAGCCATTCGCCAGTGAGTTGGTAAATTCCCTGACGATACCAGGCGGCTTGAAAGGCATAGTGCCATTGCGTGTTGGCCTCGGTGATGGTCCGATAGGAAAATTTGAGATCGGCAATAAAGGCTTTCTCCGGACAGAACAGATCCAACCGGCCTTTGCAGCGCAAGCTGTTCTCAGGGGCTTGCCAGAAAAGTGAGACCTCCTTGAGGCTATTTTCCAGCATCCAGCTTGCCTGTGGGTGCGTGTTGACTGCATTTTGCGCATTCATTAATGCATCCCAGATGTTGGTGGGGAGCATGGTTGGACGAGATTCTTGGCTAGATGGTTGTTCCTCTGCTTCCAGTTTTTTTAACTTTCTGAGCGAAATCCCCGGAGCAAGTCGCTGATAATCCTGTTCAAATCTTTCAGGTTCAAGCAGGAGGCAGTGGCCCGCATTGCCGATTAGGACTCCATGCGGGTTGTAGTAATTCCCAGGTCGGAAAATCTGCTTAAGGGTCGACTGATTCAATCCTTGAGCTTGTTGATATTGCTCAAAAGGCATCTCCTCAAAAATACCGGTTTGAAAGTCGGCTTCCTCCATCATCGATATGATTCCACTGTTGGGCAAGAGCAGACAAGGTTTCGGTCTCCATAGGCGTTGTCGATTCGATTGACGGTTGGCCAGAATTTTTGGGTTTGCATGCCTGGCAGGGGATACGCTGCGATTCCTCGACTGTAGGGATGATTCCAGACCTCAGTAGTTAGGTCCAATTGAGTGTGTGGAGCGTTGACCAATGGGTTGTCCTGCAAAGGCCAGGTTCCCTCTTCTACTTTGCGGACTTCTTCGCGGATCTTGAGCATTGCTTCGCAAAAACGATCCAATTCTTCTCTGGATTCGCTCTCCGTTGGTTCAATCATCAGAGTCCCAGCGACAGGCCAGGACATGGTGGGTGCGTGAAATCCATAGTCCATTAGACGTTTCGCGATGTCTTCCTCAGAGATTCCAGAAATGTTCTTCAGTGGTCGGATGTCCAGAATACACTCATGTGCCAAGCGTCCGTTGCGACCACGATAGAGAATCGGATAGGCACTGCTGAGTCGCTCTGCCATGTAGTTTGCGTTGAGGATGGCAACCTGGGAGGCTATGCGCAGATTCGGTCCTCCCATCATACGAATGTACATCCAGGAGATTGGCAGAATGCTAGGGCTTCCCCAAGGTGCAGCAGAAACGGCACCACCTGTCCGATTTTCGGCAACTTTGATGATGGAGTGGTTCGGCAGATAGAGGGCCAGGTGAGAACGGACGCCAATGGGTCCCATTCCGGGGCCTCCACCTCCATGTGGAATGCAGAAGGTTTTGTGCAGATTAAAGTGCATCACATCTGGTCCAAATTGACCGGGTTGAGCTATGCCCACCAGTGCATTCAGGTTGGCTCCATCCATATAAACCTGTCCACCAAAGCCTTGGATGATTTCACAGATGCTGCGGATTTCTTCTTCAAAAACCCCATGAGTCGATGGATAAGTTACCATCAAGGCGGCTAGTTCGCTAGCGTGTGCTTCTGCTTTTTGACGAAGATCATTGACGTCAACATTCCCTTGGGAATCGCAGTTGACAACCACTACTTTCATTCCTGCCATTTGGGCACTGGCTGGATTGGTACCATGAGCAGAACTGGGAATTAGACAGATGTGACGATGTGCTTCTCCTCGGGAGATATGATAGTTGCGGATGGTCAGCAACCCTGCGTACTCGCCTTGTGCTCCAGAGTTGGGCTGCATGGAGATGGCATCAAAACCGGTCAATTGCATCAGCCAATCTTCCAGTTGTTGAATCATTTTCTGCATTCCTTGCGCCTGCTCCACAGGCACAAATGGATGAAGAGATCCTACACTTTCCCAGGTCACTGGGATCATCTCAGCGCTGGCATTCAATTTCATTGTGCAGGAGCCCAGAGGAATCATGGCCCTATTCAGCGCCAGATCCTTCTCTTCCAGATTCCTGAGGTAGCGCATCAATTCTGTTTCGGAGTGGTATCGATGAAAAACAGAATGGCTCAAGAAATTTGATTCTCTTTGCAAGCTTTCTGGAATGCCGGCACCAGAGGAGTTGGCTTGACTGAGCAAGGCATCTAAATCTGCTTCTACTCCAAAAACTTTGAGAAGCTTGCTGACATCTTCTGTAGTCGTAGTTTCGTCAAGACTAACTCCGAGATGAGTGAAGTCTATCACTCGAAGATTGATCTTAGCTTCTTGTGCACGCTGCAGAATTTCTGGCTGTTGCGTTTTGGTGTCGATGCAAAGGGTATCAAAAAACTGATCGTTCGAGACAAACCCACCCTGATCCAGACCTTGTCGAAGTAGTGCCGTCAGGGTATGAGTCCTTCGAGCGATTTTTTTGAGACCATCAGGACCATGATAAACTGCATAAAAACTTGCGATAACAGCAAGCAGAACCTGCGCTGTGCAGATATTGCTGGTGGCCTTCTCACGGCGGATATGTTGCTCACGAGTCTGCAAAGCCATGCGAAGGGCAAGCTGTCCCTGTCGATCTTGAGAGACACCGATTAATCTTCCTGGCAGAGATCTTTTCAAGGTGTCACGCGTTGCCAGAAAGGCAGCATGCGGTCCACCATAACCCATGGGTACTCCAAAACGTTGGGCACTGCCAAAGACAATATCAGCCCCCATCTCTCCAGGTGGTTTGAGGAGCGTTAGGCTGAGTAAGTCCGTGGCCACAGCCACCAAGACCCCTTGCTGGTGCATGGCTTCGATCCATTCTGACCAATTATTGATCACCCCAAATGTATTGGGATACTGCAATAATGCTCCGAAATAGTCCCCGCTTGGTATTTCTGCTGGCTCACCAACCACCAAATGAATGTTCATCGGCTCCGCTCGGGTCTGCAGAAGATCGAGGGTCTGCCGGTGCACATTGCGATCAACAAAGAACTGATTGCTTTTCTTCTTAGAGTGACGTTGACAGAGCATCATCGCTTCTGCAGCTGCAGTGGCTTCGTCCAACAGCGAAGCGTTGGCAACCTCCATTCCTGTGAGATCTAAGACCATTTGCTGGAAATTGAGCAGCGCTTCCAATCTTCCCTGGGCAATCTCCGCTTGGTAGGGAGTATAAGCGGTGTACCAGCCTGGATTCTCCAGGAGGTTTCGGCGAATCACATTAGGCAGGTGTGTTCCATAGTAACCCTGACCCAGAAAGCTCTGCCAAAGCTGGTTAGCCTCCATCATTGATTTCAACTCATTCAGCGCCTGCTCTTCACTTGCTGGTTTCAGGTCCAGCTTGCTTTGTGGCTGCAGAATGTCATAGGGCACCGTTTTTTCGAGCAAATCCTCTAGAGATTGCAGTTCTAGGAACTGCAGCATTGCTTGTTGTTGACCCTGGGTTGGCCCAATGTGACGGTGGACAAAATCCGCTGAAGGGTGAAGTTGATTAAATTCTTTGAGCAAGCTGGATTGTCTAGGCATGAAATATTCAAGGAAAATTAAAAGATCAGTTAAGTAGCTTGATATCACTCAATGAATCATGACAAATTCTGGTCATCGCTGCAAGGTTGGTACTAGTAGATCTTAAGATCTTGACAGCCAATCCGACTTTGCCAGAAATTTCTAAACATTCTTCCATTCTTTGTTTGCAGCAAACAGGAGAAATAGTTATGATTTGCAAATTAAGTTGCATTTGATCTTTCATTTAGTCGAAGTCCATGGCTCAGATGCTCACCATCCCGGAGGTGGTTAATTTACTACGGGTGCCAGAGACAACGATTCGTCGCTGGATGCAGCAAGGGGAATTACCTTGTACTATTCGGAACGGCAAACCGGTTGTCAATAAGGCTACGCTGATTTCCTGGGCAGAAGCCAAGCACCTCCGCTTGGGTTCATCCGCACTGGGCAAAAAGGGAAATCTTGTTACAAACAATTTGTTGGCTGCCTTAGAATTGGGAGGCACTCATTACGGGCTCAAGGGTGAAGATCGTGATGCAGTTCTTAGACACCTGCCGGGACAGATGCAGTTGAATAAGATCTCGCCACAAAAATTAGAGACGCTCCTATTGGAACGCGAGAGCCAGTCGTCAACTGCTCTGGGTAAAGGAGTAGCGGTTCCTCATCCTCGCTATCCATTGCCCATTCCGAAGTCCCAATCCCGTGTGGATGTTTTCTTTCTGTCCTCACCTGTCGAATGGGACGCACCAGACAGACAACCGGTCCATACACTATTTCTTTTGCTCAGCGCCGAATCTTCCCACCATCTTAAGATCCTTTCGCAAATAGCTGGTCTGCTGCGGCAAGCAGGCGTCGAGGACTTTCTGCAGCAGGCACCCCCACAAGATGAACTCTTGGACTACATTCAAGCAAGAACTTCACACTAAGCTTCAAACTCTCCTACCAAGCACGTCTCCAGGAGAGGCCGAACGACTGTCACACTTTCGAGCTCATTCTGCCCGAGAAACTGTTGTGATGATGCTATGTGCTCTGATCATTGGAGCTGGTAGCGGGGTCTTGGCAGTGAGTCTAAACTGGGGTGTCCACTTCCTACAAGAATCCATTCTCTTTCTCCCTGATCTTAGCCAGATTCTGATGCCTGCTCTGGGAGCGGGTTTAGCTGTTTTCATGATTCGAAATTTGTTGAGAGATCCTTCAGGACACGGGGTTCCCGAAGTGATTCATGCTGTACTGCATGACGCAAGAAATCTGAAAAAAAGGATGATTTTTTCCCGGTTTTTCGGAAGTCTATTAACTGTTGGAACTGGGAATTCCGCTGGACTAGAAGGGCCCACAGTCTGTATCGGAGCTGCTTGGGGGGCTGTGGTTGCACGCTGGCTGAACACAAATGAGCGCCGTAGCAAACTGCTACTTGGCTACGGGGTAGCGGGTGCGGTTGCTGGGATTTTCAACGCTCCTTTGACGGGTCTGATTTTTACACTGGAGATCATTCTTGGCGAGTGGTCGGTATTGACTGTCTTGCCTTCGATCATTGCTGCAGTAACTGCGACAGAGTTCAGTCGGGTCCTGATGGGCAATAAGATCACATTTACGCATGAGTTTGAGTTCTTCGACCCAACCTCCTTGGTCGCCTGTGTTCTCCTTGGAATCCTGACAGGCCTCCTCTCAATTGCATTTTCCAGAAGCCTCAGTTGGTCTGAGAAGAAATTTCATAGGATAGGAAGTCCGTGGGCGAGAGCTGCCCTTGGAGGTGCAATCATTGGGGGAATGGCCTACCTCAATCCATCCGTACTTGGAGAGGGCTATAACATCACCCAAGAGTTCCTGGCACAGATGGATCAGCATACGGTCGAATGGGTCCTGTTTTTTATCTTACTGAAATTCATCGCCTGTTGCGTGACTCTAGGTTCCGGTGGCGTGGGAGGTGTCTTCGCTCCAAGCCTCGTGCTGGGCAGTGCGGTGGGTATGTCATTCGGATTAATATTGGGATTGACTGGTTGGGAAGGTGTGGCAGAACCAGCAGCCTTCGCTCTGGTTGGCATGGCTGGGATGGTGACTGGAGTGATGCATGGGCCTTTGACCGGGGTTTTTCTGGTCATGGAATCTACAGGGGGATATTCGCTGATTCTTCCCTTGATGCTCACTGCAAGCAGTGCCATGGTAACGAGTTCATTTTTGGAAGTGGGTTCTGTTTATACTCGAAATTTGATTTTCAAAGGTGATCTAGTCAAAAGAGGGTCTGATCAACATTTACTACGATCATTGTCGAGAGATTTTCGGGATTTGTTGGATCATGATTTCCTAACTGTCCGAGACAGCACCCTCTTGGGAGAGTTTGTAGAGGTCTTCAAAAATGCGCATCGTAATTATTTTCCGGTTCTTGAAGCAGATTCTGATCGTTGCATCGGAATTGTTTTTCTGGATGACATCCGTTCCTATCTATTTGATACCCATCTCTACAAAATAGTTTCCATGGGTTCAATCATGCGCTCTCTACCCACCATCTCTACAAATGAGTCTATTGAAGAAGCGCTGGATAAATTTGAATTGAGTGGGGCCTGGGCGTTACCGGTGATGGATGGCAAGGCGCGCTTTTTGGGGATGCTTTCAAAATCAACTTTGTTTGATCATTACCGAAGGGAGTTGCAAATCACGGTTTAAAATCAGCTCCAAAGATACACCGTCCCAATTCCAGGCCAGTAAAGCTCTCCTTTCCAAGGGTTTAGACCGAATTCCAGGGCAAACGACTGAAAGCGAAGCCCCTCCTCAATTCCAATAGAAACTCCAAAAATTCCCCAAAGAGTTAACTGCAATCCTCTTCCACCTGTCGTGGGTTGTATCCAAAAACTCAAAGGAAAATCCTTACCAATGGCAGTGGGCGGTAAAGTCACTCGAAGTTCTGGGACTTGCCGAAGCACATGTGCAGTGAAGGTGTTGCTGTTTGGACCAGGCCAGACGCGATAGAATTCACTCGCAGGATAGCTAGCGATTGCGTCTTCAACTTTCCTCATTAATTTTTCAGCTCCCTGACCACGTACTTGACCATAAAGCTCAGGAGCATTCCCAAACCATGCTCGGTTTGGTAGTCCAATTGATTCAGAAACCACGGGCATACCACGAAAGTGTCGCCAACCGATTACATCATATCGTCGAAAGTCAGTATCTCCTGCTTCTTTGATAGCAATCCAGGTATGGACTGCAAATGCTCCTCGCCAGTTATAGGCTCGTGCTCCATAAATTTGAATGACTGCTTCATCCTTTGTCGCTTCAGCTTTAGGAATCGTAACTGCTGCTTGAGAGCTTCTGCTCCAGTGGGTGTCCAAATCTAGATCAGAGAACTTCCAAGTCCACAACGGGCCAGTCAAGAGCAAGGGAGTCAATGAGACTAAGCAAAGGAGCAACAAGCGAATCACTCTCCAGAGTAGTTGGTACCTGATGGAAATCATTTGTCGAAGATGATGAGAGATTCTGTGGCGGTCGAGAGGCTAAGGGCGAATGACTTCCATACCAGGAGGAATCTCAAAACTAAAAAAATCCTCTGAAAATTCGACGTTGTAGCTTAGCGCTTCAAATTCAATGATTCTTACTGAACCACTGTTATCCCTGAAGAGCAGCGCCTCCAGGGCTCCCGTTTGGCTATCCACACCGAGTTGTAAAAACTCGATTGCACTTTGTTCTCGGTTGGGAACCAGTTCCAAAACTTCCCATGATTTATCAGGATCTAGTAAGGACTTCTGCATCCTTCGCTGTGTGAAGTCTTCACTCAATTCACCCGCACCGAGGAGGAACGCCAGGGCAGTCCCGCCTGTCACAGTGGCCAACTCCTGAATCGTCACATTTTCCAACAAAGGGTCGTATAACCAGAGAGTGTCACCATCAGTGACAAGTAACTGAGGATCTGGTTCTTGGTATTCCCAGCGCATTTTTCCAGGACGTTGATATGCAATGATGCCAGAGGCACTTGCTCGCCGGTCTTCACTTTCAACAATTGTGGTTTGCAAGAAATTTCCTTGGAAATTCTTCATTTCTAAGTAGCGTTCCTGAACTTGCTCCAAAGTAATTGCCTGGAGAAAGTAAGGACAGAAGAAAACTGAAAACAGAGTAATGAAAAATTTTGTCATGTTTTAGGGTCGCTCAAATTCTTAAAAGGCAGGTTATCCCAGCACCATACGAGAGGGCCTCTCCAATTTTGATGATTCAATTGGATTTGATACACTCCCCAAAGTCCAATCAAAATAGGGGGAACCCAGAGAACAACAGCTTTCATCGGTTCTTTCCCAATGGTCAGGTCCTTTGAGAAAGACCATAGAATGTAATGAATGACGATCAAGGCCAGAGCTTGGAGATAAGCGTTAGATCGCCCTCTTCTAGGGTCTACCATACCAATGGTCAGTGTTGCCAGAGCAAAGGCGAGGCAAGCCATCGGTGTCGTGAGTCTGAGTTGAAGTTCCCTTTGCCGTGTTTGCTCTCCAAAATATCGATCTGACTGAATGAGATCCATGGTGGAAACTCCCCAGACTTTTTGATTTGTCGAGCCATCCAACTGAGGAGGACGAAACTGGTATTGGAATTCCTCAAAATCCATTGTTCGATATCCACCTTCAACATTGCCAAAGTGCATCGTACCTTGTTTCAATTGAAGAAGGATGTCCTGCTCTTTCTCCCTGATGAGGAGTTGACCTTTCGAGGAAAGCGAAACCATCGAGCTCGGACTCAATTCAGTATCTGAAATAAAAATCCCTCCCAACTCCTCATCAGGAGATTTGGTCTCCACATAGAGGACTTTGCCTGGAAAATCATAGTTCAAGACTCCAGGTCGGATCGTTTTCGCAGTTTGTGATCTTAACAACCTTAGTGTCTCTTCTTCATAGGCAGCATATCCGGCTGGTTGCATCCACAGGGTAATTCCCATATCCAGAATGGTTGCTAGCAATCCAAAGGTTGCGATGGGCACACTGAGTTGCCACGGACTTAAGCCCGAAGCACCCATAGCTGTAAGTTCCAGATCGTTGGATAATCGAACCAAAACAACCACAACTGTAATCACAACGGCGATTGGCAGAGTGACAGATAGAAACTGGGGTAGTCGGTAGAGTAACATCAGCAAAACGCTCCCTACCGGTACACCTCTGGAGACAATAAGGTTAATGAGTTTGTAGACCGTATTCATCGAAAGGATGAAGGTCAGAACAAAGGTGGCAAGCAGGAAAGGGGGGATGAGCTGAAGGAAAAGGGAACGGGCCAGCATAAGATTAGTTTGTGGCCAGTAGTTCTTTCAATTGCCAGGCTACTTGCAGGGCTTGACGACCATCTTTCGCTGAAACTTGAGGGCTATTACCCTGTTCTATACATTTCAAAAAATCAGCAATTTCAGCGAGTAGATCATCTCCACGCTCCAATTGAAGGTTTTCCGGTTGGAGATCCTCAGGACTCAGGTCACTACTTAAATCCACTTGTAGTTTCCGAGCCAGCCCTGTTCCAAAATCCAAAGAAAGATAAAGGCCGTTTTGAAAGATGCGCATCTTTCGTTCTGCTTTATCGGAAACACGGCTGGCTGTCATACTGGCTACGCAACCATCAGGGAAAACCAATCTAGCGTGAGCTAGATCTGTGAGGGGGGTTAGGATTGAAACCCCAGTACACTCAACTTTAGTTGGAAGTTGCCCAGTAATAGCAAGCACAAGATCAATGTCATGAATCATCAAATCTAGAATCACATCGACATCGGTGCCCCTTTTTGGGAAGGGGGCAATCCTGAGATTTTCGATGAACTTCGGTCGTTGGATGGCTTGGCGGAATTCTTTGAAGACTACGTTGTAGCGTTGAACATGACCAATCTGCAGTGCAAGCTGCTTATGATTTGCCAATTCCTCTAAATCCTCTGCTTCGGCTATGGTACAAGCAATCGGCTTTTCAAGGAGAACATGAACTCCTGCTTCCAGAAAAGGCCGTGTGATTTGATGATGATGGACTGTCGGTACAACGATGCTGACAGCATCAACTTTACCAAGCAAATCCTCATAATTTCGATAAGCTTGGGTGCCTGTCTCTTCAGCTACAATAGTGGCTCTGTCGAAATCGCTATCTACAACACCAATTAGATCTGCATTTGACAGTTGAGCATATTTTTGGGCATGAAATCGACCAAGGTAGCCTACGCCGATGACGGCAGTTCGGAGCATTCAATTACTCTTCAATGCAATTTTGGTTCGTTCAAAAAACGACCGACTGGATTGAGAACATCAATATTTTCACAAGTGATGCGAAATACAGAAATGATGGGTACGGAGAGAATCATTCCAACAGGACCCCACAACCAACCCCAAAAAATCAGAGCAAGCACAACAATCAATGGGCTCATGCCTAAACTATCACCCATCACTTTTGGCTCAAGCACATTCCCCACAAATACTTGAGTTGATATGAGTAGGACCATGATGACCAACGGCTCGGCCAGGGTTTCAAATTGGACGAAAGAAATTATGATTGGTGGAATGGTCGCCAGGATTGAGCCAAAAGAGGGGATAAAATTTAGTAGAAACGTCAAGAGTCCCCAGAAGAGAGCAAAATCGACCCCAAAAAGTAGTAGAAATCCAGCAACCACAATTCCTGTAAGCGCTGAAACTCCCGTCTTGATGTTCAAGTAGCTGGCAATTTGCTGATTGATGGAATGAATCACCGCAACTGCTCTGGAGGCTCCGCTGCGATGGGAAAAAGAATTTTCCAACCTTCGAATAAAACTTTCCCGTTCGAAAAGCAGATACACTAGATAAAGCAGTACAAGAAACAGGTTCGTAAGAAACTCGACAAAGTTCCCCAATCCTTGCCCTAAAATTTGTGCAATCGCTCCAGCATTGATATGATCCCCCCACTGAATTTCTGTTAGTTGCTCTTGTATCACCGAAGGATGGATGCTGAGGGCATTTGCCGCATCGAAGAGCATCCCTTGTATCCGTATCTGATAGCGAGGAAGGTTAGCTGTTAACGCATTGACGCTGTTGTAGACCAATTGCCCGACAAGATATAGAATCAGAGCAGTGCTGAGTAAGACAAGGAGAACTCTAAGACCGGTTGGGAAACGGCAACGGATCAGAAGTTTCTGAAGAGGCTCTGCAAGATAGGCCAGAAAGAGCGCTACAAAAAAAGGGATCAGAATCCCAGAGAGAGTTTGAAGGATAAATCCACAAGCAATCACGAAAAGCCCACCCGCAAAAAAAGTCAGTAAGCCTAGGGTGGTCTCGGCAGAAGAGGGAAGCTTGCTTTTCATGTAATGTATTCAGGGTGCAGTTCCACTCCAGAATCAATGATCTTATGCATTTTATTTCGCCAGATGATGCCCTCAGAAGCCCAGCGAATCAATACTTTGGCAAATTCACGACCAAAGCCAAGAATCCTGCCGACGTTCATCAAGAAATCCATTTCACGCGTGCTGATCACATCATCTGCAGTTGTGATCAATGCCAACTCGATAAAAATTTTGACCTCCAGTTCTCGTGTTGCCAAAGGAAACTTGTCCAACTTCGGCAGCTTTTGGTCCTTGACCGCCTGCACTAGGGAATCAACCTGGGTTTTTGAGCTTATGAAGGACAAAGCCTGTTCTAGATAACTCAGTTCGCTAGGATCAATATTTCCATCTGCAACAATGGCGTGGCAAACTGCTACGGCAAACCAAGTTTTCTGTTGTTCATTCAGGATTTCTGGCTGTAGGCCAGTTAACATCTGTACACTCATGTGATTTTGCAGGCTAAAGGTTTTTCATGCACTGTTAGGGGATTTCGCCAGAAAGTTTTTTGAGCTCCTCAGTTATGCGCAATGGTAGTTCTCTTTTTTCAGAACGGCTAAGCAATGCAGTGTCCACGGGAGTACCAACGTGAACCGAAAGGTATTTACCTGTATTAATCTTGAAGCCAGTTGGGGGCATGACAGTTTCAGTACCACGCAATCCGATTGGAATGATTATCGCGTCAGTTTGCCTGGCAAGCAGGAATCCACCTTTGCGAAGGGGTTGCATCTTACCGTCGGGGCTCCTTGTCCCCTCTGGTGCCAGCCAAATCAAAACCCCATTTTCCATCAATCTTTTGGCTCTGGTCAAAGACTTCATTGAGTTTTTTGGATCATTCCGATCAATTGGAACAAATTCAGCGGCGATCATACCTTGTCCCCAGATGGGGACTTTAAACAACTCTTGTTTACCAATCATTCTGACGGTTCCAGGAATTGCCGCCAGGACTAAGGGAATGTCAAAATAACTTCGATGATTACTCATCAGGACGTAACGTCTACCGGGTTCGATGGACCAAGGTTTTTCATAGTGAACAACGTAGTTAACATCAGCATACTTAAGCAAGCGTTGCGCCCATAGTTTGACTCGGGGGCTGATCACCTCCCTTCCAGCTTTTCTCAATGAAACATCAACCATGGTCAGGAAAGATAACCAGAGAGTACACCAGATTGACCTGAGCAGAATGAATGTAGACGTTAATGAATCGGTCTCTTCATTTTTCAAGGATTCGGAGGGGCTCTTAGCTGGCTCTACTGTGGAAAGTTTTTGGTCGTTCATTTTGGAAAGAAGTCCCTAGGGTCCATGCTGAAACTGTTTAGGATGACGACAAGTCTGACTAAGCAACGTTGACTCTGCCATAAAGCTAATTCAATGTAGTAGCCTTTGATTAAAGTACAAGTTCACCCATCCCGTCCTTACATCAATCAATTTTAGTATGGAACAGCTTTTTCCCCGTTATGTTCTAGATACAAATGTCTTACTCTATGATCCTGACTCAATTCACGCCTTCCCAAACTCCCAAATCATTATCCCCTTACATGTGATTGAGGAAATTGATCGATTTAAGAGCGTGATGAGTGCGACTGGTAGTAATGCCCGAAACATTTCTCAGGTTCTGGATCAATGCCGAAAACTGGGGAATCTATCAAAAGGAATTCATCTATCGAATGATAGTGAATTAGTGATTTCCATGAGTACTCCAGATGACATCGATTTTCCAGAAGAACTAGATCTGGATCGAGCTAGTAATAGAACCTTGCTTGTTGCGTGGGAGCTCCTATACCAGCAACAGGAAGTAACACTGGTTACTTTGGACACAAATGTACGGGTCAAGGCGAATGTACTTGGAATCCCAACGATCAATTATGATGGTCGTCACCAGGATGAGCCCTACCAAGGCCTGACACAATTGGAACTTTCAGAGACAGAGTTGGGTCTATTTCGTGATCGTCACATTCTCTCTGGAGATCAAGAGTTTCTACCTAATGAGGGAATTTTATTGCTTAACAAAGACAGGCAGGATGATGCAGAGATGGCGATCTTTGACAGCAAGATTGGCTATCCACGTCCTTTTCATCACGATGAAGGTGTTTGGGGGATTTTACCAAGAAATCCTGAACAACACCTCGCTCTGGAATTACTTTTGGATCCAGAAATTCCCATCGTGACCTTGAATGGAAAAGCAGGAACAGGGAAGACTCTGTTAGCATTGGCTGTTGGCTTACATATGATGTTGATGGAAAATCGCTACACACGAATGATTGTTTCCCGTCCAATTTTTCCAATGGGTCGTGATATTGGCTACTTACCGGGGGATCTAAACGAGAAATTGAATCCCTGGATGCAGCCTATTTTCGACAATCTGGAGTTGTTAGTAAGTAACTCAGGTCGGAAGGGAACAAAAGGCTATCAAGAATTGATTGACCAAGGCTTCATCACAGTTGAGCCACTCACTTATATCAGAGGTCGAAGTATTCCAAGACAATACATGATTGTTGATGAGGCACAAAACCTCACTCCACACGAAATGAAAACGATCGTGACCAGAGCCGGTGAAGACACAAAAATTGTCTTAACAGGGGATCCACACCAAATTGACAACCCATACGTAAATGAGGGTTCAAACGGTTTAAATACTCTTGTTGAGCGTTTTAAGAAGTATTCTCTGGCAGGGCACGTGACGTTGTTTCATGGGGAGCGTTCACCGCTAGCAGATTTAGCAGCAAATGTACTTTAAGGTGTATTCAGGCGGGAGGACCGTGCCCATTTGGACACAGTTTTTCTTCAGTTAGGCAGCGGCTACTTCTGCTATAGCGGTAGCTTGGGATGATAGAGCAGTTTTTTCAGGAAGCTTGACCTGATGATCTCCGCTGAATTGATAATCTTTGAAGATGTGTTCTGCTGTAAGCATCTGATAACTTCCGTCCTCTAGTTGATTGGTAGTGTCTTTCAGACGATACACGTAATGCCCACAGGTCCATATCTTAAAGTTTCGCATCTGGGTACACAAGCAGGTCTTGTCTTCTACGATTAGCTTGCCACCTTCTTTTTGGGTTCGCTCTAATTCTCGGTTGTAGGCATCCACGTAGGCACAGTGCCCATCACTATCAAGGATGTATCCAAAAGCTTCGCAGTTTGGTCGAATACCCTGTCCAATGCCCGGTGAATTGGTCAGCATTCTCATGGGATAGCCTGTTGGTGAAACTTGATTGACTACCACATCTTTTTCTAGGGCTTCGAAATACTTTTGTTTAGCTCGATTTGGAAGGCCACATTCCTCGGAGACGGTGAATCTGGTGGCAACCTGAACGGCAGCAGCCCCAAGCTCCATGTATTCAACAGCATCGGAACCGGTAAAAATCCCACCAGCAGGGATGACAGGTATATCGAGGTCGTTATTTTTCAGAAATTCGACTACTTCAACAAAAACGGTCTTGAGATCATACTCAGCCCAATCCATCCCAAATCCCAGGTGGCCACCTGCTAGGGGTCCCTCAACAACAATATAGTTCGGCATCCGATCAAGCTTAGCTGCTCGCTTGAGAAATGGACGTAGAGCTCTAACAGATGAAACAATGATTCCCAAGAATGTATCCTGGAACCTAGGATGATCACTGACCAAAGCCATGGTGCCCAAATGGAGTCCAGCGCTAAGCGTGATACCATCTATCCCAGCGTTCATGGCCCCAACCATTCTTGCTTGGAGAGTTTCCCGAGGATTATTCATCGAGAGCTTTTCCATGCAATTGACGAATATCATCCCATCGCCGCATTTCGCATTCATCGTCTTGTCGACATGCAGAAAAGCAGCATCTTCCACCATTTTCAGATCGAAATGAACCTGAGTTTTGTTGGAACTTGAGGTGTTCGCCTTGTACTTCTGATACTTTTGTTGCACGAAGTTGGTCTCGTATCTTCGGTCTGAAACAGTAGGTCCCATTGCATCGGAAATGTGACCGATACCGCCAAGGCGAGCTGATTCCAAGGCCAATGCGGCTGTTGAGATGTCCACGCCCATGCCGCCGGTCATGATCGGGACATACTCTTTTTGGCGCAGTTTCCAGCGAAAATCGTCAACCATCTTCATCATTTGCTATACTCCAGAGTAATATTCTTCGGATTCAGTTGCAGCGCTTATCCCGGAGAATGGAGAATGGGGGGTGGGAATCAAAGCGAGGCGATTTCGGCGAACCGAGGAAACAATTTTATCAAAGCGTTTGCTTCAATAGTTTCATCCCAAAAAAATTAGAAAAAATTCTTTCAAGAAAAGAACCACTCGTCAGAAAATATTAACGTTGTAGCCGGGCTAAGGAAAGCACAAATTCAAAAGTCTCATTTTCTTGCACCGGAAGTATCAGGATTTTGAATGACCCAAACAGCACGATTGCTTGAAACAATTAAACATTATCTAAAGATTCAAGGAATCACTTATCGCATTCTTGCGCAACGTCTCAAATTAAGTGAATCCAGCGTGAAAAGGTTGTTTTCGGACCAATCATTGAGTCTAAAGCGCTTAGAAAAGATTTGCTCTGTACTGGGCCTCGATTTCTATGAATTGGTCAAACTCAGTCGGGAACAACAACCTCTCGTTGATTCATTCAATGATATGCAGCTAAAGACTCTGCTCAGTCAGCCGAGTTTAGTGGTTTTGCTTGTTTTATTCGTCAACGGTTGGGCAACAGAAGAACTTGTTGAAGAATTTGGGTTGGAAGAAGTTGAACTCAGAGTACAACTTGGTCAACTGGAGCAACTGAAGCTGATTGAATGGCTACCACAAGACCGCATTCGTTTGTGTTTTGAACGAAGTGTTCTTTGGCAAAAGAATAGTCCGCTCTGGCAAATTTGGGGTCGAACAAACATGACAGAATTTCTCAATGATGAATTTGATCAAAGCAACGAGCGCTGGCATTTTGCTGCAGCTCAACTTTCAGTAGATTCCAGAAAGCTGATCGTGAGTGAACTGGATCGGCTTATGCAGACGCTGCGAGAATTACAGGATGTTGATGCTGCTTTACCGGCTGATGAGCGAGAGCCTACAGGATTTTTGGTTGCACACCGAGCTTGGATCCCATCTCTGTTGGATAGTTTGCAGTCACAAACCAAAGACTTGGCTTCTAAAAATAAAGTAAATCAAAAATTATAAAATCTGATTTAGATCAGTGTATTAAGTAAACTATTACTGCTTTCAAAAGCCGAAAAAATTTGCTCTCTTTGGGCAGATGTTCTAGCCCTATGAAATATCATATTGAGACAATCGTTTACCGATTGTGTGCACAAAGACTCCTCTTTGGTTTCCTATGAATGTGACAGATCAGATTAATTCCAGCGAATCGGAAGGGGCTTTCAACGAATTCGTTGAAGAACAATTGGAAAACCTTGTCGACGCTATTCTCACAGAGGGAGATATTGAGAACTTTGGCGAACGGGGGAGTGATATTCTGGTAGAAATGGATGACATCGTTGCCCCCACCTTTGTCTACGGTGAAGAAGGAGAAGGGAGCGGAGGAAGTGGTGAGGGAGGACCAGGTAGCGGTGGAGAGAAAATCAGATTCAACGTCCCCTTTCAATACTTGATGGAAAGAGTCGCTAGATCATTGAAGCTGCCGCGTCTTGTTAAGCAAGGACATGGAAAAATAAAGGAGGTCTCTTACGAATTCAAAACCTTTGCTCCCTCAGGGACTGTTCTCGATAAGAAGCGGACATTCAAACGTGCTCTACGTACAAGTATTGGTATGGATGTTTACGCTCCCCACGAAGAACGCTATGAATTTCAATTCATGCGACGGGATCGTCGTTTCAAAGTGCCAGAGCGAGTTGAGAAACCTCGATTCAAGGCGGTAGTTTTTTTCATGGGGGATATCTCCTATTCAACATATGGGGAACGACTTCGCCTCGAAAAACGCTTGGTCAATTTCATCCAAAACTGGATTGACTACAGCTACGGTGCAAAGAACGTCGACCATCGATTCTTCGTCCACGATGCAGAAGCCTACGAGGTTCAGGCTGAACAATTTTACCAAGTCGGAAATTCTGGGGGTACGCATGCAGCTCCGGTTTACCAATTGATTCACCGGATCGCCACGAACGAATACGACCCAGCATCAACAAACTTTTACGGCTTCTATTTTGGTGATGGCGAATTGTTTGACGATGACGCCAAGGAAATAGTCAAAATTCTTGAAGAACATCTGCGCCCAATCTTTAATCGAATCGGGGTCATAGAAGTCCAGCCGGGGCGCTTAAGTCTGCTGAATCGGCAGATTGCAACACAATTTTATCGTGACTCCATCATTCGTCTTGGAGAACTAAACGATAAACTTGAAACCATTGAAGTTATCAAAACGCTTTTCGCTGAACACTGAGAACTAGGGAAGTTCAATGCGTGCAGTCCAGACAGATCCAGAAATTTATGAATTGGAACAGAGAGTAGTTCACCATGCTAAAGCATTCGGACGAACGCTGCCTGAGATGCGATTCTTTATTCTGGATAGCTTGGAGTTCATGTCTCTCCTTGAAAAATATGTCTATCCCGTAAGCCCGCTGAACATTTGGGAAGGCAAACGGATGGTAACTCGTAAGCACCGAGTTGAGACTGGACAGGAGGCGAGTATCTACTACGAGGTAGTTCAAACTGGAAATCCTTCTTACGCCTACTTGAACAGCACGAATTCACCCATGATGCAGGCCTCGGTCATGGCACATGTCGTGGGGCACTGCGAATTTTCCGAACTGAATGTCCTAAAGGACTCTAATCCAGATCGTACAGAGTGGGTGATCTATCTTTCCCGCAAGGTGGATCGGGCTCGTCAGCAAATGGGTGAGATTAACTACTCCCAGTTCTGGAACGCCTGCGAATCTTTTGTTCCTCTGATTGCTCCTCATTCACAATTTAACTTGGCCAGGACTGTAGAAACAGAAACGGCCCGCCAGCAGGAGACAGATACGTATGTATCCGAAGACAAACCTGTTCCTCGATTAACACCCTCTTTCGGTACTATTGATAGCCTGATGCGAAACGTCAGTCCAGAGAGAACTTGGCAAAGAGAGATGCAGGCCAAGCAGCGTCAGGAAACCATCAGCCGCACAGGATTCAAGCTAAAGGCTCCCTGTCAGGATATCATGGGTTTTCTGTGTCGCCATGCTCCGGCAAGTCAGAGTGAGCGAGCGGTTTTAGATTACATTTACTCAGTCCATTCAACCCATGATTTCGTAATCAGAACGCAAATCATGAACGAAGGCTGGGCGATGTACTGGGAAAAGAAAATCATGACTGAGCTTTTCAAAGAACAATCAGTCAAAGGGATTATTGATTACGCTCGTGTCTTCTCAGGTGTCTGTTATCCACGGCCATATTATATGCGAAATCCTTATCATCTGGGTTTCTACCTTTGGACTCACATCGAGGAGCTTTACTGTGACGGGAAAGTAAGTTTGGATTTTCATGAGGAAACAAGCCAAGACGTCAAAGATCACTGGAAACGACCCACAACCAAGACACCGATGCAGCAGATGGAGCATCTTGTCAAAACGGTGACAGACTATGAGTTCCTCAGACGATTTTTGACTCCGGAACTGGTGCACGAATTTCACTTGAATCGATTCAGTAAACGCCAAGCACAACAACTTAGGATTCCACCTGATAGCATTGTTCAGGAGGATCGCTACAATGTCTGGATTGATCCAGAGCCGATCAAGAACGAAATGCTAAATTTCTTTACTCACTTCCATCGCCCGAGGATTTATCTGATCGATACAGATTTTCAGGATGGAGGCTTGTTGCTTTATCACCGAGACGACGGTCGTCGCCTCCGGAAAGATTGGATAAAACCCACACTAAAGAATCTGAACTTGATTTGGAAAGCCCCTGTTTATCTGATCTCTCGCAACTGGCTTTATTCCTTTTCAGCAAATCTATTCAAAGAAACCGTGGTTACGGCAGTTCGCTTTGAAAGCATTCTGGAACGAATGCGAAACTCGGAAAAACCATTCCGTATTTAGCATATGGAGTTAGCATGGCCGAATTACCGTTGAAGTTGCGCGACTTGTTGGGATATCGGCGAAAGAACACAATTCATTTCTCCGATTTTGTAAATAATCTTCTCGAAGAACCTGAAACCCATCTACATACCTCTTCCTCAATTATCTCTGCCGCAATCAAATATTTTGGACACGAAATTGTAATTCGGAGCGGTGAACCAGTCATCAGTTACAACGTTTTCAGGGATCCTTTTAGCAATGGTATCAATGCGGTATTTGGTCAGGAATACTGCATCAAGCAGGTACTGGACATCATTGAATCAGCAGACAAAGAGGTTGGGCCAAATCGGGGAATTATTCTTGTGGGTCCCCCCGCATCAGGAAAAACAAATGTTGTAGACCTGATTATTCGTGCTTTGGAGGAATACACTAAGCAGGTTTCTGCAAGGCTATATACTTTCTTTTTCCGCTTTGAAAACGAAGATGGAAGCCGCTGCGTAGAAGTACACTCTTCTTTCCATCATAATCCCCTTCTGCTATTCCCTACTTTGATGCAAAAAGCTGATGGGAATCTAAGCCGTCCCCGGCAAGAACTTTTCGATCATATCAACCAGCAACAAGAAGAACGAACACTTCTAATTCCCAGTTTTTACCAAAATGCAAATCTTGATAAAAAGACTCTCGATATTCTTGAAGAACTCCTCAGTAATCCGAAAAACAAAGGGATGAGTCTTTTTGAGGTCTTAGAAAGGTATGTTCGAGTGGAAGAGATCGAGTTTTCTGGGGCCCAAGCTCATGGAATTTCCAATATTGATGACATGCAGCACCTGCGAGTCCGTGTCAGTCCACAGGATCTCATCGCAGCAGATATGGGGATTGTCAATGAACACTTACCAGGTAAGTCCTTGAGGTATTATGAGGGGTCAATTATTGGATCTAATCGAGGGATTCTCCATATTCATGACGCCTTTGGTGTGAGTGGAGAGCGGATTCGTGAGAGTGATTATAAGCCCCTACTGATGTTACTGGGCAGCGGTAGAGTTTCAGTTGAATCCACGCAAACGGCAGTTGATAGTACAGTAATCCTGACAACCAATATTGAGGAAATGGAACTGCTGGACCACCAACTGACCTCCTCAAAGTTGCTGGACCGCATAGAGAAGGTTCCTGTCAACTATCTTTTGGATGCAAGTAGTGAAACGGACATTCTCCGTAGAGATCTGGCAAATATGCGTGAGAAGTACGACGTTGATCCAAACCTTCTGAGGATCGCCTCATACTACTCTGTGATGACAAGACTCCTGCCACCAATGCGGAAGAAGTTTCCTTCAAGTTGGAATCAAAGGAAAATTGAACTATATCTAAACATCACTCCTGAGCAAAAGCTTTTCATCTACTCAGCGTACGCTGAAGACCCTATCAATACCATCAAAAAACTTCCGCACTGGCATCCTTTCCGAAACGAGGCCATGCGACTTGGTCTGAATCTAAACGATGAACATAGTTTCCGAGATCAGATTTCTCACCATCCTGAATCGGTTAACCTTCGAGACTCAGGGCTTTTCACTGAGGAAGATTTAAGATTAATTGACGATGAATTTATGCGGTATTTGTGGAAGGAACACTATCCCAACGAGGGGCGCAACGGGATTTCGATCAGACAGTTGCAAAATGTGATGCGAAACACGATGGCAAGTTCAGACGGACTAAAAGTTCACGTCGGCATCTTCCTAAGCCAACTGAACCGCATCATCACAGAAGGCCCAGATTTACATCATTGGTTGGAGATCGATACCCTTTACACACGCAAGCGGAAGCCCATACCAGACCGAAGTGTCGGGCGCCATGACTTGCAGGAAGGGGAGGGAGACTACGGAGACTTCCAGGGATTGGTGGGCGTAGTACGAGCCATTTACTTTCACATCATTCGCAATGAAATCACAGTTTGTACTGTGGACCGCGATCCACGGCAAATTGAGGCTGATCTGAGAAGATACCTTCAATACGCACTATTGGCTCGTGCACAAAGAAACAGAGCTTTTGCCCACGTGATGGTGCCTCGATTTACCTTCATTGATCCAAACAGCGGCATGAAAGTAGACGAGCCTGATTACAACTATATGAAGAGCATGGAGAGAGTGATGGAGCCGGAAATGGACAAAGAGTTGTTCCAGCAGATGATTGCGCAAAAGTTCTTAGATCTGCAATCTAGTGGAGAGTTAGTGCTAGAAGGAAATAGGACAATCATTAACTCAAGAAATGACAACCTGCTCAACTGCTTTGCACAAGAGTACTCCAAAGCACTCTCACATCGCAAAATTGAGGAGGAAATCAACCCGGAGGTACTGCACAATGCCTTCTTCCACAAGTTGAATGACGTAAATCACTACAATAGCATTGACCTGGAAGTTCAGAAGCTTGTCGAGACAATCATCACCAACATGCATCAACGGTTTGGCTACTCACGAAGCATTGCGCTGACCACAATCGTTTATGCTTTGAGAAAAGATATTGTCAATTTTAAGAAAATCCTGAGTTGACCAATTTTTAGAAGAGTCGGCTTCCGTTGGGAACGACTCTTTCGGGTGTTGTCAAAACTACAGCTCCGTGCTCATCTGGGAAACCTGTAACCAAGCACTCTGAAATAAAAGGCCCAACCTGCTTTGGTGGAAAATTTACGATGGCAACGACTTGCCTACCGAGTAATTCTTCTACTTGGTAATGTTTGGTGATTTGAGCACTTGAGCGCTTCACCCCTAACTCTTCTCCAAAATCAACCCAGAGTTTCCAGGCTGGTTTGCGGGCCTCTGGAAAAGGTTGCACATCGACGATGGTCCCCACCCGAAGGTCCACCTTCATAAAGTCTGTCCAAGATAGATTACTCATGTCTTCGCCAATTTATTGCCAAAAAGAATTTGCCATTCTACAGGTTTTATCTGCTTGGTATCAACTCTTCGGTATTGTTGCCCGATCTCATAGGCTCTTTTGACAGCGGGTCGGCTACCAATCAAGTTTAGGTAGTCGGCCACGTATGGAAACATTGATAAATCCTGCTTCTGCCTCTCCCAGCCGGTTGCCCATGGATAGATCGCCATATCTGCAATGGAATAGGTCCCAGCCACAAAGTCGCGACCCCTCAGCCGATTATTGAGGACACTGTAGAGACGGCTGGATTCCTGAGTATAACGTTCCTGAGCATAGGGCACTTGCTCTGGAGCATAGATGTTAAAATGATGATTCTGTCCCAACATTGGACCGAAGTGCGCAACCTGCCAAGTTAGCCACTGCTCTACCTCCCAGGCTTCTCGAATTTCTTGAGGATAAAATCTTTCCGTCTTTTGAGCGAGGTACCGCAAGATCGCACCCGATTCAAATAAGGAAAGAGGATTCTCTCCATCTTCAGGCTCAGTATCCACAATTGCGGGAATCTTGTTGTTTGGAGAAATCTTTAGGAATTCGCTATCGAATTGATCGCCTTTTAGAATATCAACCAGATGAATTCTGTAATTGAGCTTGGTTTCCTCGAGAAAGATGGTGATTTTATGCCCATTAGGCGTGGGAAAATAATAGAGTTCGATCATCTAGACTTATCCGATCACAAGAGAAGGTATATATGTAATTACTGAGAGGGCTTCTTCCACTCCCACCAAGCCTTGGTCAATAGTCCACTCAATACGAGTCCTCCACCAAGAATGCCCAACTTACCGGGTAATTCTTGTAAAAATATCCAGGCTAATAGGATACCAAAAACACTTTCCAGAAGCATGATCATGCTTGTTTCTGGTGCGCTGATATAGCGTGGACCAGATTGAATTCCAATGTAAGCCATCGGGAGACAAACTCCCCCTAACAATAACAACCAGCGTAAATTTTCCCATGGGGGCATTGTAGCACCACCGAGAAAGCCAGATCCAATACTAAGCATGAAACAGGCTGGCACAAGCACTGGTGTCACATCTAAGGGGGCCCGAGAACGTGCGCCCAAAAAATTAATTGCGGTCGCCAGCGCAGCACCAAGCGCCATCAAAAGTCCAAACGCGCTTGAACCGGATTCACCCATGGCAGCGCTATCCATAACAATTAAGGTCGATCCGACAATGCTTATCCAGATCAAAATCCAGGTCAAGCGGTTGATTTTTTCTCCCAGCACTAGCCAACTCAATAACCCCGCGATTACTGGAGTGGTATTTAGCAACAACAGGACGTGAGCTACTTTAGCATGTTGAATTGCCAGAACAAAACAAGTTGAGCTACAAATCAAACCAATCATCACGACCCATCCTGGTCGCCCAACTTGTCGAACCTGCTTCCACCAATTGAGTTGGTAACGCAAACCTGTGAATAGCGCGAGTCCGATACCTTGAAACAAGCTGCGCCAAAAGAGTTGGATTTCCAAAGGTTGATCAGCTAACCGAATTAATAGGGAGTCGGGAGAAATGAACAGAACCCCCAGTGTGACCAGCAGGAATCCCCGAATGCGATGAGGAGATTGATCAGTCAATGAGCTGTTTGCTTTCTTGTCGTAGAGACTGATTCTGAAAGGTAGAAAAGAATGACCAGCGGTTATCGTTCAAAGGTAGACCAGAACAAGGACACCCGTGTAGGAATAGAGTTGAAGCCCCAAGGGTACCTGGGCTAATTCAAAAGCTCCAAAGTAACCAATGATTGGAAAGGAACCCAGACGTTGATTTATCTGCTTGAGGTCGACATCATTTTCGCCATAGAGCGGACGCCCGCGTGCAGCGCAGTTGAAATAGATTCCAAAATCAGGTGTCTCTGGCAAAGTATCCCAGATTCGATCTAACATAATCTCAAGATCTTCTTCTGCGGCTAATCGATTACGCAGGGCAAAGGAGACAACATTACCCTCCTTCACCAGCTCCGGGACTTCCAAGCCTTGGGTGACTACATCGATTCCACTGAGATGCCTTATGATTGTATACTCTCCAACAAACTGGGGCTCTTGAGGATTTAACGGAAAGCTGAGCATCAACTGTTGCGCAGCGCTTTCGATATCATTGAATCCAAGTTCCACGGCTGCCTGTACGTAAGACTCTAGCGCTGAGTGTCCATCCAATTCGATAATCTGGTTGTTTTCTACTTTTGTGATGAACATGGGTTCCCCAATCACAAGGGCTGATTGAGTCACTCCTACTTGGTAACGAAATTCTCCAATCAACGTCATTCCAGATATGCCATGCTCGACGATTTCCTCCTGTCCCAGTTGGACTGAGCGATTCCAAGCACCATCATCACAGGAACCTGCACCAAAAACTTGCGGCTGATTGCTTGTATAGCGCAGGGTATTAATGAAATTATGTGGAGTTTGCTGATAGGCATCAGGGAAGAAGAGGAAAAGGGGGTCCTCACACTTCAGCCCTTCAAGAAATTCACGAAGTTGGTGAGCCACACTAGGAGAATGCTCTCGACGCTGGCAGGTTGTTAGGGCATTGGTTCTGATTTCTGGGGTCTGGGCCAATAAGATGACAAGACCTGGTTCCCCAAAGATTTCCCCATCTTCAGAAAGTACACCACTCGCACTGCAACCGGCCCATTGGGTTCCGGGTGTATTATCAACCAGGATTTGTCGAATCTTCTCAGCATGATCCAGATGCTCTGCTGAAAAGAAGACTAGNCCCCAATCNACAAGCCCCTGAACTTTCATGCGGGCTTGTTGGAGGGCTTCTTCGACTGCCTGAACGGAGTTAGATTTACTGGAACTTCCTGTCCCGATAGCGCTCATGAACTAAAATCTCCAGTGACTTCGCCGCTCAGCAATGATTGGTTTCGAGTAGGGCCGTGTTTGAAATGGAATTATCAGTCTCGATGCTGAGGAATCTTATAGGTAAAATGTCTGTGAATCATTTTTTTTANATCTAGTAGATCAAAGCTAACAAAAAGNTTTTTCAAAGGCCATGAATTTCATGCTCTAACCGATCTCTTCTTCAACAGAGTGGAGATCAATTCACAAGCCTCATTTTCACAAGATAAATTATGGAAAAAGTGATCAAGTCAGAAAAGGAATGGAGGGATCAACTGACCTCGGAGGAATTTTACGTTTGTCGCCAAAAAGGCACCGAGCGGGCCTTCACTGGGACTTATAATCAATATAAAAAACTTGGAATCTACGTTTGTACATGTTGCGGCCAGTCATTGTTTGATGCAAAAGATAAGTTTGATTCTGGAACAGGATGGCCGAGTTTTACTCAACCAATTCATCCAGAAGCGGTGTTAACTGAGGTGGACCGAAGTCATTTTATGGTTCGAACTGAGGTACTTTGCGCTTGTTGTGATGCTCATCTTGGTCATTTGTTCGAGGATGGCCCCGCCCCAACAGGTCTCCGCTTCTGTATGAATTCAATTTCGTTGAAACATCAACCACCTCAGTCAGATGAGACAGAATGAACCCAGATCAATATCCTGTCGTCTTGCTTCATGGTCTGGCTTGTGATCCTTACCTCTGGGAAACAACTGAAGGACATCTTCAGAGAGCTGGTTTTGAGGTACACCAACCTCTTATGCGGAATCAAGATTCCATCTCAAAAATGGCAGCGTTCGTTTTGGAGGAGGTCGAGGGAGAATTCATTCTTGGGGGACTTTCAATGGGGGGATATGTCTCTTTTGAAATTTGGAGACAGGTTCCAGAACGTGTAAAAGCCATGATTCTTTGCGATACAAAGCACCGACTAGACACTCCAGAGCGCGTAAAAGCCCGTGAACAAACAATGCGATTGGTGGAAAAGGGAAAATTTGATCAGATGGCTAGCCTTTTCCATGGGATGCTAACAGCTCCGGATTATCTAATTGATGTTCAGAAATCAGAGAAGTTGATGGGGATGATCTATCGGACTTCCCCCGAAGAATATTTAAGGCAGCAAACTGCAATTTTTAACCGCCCTGACAGTACTGAGACCTTGGCAACGATTGACTGCCCTACCCTGATTCTGTGTGGGGAGCTTGATCAAATTACTCCTCCTGCAGTTCATCAGGAAATGGCTGGCAAAATACTCAGAGCTCAACTTGAAATCATCTCAGGGGCTGGACATCTATCCACCCTTGAAGAGGGTGACAAGATAGGACCCCTAATCTGTAATTGGTTAATGGGATTAGCCGATTGATCAAATTTTTTTTAAGATTGACTGACTCTGAAAATCCAAGATCCACCAGAAAAACCAACGAAGTGCACTTTAATTTAGTTCAAATGAACCCATGAATTACAATAAACTTAGATTCCTTCACTTGCCTTCGGCTAGAGCGGAGCATGGAATTTCTTGGTGAAAATTCGATTGTTTGAATGTTGCAGAGTTTTATCAGTTGCTTGCTTAGGATTATCTTTACCCATAGGAGTCAGACATGTTGAAGCAATCGGTCATCGAACTTTACGATGAATANACACACTCTGGTTTGCACGACGTCATTTTCTGGAAAGATTGGCCCAAGTAGCAGGGGTGAACCACAGCCGCTCTAGCTCTGCTACCTGTGTTGGAGAATAACTATGCGATGGCCTAGGTAGTAGTGGAGCAGTATGTCCGGCTGAAAAATGGAACTATTGAAACTCTGACCCCAAATGGCCCTATTCAAGCTTACGTCGCAAAACCAAAGAACACAGGAAAGCTGCCNGCTGTTTGATTCATGAGAATCGTAGTTTGAATCCGCACATCATGGACGTTGCTCGAAGAGCAGCAGTGGAGGGTTACTTGGCCTTAGCACCTGATGCTTTCAGTCGGGGGGTAGAACGCCAAATGATCAGGATCAGGCTCTTAGCTTGATTCGGGAACTGGATAGAGGGGTTACCCAGCAGGACTACATCTCTTCAGTCAGTTTCGCCATGAATCACAGCAATAGCTCAGGAAGAGTTGGCTGCGTCAGTTCTTGTTGGGGAGGTTGAATGGCAAATCAACTGGCTATACATTCAACTGATCTTAGTTGCTCAGCTTCTTTCTACGGAGGTCAAGCCAGCGATGAGGATGTGCCAAAGNTGAAAATTCCTTTAATGTTACACTATGCGGGCTTGGATGAACGAATCAATAAAGGCATTCCTGCATTCATCAATGTACTGATAGTAACCGCTGCTCCTTTCANAATGCANATGTACCCTCGGTGTCAACCACCCGTTCCATAACGACACCAATGGTGCACGTTTCAATTAGGATTCAGCAAATCTAAACTGGCAAAGAACGGTTACATTCTAGAACCACTACCTCAAGATTTAATACTTACATTGATTACCGGGCTCTAAGCCCGGTCCTCTGATCAGATCACTCTAGATATCCCCATCCATCGAACCGATTTGTTTATTAAAACCATAGTTTAACTAAATTANTGTTCAGCGAATATTATATACAATAAAGTTTTTTTCCAACGAAAAAATTACCTAAAGATCGAGAGAAGTTAGAAGAAATGTTTAAAATTATTTTGCAAGTGCGAAATAATAAAGTAAANTTACTAAACATTAGTTGAAAATTTGTTAATAATTTTTTCTACAGGAGACGATATGCTTCCCACCTATCAAGGATTCAAAGAAATTGAGCTTCAACGATATTTCAAGAGTGAGTATCGAGATGACTGGGAGTTTGCAATGACCCGTTTTGTCAACGAGCGAGAAGAGAGGAAAAGTTCGTCAGTTTGTCAGTCTCTTCTAAAGGCTTGGCAAGGTCTGCTGGATTTTGCTGGTATTNACAAGCAGTACGGGATTGATCACAAGCATCCTCAAGCCGTCTAATCATCGCTCGAAGGCAGGAGGTCTCGTCAACGATTCGGGGCCTTCCTGCTTACCCAGATCTTCAAGCGATTATTGTTCTGATCAATAATCTCTATCTACTCCCACCTAATCTTAAATTGTTTTGGTTTAGATCAGAAACCGAAGGCTCAATCAGGCCTCATTTGAATCCTCCGAAAATCTTCCATCAATCCCTTCTTTATTATTGTTAGTAAATCCAAGGGTGGACACCAAAAGGGATCTACGGCAGACTATTTCCCATTAGTTGAATGAGTGTCTTGTAAATTCGATTCTTCAATCTCCCGCCCTTGATGTTTAGCAAACTTTCCCAATCGTCCCAGTTTTGGATAACGTTGACCCTAGTGGTGGCTGTCCATTTGCTCATCATATTTGTAGCGCTGATGGATTATCAAACGATGGATCACGCCTCGTCGAAAGAGAATCTGGCGGAACCGGAAGTTGTGAAATCGGAGTCCCCTTGCGAGGGAAAAGATCTGACTGGCAATAGCAGAGAAGTAGTCGGAGATCGGGTGAACCTGAGAGCTGGACCTGGAACCAAGTTTGAGAAGGTTACTTACGTAAATCCCAACGATTCAGATCAGGAGTTGGTGGCGAGGTTGGAATCTGGTATGAGAGTTCTAGAACAGTGCATCTCAGGAGATTGGGCAAGAGTGATGGTTGATCGGCCAGCCCGTTACAAAGAAAGCCACAAAGGCTGGGTTGCTCGGGAGTATTTACGCTAAATTTGGTATAAATCAGTTGTAATCAGGCTCTTTCACACCATAAATTCTGCAAAGCCTGCTGAATTCTTCTTCCAGATAAGCTGGTATTGGAACTCCAAGCTCCGATCTTTCGTCTTTAACCCGCCACTCACGATCTCCAGGTGCCATAACAGCCATTCCTTCTTGTGCTGGTAAGGAACGCAGTTCCTGTAAATAGTTCTGCATCAATTCCATGAAAGTAGAACGAGAGACAAAAAGATCCGGCCTAAGAACCATGAAAAATTGGCCAAGATGCCTGGGAATTGAAAAATCGTCAGAGTTCATCTTTAAGATTTGTGAGCAAAAAGGCATACCCGTTAGAGGTGAACAAAGCACTTCGATCATCCCACCCAGAGCTGCACCCTTGTAGCTATAGTCGTTGCCACCAAAGGAATTGAGCGCAACGGCTTCTTTGTGATTCTTCGTTGGTTGTCCGTTTTTATCGACGGCAATATCGTCAGGTAATGGTCGTCCTTGAGCTTCATAATCGGCCACACGATTCCAAGGAACACAGCTTGTAGCCATGTCTATCAGGTATGGCGTATCATTGTCGACTGGGGCTGCGAATGCGATTGGGTTTGTGCCATGGAAGGGCTTTTTCGATCCATGAGGCAAAACTAGAGTGTCAGTGTTGGAGAAACCAAAGGCTAGAAATCCCTCATTTGCAGCTTCTTCAACGTAACTACCTAGTGCTCCCAGATGTGAAGAGTGAATCACTGAAATCATACTGATTCCGTAAGTTTTGGCTCGTTGGATTCCCTCCTCAATCGCACGATAAGATGCATAATGTCCGAAGCCGTTGTTTGCATTGACCTCAACTGCGACTGGGGTTACTTCCCTCACTTCTAGTTGTGATTTTCCATTGACCCGCCCTCCTCGAACAACCTTTTCATAGTGTGGTAATAATCGTACACCATGGCTATCCACACCTTTTAGAGAGGCTGAGCAAAGAGTTTTGGCAACTGCTGAAGCGCTCTCACTTCGGGTTCCTGCTTTCTCCAGAACAGTTATCAGGAACTGGTTCAATTCCTCCACGGAGGAACGCTTCATTTGATTTTCCCAGTCTCGATTCGCGCTCATCGAATGTCTCTGTTGATTAGGCTATTACCGTTTGCCGCAGCACTGAACGCACCCCATTCTCTGTTAGTTCTTGAAGGACTGAGGTAAGTTGCTTAGAGAATATAGTATTATTAGCTAGGTCGCTGCTGAAGATTTCCTCTATTTGCAGTAATTGATTTACGTATTCTGTAGTCTTTTCACTATTCAACTGACCAGTAAGAAATCCAGACTCTTGAGCAAGCTGACGTAGCTTCGGAGTCAAGGGGTCCTGCACCTCAAAACTATTACCATTCTCCTGAATTCCGGTCACATAGCGCATCCAGCCTGCAATGGCGAGCAGGACCCTTTTTGGAAGTCTATTGGCAGCATGATGATCACGGAGGATACCTAATAATCTTTGAGGGAGCTTCTGGGAGCCGTCCATCGCAATTTGATAGAGGCGATGATTGAGTTCTGGGTTTTGATAGCGTGCCATAAGGTCATGGGCATAGGCCTGGAGATCAATCCCTGCAGGCATACTGAGAGTTGGAATGATCTCATCCTGCCACATTCCAAGAAGGAGCTTTTGAAAATCAGAATCACTAGCGGCATCAGCAACAAACTCATGGCCTGCCATGAAGCCTAAATAGGCCAGAGTCGAGTGTGTGCCATTAAGCATTCTTAATTTCATGTGCTCGAATGGTGTTACATCATCAACCATGGTTACCCCGACTTCTTCCCAAGCCGGACGACCTTCACAAAAATTGTCCTCCAGGACCCATTGAGAAAAACTCTCAGTGACTACAACTCCTTGATCTTCTAAGCCAAGCTGCTTTTGCACATTCTGACGATCTTTCTCTGTAGTCGCGGGTACGATCCGGTCAACCATGGAGCTTGGACAGGTGACGCGATCTTTGATCCAGTTTGCAAGTTCAGCATCACGAAGTTTTGCAAATTCGATGAGTAGTCCCCTCAGCACTTTGCCGTTGCTCGGCAGATTGTCACAACTAACAATGCTGAACGGACCCAAATCTTGTTTCCAACGCCNATTAAGTGCCTCACAAAGATAACCCAANGCGGAGCTAGGTTGATTTGTGTTTTCGAGATCTGCTATAACTTGAGGGTGTTTCTGGTTTAAACGACCCGTAGCTGGATCGTGACAGTAGCCCTTTTCGGTGACTGTTAAGGAAACAACTTTGGTTTCTGGGTGACAAAGCCGATTGAGGGCAGCTGCTGGGTTCTCAGGAGCACAAATTACCTCACGAACGGCTCCAATGACTTCCATACGCTGCCCGCAGCGGTCATTCTCCACCAGAGTGTANAATCCATCTTGGGGAGCCAATTGATCTCGCACATTTGGGCTCCGCAGACTGATCCCGGAGATGGACCAGTTTCCAGGGTATAGGTTTAGTAACTTGTCAGTATACCAAGCTTGGTGAGCGCGATGAAATGCGCCGACACCAAGATGAACAATACCAATCCCACAGGATTCTCGAGGGTAGCGATTACCAAATTTTTCTTGCAGTGCTACTGCGCGACTCATTTTTCCTCATTGAATCGATAAGCTTTTTTCACGAGCCGGTAGGCTAAATCAATTGAAACTTCCCTAGCTTCCTCTTCGCTCATTCGATGTTCACAGACGAGTTCTGCGAGATAGCGGCAGTCAATTCGTCGAGCTAAATCGTGTCTAGCAGGGATTGACATGAAAGCTCGGGTGTCATCATTGAAACCAACAGTGTTGTAAAAACCTGTGGTTTCGTTCGTTTGTCTACGGAAGCGTAACATCCCTTCTGGACTGTCATAGAACCACCAGGCGGGGCCTAGCTTGAGGATGGGATAGTGTCCAGCAAGTGGGGCTAACTCTCGGCTGTAGCTGGTCTCATCAAGGGTGAACAGAATCATGCTGAGTCGAGGTTCATTGCCAAATTTGTTTAGTAGTGGTCTCAGTCCATTGACATAATCAGTCGTCATTGGAATATCTGCTCCTTTGTCACGACCAAAACGTTCGAAGAGCGGTTGATTATGATTACGGAAGGATCCCGGATGCAACTGGACAACAAGGTCATCGTCCAGACTCATCCTCACCATTTCCGTGATCATTTGTCCGCGGAATTGGTCTGCTTCTACAGAACTGAGATTCCCTGCTAGTGCTCCCGACAAAAGCCGCTCACATTCGGCTCGGGAAAGATCTGCTGTAGTTCCAGTTGGGTGCCCATGATCTGTGGAAGTAGCTCCCATCGACTTGAAAAATTCTCGTCGTTGTTGCAAGGCCTTAAGATATCCATCCCAGGTATTAGCATTTTCTCCAGTAATTTCAGCCAACTTCCCAATATTTTCAGCAAAACACTCAAACTCAGGATCAACCACTGGATCTGGGCGGAATGCGGTAATGACATTACCCTGCCAGCCTGAATCTTTTATAGTTTGATGGTGAGTCAGGGGATCAAGAGGAGATTCAGTTGTTGCCAAGATCTCGATTTGAAAGCGTTCGAACAAGGCACGCGGACGAAAGGCTTCGCTTGAGAGTTTTGCGTTCACTTCGTTGTAAATTTGGTCGGCATTCTCCGGCAGCATGGGAACATTGATTCCTAGAACCTCATGCAGGGCGTGATCGAACCAAATCTTCGATGGAGTCCCACGAAACAGATAATAATGTTCAGTAAATATTCGCCAAATTTTCCTGTGATCCATTTCTGTAGGTGAACCATCACGAGTCGGAATTCCCAAGTCTGTTAGGGAAATCCCCTGACTGTAGAGCATTCGGAATAGGTAGTGATCAGGAATTAGGAAGAGTTCTGTCGCATTACCAAAATTTTGGTTTAGAGCAAACCAACTTGGATCGGTATGACCATGTGGACTAACGATGGGGAGATCACGGACTT
>NYTS01000051.1 GCA_002683655.1 Deltaproteobacteria bacterium
TGAATTCCAATAACCACACTTTGGACACTCGATCAATAATCCCATAGTTACCTCATCTACTTGCATTCAAAGAAATGTTTTCTAAATACAGCAAATATTGGGGGAGCAATCAATGGTGTTTTTTAGTTTTGCTGGGCAGCTTGTTGGGCAAATTTACTCCCTTCTCACAGTAATTATGGGTAGGAAGGGAGTTTTATTTTGCTGGGCAGAACAGGCTCAATTGCTGGGCAATTTGCTGGGCAGAAATACGGAGTTTGAGATACAGAAGGGCAGTGAATATCAGATTTGTAAGTAGATGTAAAACTGATTTTTAATCAGTATTTGAGGGGGATAAATCAGAATTGTGTAAAGTGGTGATTTGGTAGCAGAGGGGAGACTTGAACTCCCGACCTTGCGATTATGAATCGCACGCTCTAACCAGCTGAGCTACTCTGCCGCTATGCGAGGAATTATTTAGGAAGCATCAAACAAATTAGACTAATTCTTCTTTTCGAAAAAGCAAGGGCTGGCTAATTACTTTGGATCAGATCCAACATTTCTTGGACTTCACAAATTTTTTGACGAGATTTTCTCTTCTGCTGTCCTTGTTCAATCTCGAATTTGTCCAGTTTCTTCCAATCTTCAAAACTAACGAATTGGATTTTTTTCTCCTTGAGAAAATCCAGCAAATCATGTTGAACAAATTTTGGTTCCTGTGTTTGGTTGGTCTGCCAATTTTGTTTGAGTCGGCTGACGGTCTCCATTGCATCTTGTTTATTGGTTCCAATGACACCGCTTGGACCGCGCTTGATCCATCCAGCTGTATATTCTTGATTCAGTAACTTGCCATCCACCTCACCCAGCAACTGGCCATGTTCATTAGGAATGGTTCCTCTCCGATCATCAAAGGGCAATCCAGGAATCGCTTCACCCATGTAACCAATCGAGCGAAAAACCATATCCACGTTTAGGTGCATCACTTCATCTGTGGCTTTTGCCTTAAGAATTCCGCCCTCTTTGACAATTTCATTGTGGACCAATTCCAGTCCTTCAACCCTTTCAGAACCCTCGATTTTTGTTGGAGAGATGAGAAAACAAAGATGTAACTTGCGTGGGTTCCCTCTATCTCCTTGATCATGAATTTGCTGAAGGATCTCCATGTTGAGTTTGGTATTTCTAGAAGCCTTTGATAGTTCTTCCTTGCTGTGGTCGTCAAGCTCCAAATCAGAGGCTCGCATCACAGCATCGACTTTTGGTAAATGAAGCAACTCTCGAACCTCAGCAGGGGTAAACGCGGCTTGGACTGGTCCACGACGACCAATCAGAAAGACTTCTTCAACCTGGCTTTGTCGTAGGGCTTCAAGGGCATGCTGAGCAATGTCAGTCTTTGCTAGATTTTCAGGATCTTGGCAAAGAATTCTTGCGCAGTCGATGGCTACATTCCCCATTCCAATGATCGCCACTCGTTTTGAAGTAAGATCAAATTGGTGATGACGGTAGTCGGGATGTCCGTTATACCATCCGACAAATTCTGTGGCTGCGTGACTCCTTTGAAGAGTCTCCCCAATGATGTTTAAATGGCGGTCTGTGCGGCTACCAAATGCGTAAATCACAGCGTGATAGCGTTGAAGCAATTCAAGCCGCTGGATGTCTTTGCCAAATTCTACATTACCAAAGAAGCGGAATCGTGGGTGTCCAGCCGCTCTTTCAAAAATTTTTGTGACAGACTTGATTTTCTCATGATCTGGAGCAACACCACCACGGACTAGTCCATAAGGGGTGGGTAATCGCTCTAGCATATCAACCGAAACCATGGGATCATCATGGCGGAGAAGTTCCATTGCTGAATAAAATGCCGCAGGCCCTGAGCCAACGATTGCTACACGTTTTGTTGAATCATTCATGGTCTTTGGTCTAAAACATGGAATCTAGGGGGTTGTTAGAAAGTACAGTCAAATTCGGAAGAAATATTAAAGAATGAAGTTGATATTTTATCATTTCATAACAAATTTCTTATAATCTAATATAATTGTTTGATTGGAGGGATGATGTTTAAGCACCTTATGCTGTGTCTGCTTTCGTGTTTTTTGATTTCTGGATTAACTTGGGCTGAAGACCAGCCAACTGAGGAGAGCCAGGATAAAGAAAGAATTATGGCTGTAATTGATGCTCAATTGGAAGCATTCCGGAGCGGAGATGCTCAGAAGGCCTATTCTTTTGCAACACCAGGCATTCAACGGCAATTTCCGAATTCCTCGATTTTTATGCAGATGGTCATGAACGGATATAATGTTCTGAGACAACCAACTCAAGTGGAATACCAGGGTCTACGGGAACATTTTGGGGTGAAAGTTCAATTGGTTCAGTTAACTGATATGAATGGCATCACTTTCCAAGCATTCTACCAGATGGAACAGCAGAATTCAGGAGAATGGAGGATTGGGGGCTGCATGATTCAACAAATTGATCAGAATAAAATTTAAATTTGGAAACTACCTATATCTACGAGTAAAGTGGAAAATCACTTTGCTCGATCAGTCGCAGCAGTTGTAAACTCGGCAGTCGCAGCGCAACGGAACCCAACGTCCATCCATGTACTCTGAGGTGAGGCGTCACGTCGCATGCCTGAGCGCAGATATTCAGGTGGACTGAGACGAGATCCACCTCTCATCACGCGGTATTCTCCTTCTAATGGCCCGGTAGGATCTACCAGTTCTTCTGGATTATAAAGGCCAAATTTATCGTACACCCACTCCCAAACGTTACCGTGCATATCGAATACACCTAGGTCGTTTGGTTTTCGGTCAGCGACCACACGCTGCATGGTTGCCGAGTTTTGACGATACCAAGCATAGTCAGAAAGGAAAACAGGATCATTCCCATAACCGTAGGGTTGATTCTGCTTATCATCTCTAGCTGCTCTCTCCCATTCAGCCTCCGACGGTAAACGCTTGCCCAATGCCCCACAATAATATCTTGCTGCATACCAAGACACATAATTTACTGGATGACTACCGACGTTGTACTCCACGATCAGATCGTCTTTCCAGGTTCTTAGATAGCTTCCATCATGTAGTTTTGGTGACAAGGAGCTTCGACGTAAGAAGGGATCCTGTATGACAAATTTAAGATAATCCGCATTGCTCACTTCGCAACGATCCAGCCAATAACCGGTCAATTTCACCTCACGTCTGGGCTGCTCCGAAGCATCTCCATCTTTACTACCCATCCTGAAGGTACCACCTGGGATAAAAACCATCCCAGTTCTTTCTTCCCCATGCGGCGAAACACCCAAAGTTTTACAGGCTTGCCCGGCATAGCTCCATACTGGTGCGGTTGTGATCTCATCTGGATAGAGCTTTCTTTCCAGGCGCATCAAAGCCGCGTGATAAGCATCCAAAACTTCTTGTTTGCCCTTCGTGATTCTGCGGAGCATTTCCCGCTCGTTGTTAGCGCAGCGGTAGTCATCCTCCAAACAGTTCAGTTTTTGATGGATCCAAACTCGGAAAGTATCTCGCGCTTTACGGGTCTCGATTTCTCTCAGAAGAATGGGTTCCACAGTCGAATAAACAAGGTTGAAAATGCTGACCGTTGCCAGTTGTTCCTTCGCCAAATCGATGATGAAGTCATACTTCTGGCAGAACTCCTGCTTCTCTGCTGGGATCTCAGCACCAAAATTGCGGCGGCGATTGCATTCCATCGTCTCACGACGTTGGCTTATATCCAGTTCTTCCTGCAATACCCGAAAACGCATGTCGTAGAGGGCATGTTGTAATGGATATCGCTCACCCTGCATGACGTAAGTAGCAAAGGTCTTGACTGCTTCCTCCTGAAAGCGTTCCACGTATTGCCGAAAGATTTGGGTAGAAGCCCAGACCAGAGTTGCCACAAAAGTGCAAGCAATGGCAGTCAACAACCACTTGTATTTCATCTGGATTGTCCACACAAAAATTTATAAAAATTGAGTTCAAGTCCAAGCAAGCGATATTCCACCCCTCTATGATTTTAAAATGACGACTTTTTGGAAGCTCATTTATCGTCTCATTCTTCAGCCTCTGGCAATGCAGCTAATTAAGCAGCAGGCGAAGAAAAAACCCAACCTTAAAGAGGCTCTAGCAGGCAGAACAGGCATCTGGGAGAGAATGGATGAAGCCCTTCAGAAACGTGACTGGAACTCACCGCTTCTCTGGCTACATGCGGCTAGTGCAGGTGAAATCCTGCAAGCCGAGCCAATTCTTAGGCAATTTGAGAAGGAAAATGTACAACTCGCGCTTAGTTATACCTCGGTCAATGCGAAGCGCTGGTTAGAAAGTGGCTCTACCAAGTTACCGAATTCTGTAATTTGGAAAGATTATCTGCCTATTGACAGTCATTTTAATGCTTTACGAATTTTAGCGAAACTTCAGCCAAACGCACTTGTTTATGTCAGCTACGATCTTTGGCCGAATTTAGTTTGGGAAGCACAGCGTAAAGGCGTACCCCAGTTTTTAGTTTCTGCTTTAGTGCATCAGGGTTCTTGGCGTCACAGCAACTTGATTGGTAGAAGTCTCTTTTCCACTATCTACCAAGCAATGGAGGAAATTGCAGCAATTTCTGCGGGAGATACCCAACGTATTTTAGAGAGCTATCCAAAGTCCATCATCAGAGTCCTTGGGGATACTCGAGTTGATAGTGTGCTTTCTCGTCGAGATAGAGTGACTTCACCTGATTTTCCCGAAACTTGGAATAAAGCAAAAGTCTTTATAGGAGGCAGCATTTGGCCTGCTGATTTAGCTTGTTTGCGTTCCGTCCTGCTGGATGCTCTTGAAGAGTTACCGGAATTGCGTCTGATTCTCGTGCCTCACGAACCCACTGAGCAACACATTTCAGAGATCAAAGAAATATTTTCAAGTCACCCAACTCATCTTTGGAGTCAGGGCCAAAAAGAGGAATTTGCAAAAGCTCGCGTATTGATCGTTGACGCAGTTGGAGTTCTGTATAGCCTTTATGCCAAGGCAAATTTAGCCTTCGTGGGTGGAGCCTTCACTACTGGAGTCCATAACATCATGGAGCCAGCTGCGTTTGGATTACCAACATTTTTTGGACCTCAATTCCACAATTATTCGACAGCAATTCGTTTTGTTGAAGACAAGCTGGCTTACAGTGTACGAAGTGCTGAGGAACTTCGGTCGTTAATTATGCCCCTGCTGAAAGAGCCTGACAAAGCAAAAGAGCGTGGTTTGCAAGCACGAAACTTACTTGAGCAGGAAGCTGGAGCTGCCCACCAATGTGCAGAGTTGGTTAGGCCGTTTCTTATGAACTCAGAGAATCCATGAAGAATTTTTGCTACAGTGCTTTGCTAATGTTAGTTGCCTGTCAAACTAGCTTGCCATCAGAACCACTTTTGACAAGATGCGAGCGAGAGCCGCGTTGGAGCCCACTGCCTTTTTATCAAACATTCCAAATTGAATGTGAGCCCCTTCCTCAAGAGATGGTCGAAACCCCACGACAAGTTCAGCAATACCATTTAAATTGTCCTAATCATCCAAACTACTGCTATCGCAAAGCTGAGTTAATTTGTGGACCTAACTACAATCTGCTCAGAACAGCTACCTTTGCTAATCCAGGTGAGTTAATGGTGGAATGCAATTAAAACCAATGCGATTGTTCACACCAGCCAAGATCAACACTATTTTACAAATTCTCAGCAAACGTGATGATGGATTCCATGAAATCTTCACCCATATGGTTCCCATTAGTTTTTTTGACGAATTGACTCTGCAAGAGCATTCAATGAAGTATTTCAGTTTTCGCTGCAATCTTCGAGAACTTGAGGGGCCTGAAAATTTAGTCTGGAGAGCACTAAAGCTTTTTGAAGAGGCTTCAGGGAGGACAGTGCGCCTCATCATTCACCTACAAAAAAGAATTCCACGCGGGGGAGGACTCGGTGGGGGCAGCGGCAATGCTGCAGCTACATTGCTCGCCCTAAACCGCTGGTACGACGAGCCTCTCGCTGAAAAAGAACTTGAGGAACTTGGGGAGCAATTGGGTTCAGATGTCCCATTTTTTCTAAATCCAAGACCAACCTTAGCAACCGGTCGTGGAAACATTTTAAGATCTTTGCAAAATTATCCATTGGGAGAAATTCTTCTCGTTATTCCAACGTTTAGCATATCCACAGCAAAAGCCTACGGGATGTGCAAACCGAGAATGTCCCACCCTAGCACCACACCAACTACTATCAGAGAGCTAGCCTCAGAAATCGAAAATCAGTTCCACGAATCACTTTTTTCAAGCTATCCCGCCTTGAATCAGATTTGTGAATTACTTTTAGAACTTGGTGCCCTGGCTGCTGCTGTATCTGGCAGTGGTTCCACAGTGTTTGGTCTTTTTGATGGTTCTCTGGAACGAAATTTTGCAATGACCCAACTCCAGGAACTAAAAGACTACAATTTAATTTCCTGCAAAATGCTCAATTCTCATAATTATTTCTCTCAACAAAATTAATTTCTCAGGACTTAGGCAGAACCAAATTTTGAGAGGCCAGCATGCCGACCCGTTCTTCACCAATGCTGCAATCGTAGAGTGAATTTCTGGCCAGCAGTTTTGGAAACTTCACTCAGACCTACTGTGCCGATCACTCTGAGCTTTGGAGCCACGCTCAGATCACTCGTGAGCTACGGAGCCAGAAGTGGACGCCGAGGTCTCTGTGGCAGTACTTGCTTAACCAGATTCAGTTCAGCAGCCAAGGCTATCTACTTTTTGACGACACAGTTCTCGACAAGCGACATTCCTGTTTCATTGAAATGGTACGACGACAGTGGAGCGGCAACGCCCATGCAGTGATTTCCGGCATCGGGGTGGTCACTTGTGTCTGCTCAACCCAGAGTTGCAGCGCTTCTGGGTTCTCGATTTTCGCCTCTTCGATCCAGAGTGTGATGGCCACAGCAAGATCGATCACCTCCTGGAGATGTTCGACCGTGCCCTCCAAAGCTGTGCCGAGGCGATCGGGGTAGTCTTGATGGATTCGTGGTATGCCAGCATGGAGGTGATCAAAGCGAGCGAGGCGGCCAACAAAGTCTACGATGGCCCTCTGAAGCGGAACCGACAAGCGACTCAGGGCCCTGAAACTCCTTACCAACGACTGGATACTCTGCCCTTTAATGAGAGTGAAGAGCCGCACAGAAAACTCGTTCACCTCAAGAAATTTCCCAAGAGACATCAGGTCAAACTGTTCGGGTTGGTCTCCTCTACCGGAGACACCGAATGGATCGTCACCAACGATCTTTCTGAAGCTTCTGCCTCGGCAGTCCGAAAGCAGGCTGCGGTGCGCTGGCAGATCGAGCAGTTTCACCGCCAATGGCAACAAACCATCGGGGTTCAGTGGTGTCATTGCCGAAAACAAAGAGCCCAACGCAATCGCATCACGGCCTCGCTGCTGGCTTGGGCCCGGCTCCATCAGGCAGCAATGCTGGCCAAAACAACCATCTAAGCCCTCAAAGAGGGCTTACTGGATGACTACCTTTGCAAACAACTCAGAAATCCGGCTTTCGCAAGCACTTTTGCGTAAGTCCTAAGTCATTTAAAGCAAACCAATTTTAAAAAAACCAGCCTCCTGAGAGTTTTGGCGGCACGAAGGAGAACTGGGGCCCAAGACAAATGGAAATTATTATGAATAGACCAAAAGAAATTTTTGAAATCACAAAGAGAAGACTTGGATTACGTTTTGACCGTGAATTAGCTGATTTACTTGGAATTAAGAAGTCAACTCTTTCACAAAAAATCTCGCGTGGAGATTTCCCTTTTCACCAAATCCGTCAATTACTGAATGAACGTCAAATTGATGTGTGTTGGCTAGAAGAGCATGAAGGCAAGATGCAGAAGACAGATTCACTGCAGTCCATCAACCAAGAGAGTGAACGTATGAAGGATAAGGACCAGATTATCCAAATTCAGCAGGAATACATCGAATACTTAAAGCAACTGGTGGAAGAACAAAAGAAAAACACAAAATAAAGTTGATTCCTGCATTCATTTGGTTAGATGAGTGTGTTAATGGCTTCTCAATCTGTCATGCTTATTGGTAAATGGATTTGCATTTGAACTTTTTTTATCTGAATTTCTGAGCAATTTAGCCCAAACATTCTCCAGCTGTAGCCCAGTTTTATATTTAATTATTTCTGTTATAGTACTGAAATTAATTTTAAAAAAATCCACAAAACTTTTGCATCTATCCCATCCTGATTCTTCAGCGTGAGGAAGTTATGGCAGAGAGCATAATTCAGCGACTTGATCGACTCAATCTAGATGAAGTCTGTGAAATAATTGCGGATGGAAGTAGCTTGGCCTAGATTGGAGCGCAGTGGGAATGTTATCTAGAAGTTCCTACACAAAACGAGGGGCATCGGAAGGCTTACCTATCAGCCCTACAGGAACGAGGATTCCATCATGCCAACATGATGGAACCGCTGGTGTCGAAGGCAGAGAATGGAGAAATGCAACCTGATGTTGCTTGAGTCGCGATCGATGGCCGCAAGTGTATCGCCAGTCGCTTCCATCCTAACCTGCTCTCTGAGAAACTGATCTGCAACATTACCCATCATGAGGCCAGTATTCAGGATCAACAACTAGCGATACTGAAGAGTATTGTAGAGAAATGGAAAAGGCAGATTAAAGAAGAATAGAAGGATAAGTAGACAGAAGAGCGACTGGAACTGGTAGTTTCAGGTTCTTGACCCTCTGAATACACAGCGGTGAATGTGTTTGTGTGCCTGGGCACAATTGGCGTGGGGTTACGAGATTTGAATCTTACTAGGAGGTAACTCATGCGCCTGGACACAATTCTTAATAAGTTTATGGCTCTTGTTCAACATTCAATAGAATAAATCCATTGGTTTATTTGCAATTTTAACTTGTGTGTTCTTCTAGGAAAAGATGGCTACAATACTGATTGGAATACCTCTGAATAAAGACTTAGCTCTTTCTGGAGATAAATTATACTTTTCAAGATTCGAAGGATATTTCCTAAAAACTTGTCATGAATGAAATACCTCCACCATCATACGTGGAATTAATCGAGTCCAGATCAACAGATGAAGTGTTAAAAGTGATTAATTTTTGTAAGAAGTAAATATAAGCTTTTGTTAAATCACCGCCGAGTTCAAAACCTATTTGGTAGTAGTAACTATTGTACGTACCGTCAAACCTTTCAAAATATTGATTGGAAGCACCTGCTTCTCCGCTGGTCAAAGCTCCTTTCATCATCCCTGCCTCATAACCAAGTCCCAGCAACACAGGTTTACCAAAATGGAAGCCTGTATAAGCGCCCAATCCATCAAGATCAAATGTTGTATTACCTGATTTTTTATAAATATCTAGATTCGTGTAACCAAAGTGAAAATATAGTGTGTCTGTATTGTTCGTACTCAAGGATTTATTGAATTGTGTATAAATTTGGGTTAATCCAGGCTTAACATTTTCATAATTCTCTCCATTATCAAGAGTATCAAATCTAGCTTCTTTCTGAGCAGCTAATTGGTGCACACCGATCGCCAAGAAATCCTTGGTTGAACCAACTCCCAAAGCAAAAGCGTTACTAGAAAAAAAAGAAAAAAATAATGATAAAATCGAAGAGAACTTAAAGAAGATTTCAACTCTTTTCATCACAGCCTTTTTTGGAACAAAGGTTACAGGAAAATTCCATAATGCACTAAATCAAAAGTAACCTTCCATGGCTGAGAATGTGCGAAATAAGCAGTAAATGTTCCAAATTGTCAATAAACAAGGGCTACCGTTACTGATTGAGTTAAGTTGATTTGAATAGCCTAAATAAATGATGGAATTTTGAGGTAAAATTCTCATAGAGACCAAGCTGGTGGAGAGTAAGGTTCAAAGACTTTTTAGACTCCATTATGAGAGATTGGCGCAGTTCAGTTGTTTAGACAAAGGAAGTAATCTCCGAGATTTGGAGAACTAACGATGCAATGTCCTCACTGTGCTCATCCGGACTAGATACGCTATGGCACTAGCCGTGGTGTCCAACGCTACCACCGTTGCCAAGCCTACCGACGAATCTTTCAGACGCTACGACGAGGCAAAGATCCAGCCCTCAAGCAACAGGCCTGTCCGCTCTATCTAGAAGGGATGGGGATGCTAAGCTATCGGCAGGGTTCTCGAGATCCATCCCGAGACTCTCTCTCGCTGGTTGGTGCAAGCTGCCAAAGCACTCCCAGTAAACCCACCGCAGACCGAAGCCTGCTCCTTCATCGAAGTCGATGAACTCCGCAGCTTTATCGGCAAAGAAAGTCCAAATGTTGGCTCTGGATAGCGGTGGACTCCATCTTTGGCAAGGTCCAAAGGCTTTGTCTGTGGAAGAAGGATGATCAAAACCGGTAGAGTTCTCTGGTAGCAGATCAAGCACCTGCCGACGATGGGCTATGGCACGGACTTGCTGAAGGCCTACGAGAATTTTATCCCACACGCCAAGCATTACGCGGGAAAGACCTTCACCACCCAAATCGAATCACTCAACTGCCGACTGAGGCATTATCTAGCAAGGCTCCATCGTAAAACGCTTTGCTACAGCAAATCCAAAAACATGTCGGAAGTTTCTTTGAAACTGCTCATCCATAAACTAAACAACCCTTAAGCTCCAACTCCAAAAATTTGCATATGA
>NYTS01000052.1 GCA_002683655.1 Deltaproteobacteria bacterium
TGCTGAAGATCCGTATCTTCGGGTGAAACTCGAAATCACAGCAGGAGGACATGTTCGTTGCTTGCTGATGCCAGAAGACCTCAAAGAGTTTCCAGAACGCATCACTGGCATTGTCCGAGTGCGCAAGAGTTTCCAGAACGCCAAGGAGCCCTACAATTCAATCATTGAAGTCAACGGAGTTTCTCTACGTAGCATCATCAATCAGGTGCTAGAGCGCTCCTACCAGTTCAATAGCCTGGTACGGGTTTCCCAAAATAGTGATCAGAGCTATCTAGTTCTGCAGCTGCCTGGGCTGCCAGGAGATACCGAGATTGATCATACCAGCGAAGCCTTGCTGCACTGTGATGAACTCTACGGACCACGCCTAGCGGACCTGATGAATCGTGGACTACAGCAACCAGAAGAACTCGCCGTCTACTTTCAGGAATTACAGTTCCAGCCAATGGGAGCACGCACGGTTCAGTATCATTGTAATTGCTCACAGGAACGCATGCTAGCAAACCTCCAATCGCTCTATATCAACGAAGGAAAAGCTCTCTTTGAACCGGGTCAGGCACACCTGGAAGTTACCTGCGAATACTGCAAGAGCCGCTTTGAAATTGCCCGAACAGAGATTGAAGCCATCCCACCGCTCTACAACTGAGCCCCCATGCCGCTAGCTTTGATCGAACGCTGGCAGAAAAATCCGATCCACCAGGCACTGGCCCAGCATCGCTAACGTGAATACGCACTCAGCAACATCCCCAACCTCCTGGGACTCTGGATACAACGTACTACGGTTGGTTGGCTCACGGAGATGACCCATTCCGGTTTCTGGCTGGGGGCAATTTCAATGACTGAACTGGCTCCCTCCCTGCTGCTGGCTCCTGTAGCAGGAGTCTTTGCAGACCGGTACAGCCGCATCAAGGTACTTCGAATTACCCAGGGACTGATTTTTCTCCAGGCCTTGCTGTTCTGCCTACTGTTAGTGAATAATTTGCCAATTCTCCCTGTTTTACTTGGTCTGGTTTTGATGCAGGGGGTAGTCACGAGCTTCGCTCAGCCTTCACGGATGGCGCTGGTCTCTTCAATGGTACCTCACCAGCACCTGACATCTGCCGTTTCACTCAACGCAATCATCTTCAACCTGGCAAGATTTCTTCGACCCATGCTGGCGGGAACTGGGCTGGTATGGCTGAGTCCAACCATTTTATTGGGCTTCAGCGCAACCGGCTACTGCTGGTTCTGGAGAGTACTGCGGTATTTAAAGATTTAGGAAGAGCACGTAGAGCAAGTTCGTCAAACTGCACAAGCAAGCCTAATTCAAAGCATCCATGCAGGCTTGCATTATGCTCGTCAACATCCCTTGCTCAGGCCCTGGTTAGCCATCTTTATCATACTCTGCCTTGGCGTTCGACAACTTGCAGAACTACTACCGGGGATCTCAGATCTGTTGTTTCACCAAGGAGTAGAGGGATTGGCTTTGCTCTCTTCTGAGCTGGGACTTGGAGCCGTTGCTGGTAGCCTCTGGATGAGTCAGCAACCTCACGAAGCGCTGCCGAGAATTTTCTACTTTTCTGCCTGGGGCTTGTATTTACTGCTAGCCATTCTCTCCTGGAGTCCATCGTTTGTGCTTGCTGTGATCGTTGTAGCGGGGTGTAGTTTGTTGCTGATGGTGAGTGGCATCTCAATCCAAATCATGCTGAAGTTGGAGGTAGAATCACAGTTCCGGGGACGCCTGCTCATTCTTTATGGTCTGGTTCTTCGGGAAGGGCCAGCTATCGGTGCTTTGTTGGTCGGGACCACAGCTGACTGGATCGGGTTGGAATGGCCCCTGACGACTGCTGCGGCCTTAACATGCTTAGTACTCTAGCGCATGCAGGCTCAGATTCCCAATGATACTACTCAGCCTCCTGGAAAAATGCCTTTTATAACAGCACCACCCTCATCACCCACTTGGTCCTTCATTCTGAGCCAACGTTAAAACTTAAGAGTTGTTGGTGCCTATTTGTAGTGTCTGGAACATTCATCAAAACACCTGGGAGCAATAGCGTTGGGGCACTCCAATTCATAGTCCCAAAGAAAATATAGACTGGCTGATAACGGTGAGGACATTACATCGTTAGATCTCGAAATCTCAGAGATAGATTCATTTGTCTTAACTACCCAATTGCTACAACTGGTGAATTCATAACTCAACTGAATATTAGCGCTTTTATTTGCAAATGAAATAACTTGACATCAAAAAGATTAAATAATAAAAAACATTTTTTCAGTTTAATTCTCTAAGAGATTTTAAACTAAATTACTCAAATGATTATATGAGGTCAAAATGAGAATGATTAAATTATTCACAATATTCTTTTTAGTATTTCAATATGCTTCAATAGCATTCAGTGCAGAGACAGAAATAACAATATCAATTGGACCAAGAGGTTTTGGTAAAATGACACCAAGACTAATTGAAGAATTTATGAAAGAAAATCCTCAAATAAAAGTAAATTGGCAAAAGATTTCTGACGTACCTAATGAATCAAGAAAGTTATATGTTACAAATTTTACGGCTGAGAGTGAGAAGCCTGACATCATTTCAGTCGATGTTATTTGGCCAGGTGATTTTGCAAAAAGAGGATGGATAGCACCGTTAAATGATCTATTCACAAAGGCAGAGCTAAGCAAGTACAATCAAAGTTTTGCAGAAGCAGCAACAGTAGACGGAAAACTATATGCAATTCCGCTTTATATAGATGGTACACATTTATTTTATCGCAGCGATTTATTGGAAAAATATGGATTTACAGCGCCCAAAACTTGGGAAGAATTGATAAGCCAATCGAAAACAATCCTAGAAGGGGAGAAAAATCCTGAATTAGTTGGATTTGTAAATATGTGGGCAAAGATTGAAGGTCTATTTATGAATTGGCTAACATTCTTCTATGGAGCTGGTGGAAAGTTCTTTGACGAGCAAGGCAAAATTGCGGTAGATAGTCCCGAAGGTGTAAAAGCAATGCAGGCAATGGTTGATATATTACACAAGCATAAAATCGCAAATGAAAGCATACTTACCTTTAAGCCAAATGATGCGAGGGTTCTATTTCAACAGGAGAGAGCAGTATTTTTGATGGTACAAGATTTTGTAATAAGTCCTCTGAGTGCTGATGATTCTCCAGTCAAGGACAAATTCGAAATAACAAGAAATCCATATTTTGAAGGGAATGAAAATAGTCATTCTACTACGATAGGTGGATATTTATTAGCAATAAATCAGTTCTCAGAGCACAAGGAGGCTGCTGCAAAGCTAATAAAATATTTCACAAAGTATGAATCGCAATTAGAATCTGCAAAAATTTCAAATAAAGCACCGACAATCAATGCAGTATATCAAGATCCTTCTCTGAAAGGTTCAGTGCTGCAAATTCTTGGAGAAAACTATAAGGTTGGAGTCGTCAGACCGTCAGCTGAAACAGGTGAGCGCTATAATAGAGTCTCCCAAATTATGCAGGCAGAAATTACAGAAGCACTGCATCAACGGAAAACGCCAGCAAAAGCAATGGAGGATGCAGAAAACCAGATTAAGCGATTCCTTCCTAGTGAAAGAAAATAAACATATGAATTCCGGGCACTGCTTTCTACTCAAAGCAGTGCTTGGCACTGAAAAAAAAGATCCTACTTGCAACTAGACTACTTCAAATTACATCGTAATACTCGAATTGGTTATCTGTTTGTTCTTCCATCACTGCTAGTCGTTATCTTCGTTCTTGTATACCCTGTAATACAAGCTTTCCTCTATAGCCTTAAGCCAGAATATAGTGAAAATAGTGAATGGTCTTTTGAGAATTATGCCAATTTAATCAGCGATGATCGATTTGTTGAGTCATTCAATAATACATTGATTTTCACTTTTTTCACCATACCAGCAGAATTAATTTTTGGGTTAGTCATTGCAGTTTTATTAAATAAAGAATTCAAATTTAGAGGTATTGTTAGAGTTGCCATTTTGTTTCCGTGGGCATTACCAACTGCATTAAATGCGATAATGTGGAGATGGATGTTTAACACTGAGTTTGGAATAATTAACTACGGATTAATAAGTATTGGATTAATTGAAAATCAGCTAAACTGGCTTGGCAAAGAGCCACTGGCTATGATCGCAATGATGTCTGTTTCTACATGGAAGACCAGCTCATTCATGGCACTTTTACTCCTAGCTGGATTACAAACAATCCCCAAAGATTTATATGAAAGTGCAAAAACTGATGGAGCCAGTGATCTTAAATCCTTTTTTTACATTACACTACCCTTGTTAACTCCAGCAATTATTGTTTCTCTATTACTGAGAACTATGGATGCACTTAGAGTTTTTGAACTCCCATTTAATTTTACTGATGGTGGACCACTAAATACGACAGAAACTATTTCATTATATTCATATCGAGTCCTTTTTGAATTTGTTGAATTTAATTATGGATCTAGCATGGTAATTGTTCAATTTATTCTGATAATGATCATGAGTTTGATATATATCAAATCAATAAAAAATATTGATTATTAAGTTTTAATCTAATTCAACTACTAATTTTAGTGAAATCAAAATTTAGAATAAAATTTTTGATATATTTCATATCAATTATAGTTGTATTAATTTCTTTTTTTCCTATCATTTGGTTATTTTTTACGTCTCTGATGCCGGCTAAAGATATTTATGCTTGGCCACCAAAATTATTCCCTTCTCCTGGTACAATTGACAATTATATAAAGATTTTTAATAGTTCCCCTGAACTACTGAGATATATTCTAAATAGTACCATTATTGCTGTATTTACTACAGTCACAATAATTTTATTTGGTGGCCTAGCTGCTTATGCTCTTGTAAGAATAAAATTTAGAGGTAGTTTTTCGATTATGCTCGGTATGCTAGGTGTTTCAATGTTTCCGAACATTGCAATACTACCAGCAATTTTTATAGTCTTTAAAAATTTGAATCTTATTAATTCCTATCCATCTTTAATTATAGCTCATACTGGTTTATTTATCACTATGGCCATATGGATTTTAGCAAATTATATTCGTACCATACCTTTTGAAATTGAAGATGCTGCCAAGATTGATGGATGTGGTCCATTTGATATATTTTGGAGAATAATACTCCCTTTATCTAAACCAGGTATTTTTGCTACTAGTCTGATTGTATTTATTTTTTCTTGGAATGAGTTTCCACTTTCATTAGTTCTTCTTCATGACAACGATATGCGAACTGCACCTGTCGGCATATCTCTTTATCCTGGCGAGTACTCATTCCCTTGGGAGACCATTAGTACGGCAACGTTTCTATCTATTATTCCTGTTTTGATCATCACAGGAATTTTTCAAAAGCAAATTATTGGTGGACTTACTTCAGGATCTAACAAATAAAAACATAGTTATATGGAACAAATTAATTCGATTATTATTGAAAAATTAATTCAATTTTCTTCTCAATTAGTTAATCAAGAAAAAGCTAAAATAATTGTACCATCAAATGATCAAAAAAAAGGCTATTGGTTTGGTGGTGGAAATATGATTTCAGATGAGCTTGGCCATTTGTGGTTGATAGGCAGGTACAGAGATCATGGAGATTCTCGAACAGGAGTGGGTGCTGGACCTCGAGGTCTTGAACTCTCACTGTTTAAGTCTGAAGATAAGGCAAGCACCTTTCAGAAAGTAATGAGTTGGTCTAAATCTGCTCTTGAAAATGATCACCTTAGAGTACTTTCGATTGAAGGATCAGCGCTTAATAGGCTTGCTGACGACAATTGGGAAATATTCTTTTCTGTTGAGAAGTCACGTGAATATCCTGAAAGCCTAAATGATTATCAGAAGCCAGGTACTGGAGTCTGGTCTGTTGGTAGAATCACCTCTAATTCACTTTCTGATTTTCATGAATCATTGATCGATGAAATCTTCGTATGTAATGAAAAGTTTGAACACTTGCATGTCAAAGACCCTGTAGTTTGGGGTTCAAAATCTGATCATATTCTCTTTTGTACCCATCCTTTCACTTGGGCTTCTGGTAGTACTGGTTATGCGAGAAGGAACACCTCCAATGGTTTTGACATTGCTGATTGGTGTATTATTGAGAAGGGTCATTCCTGGGATATTGCCACTACTCGTATCACCTCCAGACTTCCTTTACCTCAAATAGGTCCTTTCACAGATTTAGCACCGTGTTCCATTTACTTTTTTGATGGTGCTGAATGCATGAATGAACTACCCCAAAATACTTCTGGACATCAAAGGCCCCGGGGTTATTCCTGTGAAGAACTCGGTGGTATTTATTTTGGTTTTGATCAAGATTTCCCGGCTTTACAGAAGATTTCTATTCTCCATCCCCACTTTATCTCGCTGTGGGGTACTGGCTGTAGCCGTTACGTAGATGCACTTGTAACTAATGAAGGTATTCACGTCTCTTGGCAACAATCTCAGAAAGATCAATCCCAACCATTAGTTCACAACTTCCTTTCTAATAAAGAGATTTCTAACTTGCTCTCATGATCGCTGCTTTGTCTTATCTGACAGTTTTGGCTCTTCCTTGCTTTTTCGTTAAGCCAAGTGATGTTTGAATCTAAGAACATATTAATTACAGGTGCTGGTCGTGGAATTGGACGCGCTCTCGCAATTGCATTCGCCAAAGAAGGTGCATTTGTTGGGTGCCTCGCGCGTACCCATGAGGAGGTCTTCTCAACTGTCAAAGATATAGAAATTTCTGGTGGCAGTGCGGAAGCATTGATTGCAGATGTAAGTGATTTTGATTCAGTTTCTAAATCCATTTCTTCTTTCGGTTCTTCTCATCAATGCATAGACATTCTATTCCTAAACGCTGGGATTTCAGCAGATCGTGAGAGACTTGAAAATAGTAATCCAGCTAACTGGAAAAAAGTTATTGATGTTAATTTAATCGGAGCCTATTACTGTTCTTTTGCAGCTTTGCCTTACCTCAAAAAAGCTAATCATGCTAAAATTATCACGATTGGTTCGGGACTTGGCCACTCTGGTGAGGTAGGCAATTCAGCATATTGTGTTTCGAAAGCTGGTCTCTGGATGTTAACAAAGGTGCTTGGTGAAGAATTAAAACCTCATCAAATCTCAGTCAATGAGTTGATCCCAGGCCCTGTCAAAACATATCAAAGTAGTCAAAGATCTAATGACCCCAATGACTCACTTTTTGATCCAAACAAGGAGTGGATCAAAGAACCTGATGATGTTATCCCCCTAGCTTTTTTTCTAGCCTCCCAACCTCCGCAAGGCCCTTCATCCCAAACCTTTAGTTTGACTCGCCGAAAAATCTAAGTTTTTTTTGTAATCACTCCCATATCAATTCCACGGCTCCTCTTATCAGTCATTGTTCACGTCAATGTAACTCTGAGTTGTCTGAATGGCCGCATTTCATGAGGAGTTGAGCTAGATTGGATTTGAGTGTGCGTGATGCCAGTGATAGCAGTTGCACATTAAAAACTTAGCAGATAGATGCTCACAAAATTATTTTCCTGCATACTTAGAAACAGCTTCGTTTGACTGTTTTTACGCGCATCTGTTTTACAATATAAATTACTGAATTTATTTTTTTTAAAATCTGAAAATTTGTTATGGCCATACAACGTTCATATCAACCCCTGTTTCCTCTCAAGTATGGCTGTAATCCACATCAGCAACCAGCAGCTCTGCTATCAACGAGGCAATCTTCGTTACCGTTTGAGGTGCTCAATGGCCAACCAGGCTACATCAACCTCCTGGATGCCCTGAACGCCTGGCAGTTGGTTTGGGAGTTGGATCAGTCCCTGAACCTGCCCACTGCAGCTTCCTTCAAGCACGTTAGCCCAGCAGGAGCCGCTGTCGGCACTCCGCTTAGTGAAGTTCTTGAAGAAGTCTATGACTGCCAGGATAAGGATCTGAGCGCGTTGGCTGTGGCCTATCTGCGGGCACGGGGTGCCGATCCCTTATCGTCCTTTGGTGACTTCATCGCACTGAGTCGAAAGGTCGNCCTTTCGACGGCAAAGATCATTCGTACCCAGGTTTCTGATGGCCTGATTGCGCCAGCGTTTGAACCAGAGGCTCTAGAAATCCTGAAAGCTAAAAAAGGGGGCAGTTATGTGGTCTTACAGGCTGATCCTGAATATACAGCCCCGGATGAGGAATTTCGTGAAATCTACGGAGTGGTCTTTCAACAACAGCGAAATAATCTGCTGCTGAACGCTGAGAACTTGCTGGGGGAGCTCGTTACTGAGAACAAGAACCTACCCACCAACGCTCAACGTGATCTGGTACTCGCTGCGATCACGCTGAAGTACACACAGTCCAATTCGGTCGGTTATGCACTGGATGGACAGATGATTGGTATTGGAGCAGGCCAGCAGAGCCGTATTGACTGTACGAAGCTCGCTGGACGCAAGGCTGATCTCTGGTTCCTACGACAACATCCCAGGGTACGATCCCTACCCTTTGCGGATGGAGTGAAAGCAGTGGACCGTACAAATGCGCGGGTAGGGTATATTGAAGGGGAAATGACTCCACTAGAAAAACAAGCATGGCTCCAGCTCTTCAATCAAACCCCTCTCTTGCTGGATTCTGAGCAAAAACAGGAATGGCTCACTCAACTCCAGGGTGTGGCTCTAGCTTCTGATGCTTTCTTCCCTTTCCGAGATAACCTAGATCAGGCCTCTCGGCATGGTGTGAAGTATGTGGTACAGCCAGGAGGAAGCAACCGGGACGAGCAAGTCATTACAGCTGCCAATGAGTACGGCATGACCATGGCCTTCTCCAAGATTCGGCTCTTCCACCATTGAGTTTTAGCCTATTCAGCAGATATCCAGAAAGCTCTGGAGGCGAGCGTTGGGCTGCAAANGGTCGATTGCTCGGGTAGCTGCCACATAGATCATATTGACCTCTTCAGTGGCGAGTTCTTCTCGTGGCAAGGGACGCCCTTCACGTACCAAAACTGGGAAGTCATCTGCCAGAAACACTTGGGCAAACTCCAGTCCTTTGGCCTTGTGCACTGTAGAGAAGAGGACTTCGGCCTCCTCCTGAGCTACTGACTGTTCCAACATTTCCTTGACCAACTCTGGAATCATTCCCTGGTGTTTTTCCACTAACCGACAGCGTCCAAGCCACTCAAAGTCCTCCACTTGAGTGGCATAGTCCCTTAGAGCTTCATAGGAACTAAAGGTCTTCAGATAAGAGTCTCGTACTTCTTTCTTGCGTCCTTCAAACAACTTCCAGGTTTCCGTGATCACAGGCAGCTGATAGCCCTGTACTCCCCCGACAAAGCCAAACTTACGTAGTCCCAGATATTGAGTGGCCTGGTCGAAAAGAGCTGCATTCGTGCGTGCCAGGTAGGCAAAAGGGCTGCCTTGCACTCTACCAAGTTGATCAGTTTTCTCTGCACCTCGGATNGCATTAGATTCTGCTTTGAACTGACGCAGTACACTTGTTGCTGCTTGGGCGATGGTAGGGCCAAAGCGAAAGGACTGGGTCAGGTAACGCGTGGCGTTCACTGGTACTTTAGAGAGCACATCGATAGCTCCCCGAAACTGATAGATGGCCTGATGCGGATCTCCCACCATGATCTTGGCACAAGTCTGTTGAAGCAGTAGTTGGGCTGTTACGGGGTTCGTGTCCTGAGCTTCATCCAGCAGAATGATGTGATAGAGCAGTTCGGGTTTTGAAAGCTGAAAAAGCTTGAGGTAGCCATCATGCAACATCGGTATTTCATGCTGTGGATCACTCATGCGCACCCACAACTCACGTGCTTGTTGTACAAAATCTGGCAAATGCTTAGGACCAAAGTNAGTTCGAGCGATGGTTGGCACGTGGGCGCTATGGAGTCGAGGATCGGCCGACACAAGAAAATTCTGCAAAGTATCAATCACAAAGCGAGCAACCTCGTGCTGGTCCAGATTCAACCAGTCCATCACTTGATTGGCGCGTATCTGATTGACGAGCTTGTGCCGAAATCGAAGCCCTTCATTACGCCAGGCCAACGAGTGGATCGTACGACAATGTACGTTTTTAGGGAAACGCTGCTCAGCCTCCTGCTGGACAGATTTGTTGAAGGCTACGTAAAGTAGCCTAAGGCTCGGGCGGGCTCGGGCGAATTGTTCAAGGACAGTGGTTTTGCCGGTTCCCGCGAAGGCTACCACTTTAAGGATCTCTCCGTGGCGTAAGGGAAAATCGACAATGTCCCGCTGTTCGGCGGTGAGTTCCATGCAGATTGAGCTTAGGAGGGCGTGACTGGCAGAGGAAACTTTGAAAAGCTTTATAGGCTAGCAGAAGAGAGTGGAGGTGCGAGTGAAAAAAGACAGGAGCGGATTAGATAGAGTTCACTCTTCGACCGGCAGGATGATCAATTCTACTCGATTGTTGAGAACACGCTGAATTTCAGAGTCGTTGCGGAAACGCGGACGATTAGCCCCATAGGCCTTAGCCGTCACCTTATCGGCTTCCAGGCCCGTTTCGATCAAGAATCTTGCAACTCGAGCCGCGCGAGCACCAGATAGTTCCCAGCCTGAAGACCATTTCGTCAGTGGGGTGTTGTCGGTGTGGCCTTCAATCTGGATAGGATTCGGCAGTAGAAATAGCAATTGGGCAAAGCGCTGAAGTTCTTTACGAGCATCCGCTGTCAATTCGCTGGATTCTGGCTCGAAGAAAGCCTGGGCACTGAAGGAAACAACTACTCCCCGAGCTTCTGCCGTCACATTGGTGCTGTCGCCCAGCTCGGTATTTTCAACATTCTTGGAGATTTGCTCCACCATGGAGTCATTACCTTCTTCCATGAATGGAGTACCCGCTGGCAAGGGCTTAAAGCTCTCAGCAACACTCTTGAACTTCTCAATCTCATACTTGCACATTGAGAAGAGCAGAATGAAGAAGCAAAGTAGTAAGGTAACCAGATCTCCATACGTGAAAATCCAACCATCCTTGAACTCCACACAGACCGGACAATCTTCTTCATCAATTGGAATACCCATGCAGTTNGTATCCGTTGGGTTAGGGAATCAGCGCTGCATGTCTTCAGGCATCAGCAGGATCTCAACACGACGGTTGAGCGAGCGCTTGTAAGCTGTGTCACCGAAGAAGCGTGGACGGGAATCACCAAAGCCAGCTACTTGAATCCGCTTGGTTGGAATTTCCTTCGATTCCAAATAGGTCGCAATCGCGCTGGCTCGGGCTATCGACATTTCCCAGTTGGATGGGAAGCGATTATTGACATCAGTCGGATCCGTGTGTCCTGAAATCAGTATGTCGTTGGTTAACGGGCCAATCGTTGGTAACATTTTGTCAATGATCTCCTTGACTTCTCGGCTCAACTCGATGGATCCCTGGGCAAAGGCGACATTTCGGCTGAAGGATACTTCCACCCCTTCTTTTCCTGCNCTTACGTTCACGCTGTCGGGCATATCCATCTTTTCCAGCTCCTGAGCCGCATGCTCTAAGTTAGAAGATCGCCCACTGAAAAGAAACGGACTTCCTGGCGGAAGCGAACGGAAACTATCAGAGATTTGCTTGAGCTTGTGATCGTCGATCTTGCAGAGCGAGAAGAGCAGGATGAAGAAGCACAGCAGTAAGGTGACCAGATCTCCATACGTAAAAATCCAGCCGTCCTTGAATTCCTCACATATCGGGCAATCGTCGGAATCGATGATTTGTCCCATGCATTCTCCAACTTGGGGTAGTCAGCGAGGTCAGCCTTCGCCGCCACCGCCTTGGTTTTCAAACTTCAGCGCTTCATACATTGCCTTCTTGTCGGGTGGGAGGTAGTTCATCAAGTCGGACTCGATGAAATCTGGTCGCTCACCACGCTCAATGTACAGCACACCGTCCTTGATCATCTCCATCAACGTCTTGTACTCAGCATTGTAGATGTCGAGTTTACCCTTACACGGATTGAAAATAACGTTAGCGAAAAGCGACCCATAGAACGTTGTAATCAAGGCAACCGCCATCGCAGGACCGATCGCAGAGGGATCGTCCAGATTCTGGAGCAGAAGCACCAAGCCGACGAGTGTTCCTAACATCCCCCAGGCAGGGCAGAGAGAACCCATCGTCCCAAGTACAGCTGCCTCACTGTCCTTACCGGCCATGGTGAACTTCATTTCGTGAGACATCATATCAACGATTGCCTGCCGATCGACTCGGTCCACGACTAGCCGCAATCCACTGCGGAGAAAGAGGTTTTCAATGCTGGGCAAAGCATCTTCGATAGCAAGGATGTTCTTCCTAGCGATCTTTGCAACATCGACAATCAGAGTTAGAGTCTCTACCAACTGTACGTTATTAGGCTTCCAGGTAGCCCCAATGCTCTTGCCAAAAGTCTTCGCTTCATCCATTGGGTGGAGAATGAAGGTGGAGGCGATCGTTCCTCCAAAAACAATCATCAAAGAGGGTACATCAACAAAGTATTTCAGCTTACCAATATCTAGGCTGAAGTTGACGAAGTCGAAGGTCATTGCGACCACCAATAACACCCAGGCGAGGATGTTACCGATTAGGGTTCCCTGTTCCATGAAGCAATACTCCTACGAGTCTAGGGAGGTTGGGTGTGCGGCAGCTCTGAGGGCTTCCAACTCAGTCTCAAAGTTTCCCGAAAGGATCGGAAAGCGACACCATGTTTTCGGATCCAGATTTTCTTCGTCCAAATGAAAGGACGGTGCCAGACGCTCTCGTTTCCATTGGTTGCGACACCATAGACGAAAAAAGCGTTCTGTATAATGTGCTAGCTGAACCGGTGAAAGCTCTGAAAAACGCTCTTGCAGGTCATGCCAAATTTCTAGTGGCCAGCGATGTTCTCGAATTGCCACACGCTCAATTGTGTCCAACACATGATAGGGCATCAGATCATCTTCGTCAGACTGTGCGGCGGCAAGCGGTCGTAATTCCGCCGTCGGTTCCTGNNCGTTCACGCAATGCAAAAAAGGCAGCGGACCGATCGTTGGCAATCCTTCTTTTTCTAACCAACGCAACCATTCGCGCAGGTAGGCTTTGTCTATTCCCCCAAGCGGGCTAAGTCCCCCTGCCGTATCCCCATCCATGGTTGCGTAACCCACAGCAGCCTCACTCCGATTACTAGTGGATAACAGCAGTGCACCGTGAAGATTCGTCAGAAACCAAGCTCCAGGAGCTCGGACCCGAGCCTGAATGTTCTGCAAGGCCAAATCGTCTTGCTGCCAGTCCAGCGGTCGTTCCAGTTGCTGCTCCATCCAGCCACGGTGTTGATCCAGCAAGGGTTGGATATCGTATTCGAAGTGTCGGGCACCGACCGATTCACAAACTGTGCGTGCAGCAGACCGTGTAGTTACTGAAGAATTNTCACTTGACTGGTAGATGGTTAGCAATAAGCGTGACATCAACTCCGTGAGTGAAATATCAGCTGGTAGGTCCATTGACCAGAGCCTTGTCAGGTATTCGATCAGCTTGGCACGGCCCATTTCCTCATCAGCGAGACGCAGCATCAGGTAAACCAATACCACCAGACTGGAGGAATCCGCACCACCACTGGCTGAAACTACAAAACCAAGACTGCAACTCTTGCGCAGATAGTCCCACAGTCCGAGACTCACTGCGTGAGTAAATTCCTCATGCTTACTCGGAGGTGGCGCCAATGATTTCGCTGTGGATTTCAGAGAAATGGGTAAAGATTTCCAGGAAAATGGGCAGAAAATGCAGTGAGGTGGGGGTTCTGACGTAGCCCGAACGGGTAGCTTGCTACGATCCAGACGTGTCAGGCGCAGATCCACAATTGCCGTCGTCATCTGGAATTCTGTAAAGGAAAAGTAACGACCGGATGCTACCATTCCCTGCCGACCGTGAGCAATCAAAGTGCTGCCTTCGTAGATGATTCTGCCAGCCTCATTTCCCAGCAGATTGGCATAGAGATAAGTCGTAGCCGTTGAACGGGCAGACTCTGTGACCAGCTGTTGTCGCAACTGGATCTTACCAAAACTGAATGGACTAGCGCTTGGATTGAGGATCAGATCCACATCCTGAGAAGCCAAGCGTTGCGCCGGACGGGAGGTGCCCCAAGCGTCTTCGCAGATCTCCATCCCAACTCGTACACCCCCCAGATCAAAGCAGATATCTCCAAACGGTACTTGCAGGCCATCCCGCTCCAGCAGTTCCTGCTTGCCTGGCATCCAAGGCTGAAACCAGCGTGGCTCATAGAACAGGTCGTGCTGAGGCAACGTCTGCTTGCAGACTAGCCCCACCAACTGCTGGTGCGCCAGTAATGCTGCTGCATTGTAAGTCTGCTTGCGAACACGCAACGGCACTCCAAGAACAACGACCATCTCATTGGTGAGCGGTAGCAGTGACAACAGTTGCTCCCAAGCATAATCATGCAGTTGTTCGGCATGAAAAACATCTTCGCAGCCATATCCAGTCAAACAAAGCTCTGGCAGCAGTAGCAGTTGCACTTCTTGCTGATGTGCCTGTTCAATTGCCTGACGAATGTGGCGAAGATTACCGGGCCAGTCCAGTGGGGTTTGATTTAGTGTTGCAGCAGCAACTCGGAGTTTCATGACTGCTTCCAAGCGAGAAGATAGTAGGTAAATAAAATCAGTAGATCAGATCTCGATTGGGTCAGCAAGTATCACCTTTTCAGAAGCACTAGATCGAGCAAGTTGGGATTTGAAGACATCAAGAAGAAGACAGGGAGTTTGGCCATGTCTCACTACACCAGCGAAGTTCTACAGCAGCCTCATCCAATAAGGCTGCTAGAGGAACGGAAGGCTTGTGTAGACAGACTCGGATGTATTCCAGCTTTGGAAATGCCACACGGAGACGTTCAACAATCGCATCGGCTAGTGACTCCAGCAGCTTGAATCTACGCTGTTCACAAAGCTCACGGATTTGTTCACAAAGCTCTGCATAGGATACTGTGTGCGACAATTCGTCAGCCCAAGGCTCTGATGGCGGATGGAACGCACACTCCAAGTCCAGTACAAAGCGCTGTCCCAAAGTGGCTTCTTCTGGCANTACTCCATGATGGGCATGGAAGCGTAGTTGTTGAAGACGAATCCAGAAGCACTTGGAAGCAGTCGGAGATGGCATAGTTACAGGGACGATTCTGGTTGCAGATTTGGGCAGGGACGGGTACCGTTCACCGGTTTACAAACTCCAATAATCTTCAGAAAGAAACAGGATGGCGTTACTGGAAGGTCGAAGGATTGCCTTGGTTCACGATTGGTTGACCGGTATGCGTGGCGGAGAAAAGTGCCTAGAGGTGTTCTGTGAACTTTTACCCCAGGCAGACCTCTACACGCTTGTGCATCAGGCAGGCAGCGTCTCACCTACAATTGCGGAGATGCCGATCTACACATCTTTCCTGCAGCACATTCCTGGGGGCATCAAGCACTATCGCTACTTTTTGCCGCTCTTTCCAACAGCGATTGAAGCTTTTGACCTCAGTGACTACGACGTCATCATCAGTTCAAGTCATTGTGCTGCCAAGGGTGTTCGCGTGGGACCCAACACCTATCACTTGTCCTACGTACACGCCCCCATGCGCTATATCTGGGACTCTTTCGATCTCTACTTCCGGCGAATACAGACCTCTCGCTTACAGCGCCTCGGTGGAGAAGCAATGCGGCCTTATCTGAAAGAATGGGACAAGTCCAGCGCCAAGCGCGTACACACTTTCCTCTGCAACAGTCGTAACATTCGTCAAAAAATTCTGGAATGTTACGACCGTGAGTCTCAAGTCGTCTATCCACCTGTTGATCTAGAAGCCTTTGTACCGCAAGGGCCAGTGAGCAAGCAGGACTATTACCTGATGGTTGGGGCCTTCGCACCAAATAAGCGGGTTGACTTGGCAATCGAAGCCTTCAACCGTTTGGGGCTACCCTTGAGAATTGTTGGTACGGGTCAGGATCAGGAATATTGCCAATCCATTGCCGAACCAAATATCGAATTCCTGGGAGACCAAGCCTCTCACGAACTTCCNGCGCTTTATCAGCAGGCACGGGCCTTTGTTTTTCCGGGGATTGACGACTTTGGTATCACACCTTTAGAAGCTCAGGCAGCGGGTACTCCAGTGCTAGCTTTTGCGGGTGGCGGTGCACTGGAAACTGTTAACGAACAGACTGGTATTTTTTTCAAGGAAGCCCGCGTTGATGCCCTCTGTGCTGCTATTGAGCAAATGGAGCAGACGTGGAAGGACTTCGATCCAGTGCAGCTGCGCAAGCAGACCCAACGCTTTGGTCGTGACCGCTTCGCCCGCCAGATTGCCAATGCTGCGCAATATGGCTATCGTCAGTGGCGTGTTGACCCTGGCCATGAATCATCGGACCNCGTAGGCATTCCTGAAGACGAAGAGCTTCCATCAACTGCAGCCGTGCAGGAAGCTTCTTCCTGATTTCTCGCCGTTGTTTCTGAGCACAGGCAACGTTCATGTCTTTTCTAAAAGCCCCTTGGCTGACCATCCTGATTCTTCTCGCTATCGGCGCTTGTCAGCAATCTCCTCGTTCCCTACTCTATCCCACCATGCAACAGCAGCAAATTGATTATCTCTGCCGAGTTGTCTATGAAAGGGAGTTTCGACGCAATGCTGGCTGGGAAGAAAGTGCTCCAGAGTTTCTCTTCATTTCTGAAGAGCGAGTCACTTACCATTTTACAACAGGACAGTCGACAACCATTGTTCGGCATCCCGAATTGATTGTTCCTCCCGGCACCTATGCTTGCCCATAAAATCTAAATCAACCATGACTGATCCTGCCGCTTCCTCCGAGCTATCTCAACAATACTATCGTGAAGGATTCGAACTGTTAAAGCTAGAGCACTTTGTCGAATCTCTCGAAAAATTTGGTAAATCTGCCGAATTACGCAACAAGACCACACCCGATATGTATCGTAACCAGGGTTGGTGCTTATTTCGCCTAGCTGAACAGGATGCCTTTGTGCTAGAGTGGAAAAGTGCAGAAGAAAAATTTCAGCAGGCAAAGCGCTTTTACGAGAGGGCTATCGTAGGCTTTCTCCAGATGAAACAACAAGATCAGTCGGAATCTTTCAGCCAACGCCTTAAGCTACGTATGTCCGATTGTCGACGCCGGATTGCTCAGATCAGTGGCTATTTAGAATTTTTTACACGCCGGAAAACCTGGGTAGCTATCAATGGGGATATTTCTGTCAAGGAATCTTCGATTGCGATTGAAACCAAACGAACTTCGGATCGGCTGGTGGGGCAGTCTATGGAGCAAGTCAAGCGAGTTCAAGACGCCATGAATAGTCTGATGGGGCGCTTCCTTAAGGAACCTACCCCTAACAAAGCTGCTGCAGAAGAATCCTCAGAAACATCTGAAGAAGCCGACGAGTCATTTGGAGCAGCCGAATCCCAGCGTGCCTGAAACCCCAGACACCTGGACGATTGAAGCCGTTTTGCGTTGGACCACGGACTACTTCCGTGAAAAACAACTGGCTACTGCACGATTAGATGCAGAGTTGCTACTAGCTCATGTACTGGGTTACGAGCGCCTGCAACTGTATTTACAAGCCGATCGGCCCCTGACAGAACCAGAACGAGCAGACTATCGACAAATAGTTCGTAAGCGTGGCCAAGGATGCCCTGTCGCCTATCTCTTGGGCTACCGAGATTTTTGGTCTCTTCGGCTGCGTGTTGCGCCAGGCGTGCTCATTCCACGTCCCGACACAGAAACGCTGATTGAAGCCGCGCTCATTCACCTTCCCAAACACCCTCTACGACTACTAGAACTTGGCACAGGTACTGGGGCCATCCCGTTGTCACTCTGTGCAGAACGCACACAACTGGATTGGCTTTGTCTGGAGCAAAGCACAATCGCCCTCCAAGTGGCTCAGCAAAATTGTAAGAAGCACTCACTGCTCCTTGAACCACGTCAGAATCGGTTACAATTACTACAGTCTAATGGTTTTACAACTCTATCTGCGACCCATCAGTTTGACGCACTCCTGAGTAACCCTCCCTACATTCGAACTACAGAGATTACGAGATTGAGCCCTGAAGTCAGCCAATTTGAACCACATCTGGCGCTGGATGGTGGTGAAAACGGCCTTTTCTGGTATTGGGAATTTCTCCAGCAAGGTCNTCGTCTGCTGCGACCCGGAGGTTGGCTGATTGTCGAGATTGGGTACGATCAACAACCAGCTTTGACTGGGCTCATTCAAGAAGCTGAGGCGTGGAACTTGGTTGAATTTTGTAAGGACTTGCAAGGTCATCCACGAGTTCTCGTGGCACAACGGCGAGTGAAATGAGAGACAGGTAGGATGGAGCCGCACAGTTGTGCGACTCCTGGAGAGGTAGAATCAGCGCTGGCTGATCTGTTGATACGAACGCTGCGTTGGACCTGTGTAGATCTGTCGCGGACGCCCGATCTTGGCANCACTGTTGTGCATTTCGATCCAGTGCGCGATCCAGCCTGGCATTCGTCCCATCGCAAATAGGACGGTGAACATGTCAACCGGGAAGCCCATCGCCTTGTAGATGATCCCGCTGTAGAAGTCGACGTTTGGATAGAGTTTGCGCTCAACAAAATATTCGTCTTGCAGCGCAGCCTCCTCCAGTTGCTTGGCGATATCCAGCAAAGGATCCTGCACCCCAACCACTTTGAGAACCTCATCGGCATAGCGCTTGATGATCTTGGCCCGTGGATCAAAATTGCGATAGACTCGGTGACCAAAACCCATCAGGCGGAAATTTGAATTCTTGTCCTTGGCAAGATTCACAAATTTCTGAACATCACCGCCATCATTCTGAATCTGCATCAGCATTTCCAGTACTGCCTGATTTGCCCCNCCATGCAGTGGCCCCCAGAGCGCTGCAATCCCTGATGAAATCGAAGCAAACAGGTTGGCTTGGCTACTACCCACCAGGCGTACTGTTGATGTGGAGCAGTTCTGTTCGTGATCAGCGTGTAAGATGAAGAGCACGTTGAGCGCCTTGGCAAACACTTTAGGAACTTCATAAGATCCAGCGGGTACACTGAACATCATGTTCAGAAAGTTGGCACAGTAATCGAGGTGGTTCTTTGGATAAACAAAGGGCTGACCGCTATTTTTCTTGTAGGACCAAGCCGCAATCGTGGGCAGTTTGCCAACCAGCCGCCACACCGCGAGATCGACCGCACTCTGGTCACGGTGGCTGAAATCATCGTAGAACGTAGAGAGAGCGCAAACAATGCATGAGAGAATCGCCATTGGATGGGCGTCCTTTGGAAATGCCTCATAGATATGGCGCAAATCCTCGTGAAGCATCGTGTGCATNGTGACGTTACGACGGAACTCTTCCAATTGTTCCACTGTTGGTAAATCACCATAAATCAAGAGGTAGCTCACTTCCAGAAAGTTGGAATGCTCTGCCAACTCCTCTATGGAATAACCTCGATAACGTAGAATTCCCTCTTCACCGTCCAGAAAGGTAATCGCACTGGCGCACGCACCCGTGTTAACGTAGCCTGGATCCAGCGTGATTGTCTTGGACTGCGCACGTAGTTTGCTAATGTCCAGTCCCAATTCACCCTCACTGCCTTCCACAATCGGTAAATCCACTGACTTACCTCTGATATCAATCCGTGCATTGTCACTCATGCGAATCCTTTCATTCGTGAATTCGTGTTGAAAATAAGTTTGCAGTACAACCCCGTCAGGAGTNGGTTGGCTCTTCATCTCGCCAGTAGGGTAACCGATGACGCAGTCGATAGAGCACCAGAAAATAGGTGCAAAGCAATCCGAGAAAGGACCAACCGTGATACTCTGCTGGAAAGACCACCTTCNCCAGTTCGCCCAGTGCCAAAGTAGGTACGAACAGTACAATCAGAGCAAAAAGCCCGCGGTAGATTCCATCAACTAGTTCGTCCAACCAAGCTTTCATAATTATTTCATATAGAAAGTAACAAGCAACTACTTGAAAAATAGAAGGGAACGGTAAGGAAGATGCCAACAACAGTCAATTCTTCCTCATCAAGCTGGCAGGGATTATTTTGATTCGTTAGACAAAGACAAGCGATTGGAAAAGCCTAATTTACGTTGAGAACGTGAACCTTTCCAGGCAGTCAGGAAGAGGGAATCGTGGGAACCATTGGGGCTTCCTTGCAGAACAAACTGGCGGCTCACTACCACAGCGACTTCGGCACTGCCTCTTTCGATGCCGAGCACCCTCAACTGTCGCTCCAGCTTGGTCAGCCCAACTGTAGTCAGCCACTGCTTGAGAGCAACCAAATCCTCTGNCTGTACCACAAACGTCGCTTGCTCTNCTGAGAAGGGATCTGCCATCTTGCCACCCCAAAACGGGGTCACACAACCCCAGCCAGCCAGTGCTTCAGTGGGTAGTTCCCTCAGTAACCCCAAGTGGAGAGACGTTGNGGTAGGGGTGTCAGAATCCACTGCTCAGTAGAGACAGACAAAATGTTGACCCGCCCTCCAGCCATGTTGCTGCAGATGCAGGATCAAAGGTCCTTGATCTTGTAGAACAGCCAGAAACAGTCGCTCATCCTGAGCCAGAATTGGTAGCGGTCGCTTGAGCAACTCATCAGGCCCCGTGGAGGCAGACAATTCCAGTTTGGAAAGTGGCAGGCAAAGACGAATGATTTCTCGCAGATCTTCTTCACTGCACAAGTGAACGCGCTGGCAGCCCTGCAACTCGAGTTCAGTGAAATGCTGGAGGATGAGGATTTTGAGTTCCTGAAACGAATGCATCGTTCGCCTCAGGTAATTCATCGTCAAGCGGCTTTTCTCTCTGAAGCCTTCCGGTGTCAGGAAGTAAACCCAGCGCCGTGCACTGACCTGACGAGCGCGAACCCAACCCTTGTGAAGCACTGTTTGCAGNAAGGCGTTNGTCAATCCCAAGGAAAGCCCAAGCTNTTGAGCCAACTGGCGCTGATTGATGCACTCATTGCCATCAACAGCCTCGAAGAGTGAGAGCGTGCGTTGTTCTTCTTGGTTCATTTATCTGTATGCTTATAGCTGGTTTAATCTCTGAACAAAGTCGATGCAAGGGCTAGACTAAGGGGCGGGCAGTGTTTGGAAAGTTTCGAATGAATCACTCCGCTCCAGAGGTTCCCAGGTGCCATCTCCCAACTGACGCACGCAAGCCAGATAGGAACCGTAAGGACAGGAGTTACTCCACTCCTCAGGACCAATCAGGCTGAGAACATGGCTCTTGGATTGGGCTGCTTCGTAGAGATGGTAGGGTTGCAGCAACACTGGTGTGAACCGATACTGCGCCTTGGCGATCTGTTCTGCGAGTCGCACACGTGCTTCAATCTCCTGGGCCTGCCGAAGCAATAATTGAGCTTGTTCCTGAAGTCGATCAATCTGCTCCTGTGCATGATGATTCATCGCCTCCAGTGCTTCACTGCGATCCACAGACAGGGGATCTGGACGGAAGGCGGGAGCGTTAGTTTCTGTCGGATGCTCTCGCAGGTTGCGATTCTCGACAAAAGAGAGCGGCTTGTCGTTTTCAGCTGGAGGCATGCTAGAATTTTTCCTTCGGGTTTTGGGAGATGGTTATTTGTGCTTGTTGTTGTAGCCAGTCACGATCCTGCAGTTCATCGCGATTCTGCCATTCCTCAAACAAGGTACGCAAGGCAGCCCATTGATGTAGTGCCGGACGTTCGTGCAACATTCTGTGAACATCTCGAATAGTCCCAGGGATGGAATCAAGGAAGTACCACTTACCCTTGATAGCTGAAAGGTATCCATAAGTACCCAAGGAGCGCAATCGGCGTAGCAAAACAAATTGCTCTAGTTCGCTGATAAAGTACTTCGGGTCAATTAGGCAATGCCGTGCACCAAGTTCCTGGTAGTCATCTCGAAGTTGCTCACGTAGCGCCTCATTCAATCCAGCCTTGGAAGCGTGAAGTAGAGCAGCTAGGTCATAATGAGGTGCTCCAATTCCACCCGACTGGTAATCGATCATATATAATTGGTCATGATGCCACATCAGGTTACGGGATTGGAAGTCCCGTGAGACAAACACCGTTCTTGGCAGCCTACCTGCCGTTTCGGCCAGCGTCGATAGTTCTTCGCTCAGAGTTACAGTAACAGGACTATCGGGTACAAAGGCTTCCCAGAATCTTTGACGAAAGTATTGGAGGTCCGCTTGGAAGAGTGCTGTGTTCGATTCAGGAGCTGCATGGCACCAGCTGCGATCAAAACCAACTGTTCCCTTGGTTTGCATTTGGATTAGCACCTCGAGCGCTTCTTGGTAGACCTCTCGGATGCGCACGGCAGTTTCGGGCACATTAGGATCCAGATTCGTCAGCCAGTTGGCCAGTGTCTGATCACCCAGATCCTCAAGCAGGTAGACCAGTTGCTGCGGATCTTCCACGTAAATTTCAGGGACAGGGATACCCTGCTTTCGAAAGTGACGGGACATTGCCAAAAAAGCTCGGTTTTCGTCCTGGGCTGGATTGGTAACACCAACCCATGAGCGGCCGTTTCCTGCGGATAATCGATAAATCTGTCGATCTGACCCATCACCACGCAGGGCAACAGGCAGAGCAGATAATGCAGGTAAGTGGTGAACTGCCAATTGTTCCAAAAGAGGGAGCAGAGGGTCAGTCATGAGGCCTGGTGTAATGAGTTCTGGCTGGTTTTTGCGATCTTTCCGATGTTAGCCTTTTTGAACTGAAAGGTAAAATTGCGTCCAACTGGCTCTTTCCTATCTTCAACAGAAACTTGATGCAAGTAACGCTTGGACGCCTGGTCCGCACACTAATTCCCTCCAACACACTTGATGAGCGTGGAGGCACTTCAACTGCTTCCGTACTGGACAGCGACTGGGTGCACAACAAGTACCTTCTGCTGGTCCATTATCTCCGACAGCACTGGGTTTCCTACACAATCGGTATCTTCGCCACTTTCCTCACCAATTGGCTGGCGGTCAGCATTCCAGAATATGTTCAACTTAGTATCGACCTGCTTTCAAGCGATCTAAACGGGCAATACGATCTACTTAATGAATACCTTTGGATCATGCTCATACTTGCGGTCAGCATGGTTTTCATTCGTACACTGTCCCGCCTACTCTTCTTCAATCCCGGGCGTGCGATTGAGTGCCAGGTGAAGAACGACATGTTCACCAAGCTGATGCAACTGCAACGGGACTACTACGACAAGAATCCCAGTGGTACGATCATTTCCCGAGTCAACAACGATATCCATGGCATTCGGATGATCTGTGGCTTTGGTTTCATGCAGATCTTCAATATTGCCAGCGCGCTCTCGCTGACTCCCCTGATGATGTTCCAGCTTTCACCACGACTGACCCTCTACTGTGTGATTCCAATCCTGATTGTCTTCTCCATCGTCCGGATTGGTATGCGCTTTTTGGTCAACAACATGCGGACACGGCAAACGGATCTTCAGAATCTCTCTGGTTTCACAGTAGCTTCCTTGAATGGAATTGATGTGATCCGTAGCAATAATCTTGGGGCTTGGAGCCAGGAGCGCTTTGACAAAGATAATCGAAACCTGACGGAGCGCTCCTTGAACATTGCCTGGATTCGCTCTTTCATCATGCCTGTACTGATGAACCTAGCCAATATCCTCCAAGTGGTGGTGCTGCTCTTCGGGGGAATGATGGTGCTGGAAGAGNAGTTCACAGTTGGTGAATTAACTGCATTCATTGCTTACACCGCACTGCTGACATTGCCACTGATGGGACTGGGTTGGGTTACCACCATGTTCCAGCAAGGAATGGTTGGGCTCGCCAGTGTTCAGTCTGTACTTCAACAACCAGAGCATTTTGCAGGTCGCCAGTCTCTATCGGAAGTACAACAAAAGAACCTATTCCAAGACGGGCTCACAGTGCGCAATCTCCGATTCCGCTACGCTGAGGATCGACCCTGGGTTTTGCAGGACATCAACTTCCACCTGAAGCCTGGTCAAACGCTTGGTGTCCTGGGCCGGATCGGTTCCGGCAAATCGACCCTCGTCAACTGCATTAATCGCTATCTAGTCGCTGAAGACGGACAAATTCGTCTCAATAGCATTGACATCAATCGCTTGACCTACCAGGACTTACGTCACAGCATCCGGACAGTGACTCAGGAGCCATTCCTCTTTTCCGATACAGTAGAGAACAATATTGCGTTTGCGATTGAGGATCGGCCTGAAGACTGGCAGGAACATTTCCCCAGTTTGCTCCAACAAGCCGCACTCCGGGAGGAAGTCGATAAATTCCCGCTGCAGGAACAGACCATTGTTGGCGAGAAGGGCATCCTGCTCTCTGGTGGCCAGAAACAGCGAATCAGCTTGGCCCGGTCAATGGCCACATCCTGTGATCTACTGATTCTGGACAATGTCCTCTCGGCGGTGGACTACGAGACTGAGCGCTACCTACTTCAGCAAATCTTTGCTCGCAGACAAGCAAAGAGCCTACTGATTNTCTCCCATCGGGTCACAGCAGTGGAAAAAGCAGATTGGATCCTTGTTCTAGATGAGGGGCGGATTGTGGCCCAGGGAACCCATGAGGAACTACTTCAACAACCCGGCTACTACCAGGAGATGTTGGCACTCCAGCATGAAACGTCCTGAAGAATTAAGCACCTTATATTGATCTGAAATTCTCTCCTCAATCAACGACTTTGCCCAAAGTGCGGAGAATCTTGCAGTCCACACTTGAAGGAAGTGCAAAATCGCTGTAAACTTATTGGTTTTCCGTCAAAAAACTTGCTTTGTTGTCAGAAATTGCCGTCCATCTACACTAAGGCGCGGCATGCACTACCCTGACAAACAAGTTTTCCCCTAACAATGGAGGCATTTGAGCGACGACAAACTGGAACTGAAGGGCATCGTGTTGGACTCCTCCAACGGCATTTTTCGTGTGCAGTTGGAAAACGAGCATGTGGTGATTGGTCATCTCTCTGGCAAGATGAAGATGCACAAGATCCGTGTTTTGCCAGGGGACGAGGTCACCATTGAACTGTCTGCCTATGACCTGAGCCGAGGACGCATTGTCCGTCGAGAAAAAATAGTACAAAAATCCAGCTAGCCCTCCATTTTATCTTTCCTGTCCCTGCCAATTCTGCCTCCGACGAGAACCGCATGTTTGGACGGAAAAAGCTCTCAAATTGGTTTGCAGAAGATCTCGCTATTGATCTTGGCACTGCCAATACCTTGGTTTTTTTGCGTGAAGCTGGGATTGTCATTCGTGAGCCCTCAGTAGTTGCTGTCAAGCGAGATCAACGAGGGGCTCTCAAGGTGCTGGCCGTTGGACGTGAAGCCAAGGAAATGGTTGGCAAGACGCCGGACACGATTATGGCGATCCGGCCGCTGAAAGACGGGGTCATATCCGACTTTGATGTGGCTGAGCAGATGCTGCGTCATTTCATTCAACATGTGCAGCAGCGCCAGGCATCCCTGCGCTTCAAACCGCGTATTGTCATCGCAGTCCCTTCTGGCATCACCCAAGTCGAAAAACGGGCTGTGNGTGAATCTGCTCTTTCTGCAGGAGCCCGTGAGGTATTCCTGATCGAGGAGCCAATGGCAGCGGCAATCGGTGCAGGACTACCGATTGCTGAACCTAGCGGGAACTTTGTTGTTGACGTTGGCGGTGGTACGACCGAAGTTGCCGTTCTCTCGATGGCCGGAATCGTTTACAGTAGTTCGCTACGCATGGCTGGCGACAAGATGGACGATGCTATTATTCAGTACCTGAAACAGAAGTACAATCTACTGATTGGCGAACGAACCGCAGAAGAACTCAAGCTCAACATTGGCTCTGCTGCTCCACGGTCCCAACCGCTACAGTTGGAAGTCAAGGGACGGGATCAAGTTGGTGGCAACCCAAAGGTTCTGCTGGTCAATGACGAAGAAATCCGCTTCTGTCTCAAAGAAATCTGCGATAGCATCGTCCACGCAATTCGGGTTGCGCTGGAGCAGACACCACCAGAATTGGCAGCTGACATCATCGAAAAAGGCATCGTGCTAGCTGGTGGAGGTTCACTGCTTCATGGCATGGATGTCCTGCTCCGCGAGCGAACAGGATTGCCTGTCTTCTATGCCGAGGATCCTTTGGATGCAGTGGTCAAAGGAACCGGTGCAATGCTTGATCAGATGGAACTATTGGCCTCCATCGCTCTCGACTGAATGCATCCTGACGTTGTCCGCTCTTTCTGCAAGGAGATTTTGTGAGCACACCCGATACCTCTATTTACATCGTCGGTACCAACCGAACCTGGCAGATTCGCGCAAAGACACTCAAGCTGATCCTCACCTCAACTGTCCTACTGCTGATCGGGCTGGCGGCAGCTCTGCTATACCAAAGCATCTGGCATCTGCAGGTCGTTGGAGGCTGGGAGGAACGTTATGCCACAGAGAATGAGCGCAACGAAAAAATGCGGAGCGTGATTGAAGATCTGCGGGAGCGTGTGGTGGATCGGGGAACTCTGGAGATGCGACAAGCGATTTACAGCAATGGCCCTGATCCTGAAGAACTGCTCCAGAAAAACCAGCGACAGCAAGAAACCATCGAAGCTCAGCAATTGCGTATCGAGCAACTGCAGTCAGAAACCAATGACCAGCAGGTCAAGCTGATTGAGTTGGACGTTCAACTCACAGATGAAATCGCTCGTTATTCCTCACTGCAAGAGAGCCATCAACAACTAGAGATTCAGCGTGCTATTTTGCAGGACAACCTGACTACNCTAAATGAAGAGCTAGTACAGCAGCAGACACAGGATGCTGTACTACAGAAGCAGATCCTCAGTTTACAAAAGCAACTGGCAGCCATTCCCAAGATTGTTGAAAAACCAACACAAACCTTGGTCTCANCTCCAACTACCCGTTCACCAGCACTTGCTGGCCCAAGTCCCATAGCTACAGAGAAAATACAACTCAACAACCGCAACGGACAGCTCAATGTCCGCTTCCAACTGAGCAACCGTGATCGCAAGCGTCAGACCGGTTTCCTACAGACCTTCCTAGTGTCTGCTGATGATGCAGTTACTCCAGTAAAAATCACAGACCATTTTGCTGATCCTTTTGCCATCCGGAATTTCAAGAACATTCGGGCAGAGTTTAAAAATTGGGACAAGAGTTCCCTACTACGAGTGGTGGCTTGGAATGCGAAAAAGCAGCGAGTTTACGACAAAACCTTCCCTTTGAACAAAGTCAACTAAAGCCCTCCTAACCAACGCCCCCAGAGTGGAGATGCTACCAGCGGACTTGAGAAGTTCCCTTGAAATTTTGGGGCTACTCCAAATTGGGCAAGCTTTCCAAGCCACACCCCTGGCCGGTGGTGTTTCTTCAGACATCTGGCTCCTGGAAACAAAACAACGACGCTTCTGCGTCAAACGGGCCTTGCCCAAGCTGAAGGTAGCTCAAGATTGGTTTGCACCACTGGATCGTAATCGATACGAACACCACTGGTATCAACTAGCTCATCAGATTGTTCCTGGCAGTGCTCCTCAAGTTTTAGCGGCAGACGATGCTGCTCTCCTGTTTGCCATGGAATATATGGATCCTGAACAGCACCCCCTTTGGAAAACTGAATTACTGGAAGGGCGGATCAAACCTACGTTTGCAGCCCAAGTAGGAGAACGGCTTGGAAAAATTCATTCAGCCACAGCTCACCGTTCAGACCTTGCCGATGCTTTTGCAACAGGTTCCAATTTTGAACAACTCCGACTAGAACCCTACCTGCGAGCAACAGCCCTTCGTCATTCAGAATTCTCTACTATTCTACAGAGCCTTGCAGACAAAACTGCTCATCAAAAACTCACACTTGTTCATGGAGATGTCAGCCCCAAAAATATTCTGGAGGGACCTCAAGGACCTGTCTTTCTGGATGCAGAATGTGCTTGGTACGGCGATCCAGCTTTTGACTTGGCGTTCTGTCTGAATCACCTGCTGCTGAAAACCATTGTCCAGCCTGATCGTCTGCTGATTCTGCAGGAAAGCTTTACAATGTTGCAACAAACCTATCTAGAGCAAGTGGACTGGGAATCACCCGCAGAGCTTGAGACTCGAACTGCCGCATTGCTACCTGGCTTACTGTTGGCTAGGGTTGATGGTAAATCGCCTGTCGAGTATCTACAAACAGAGGCACATCGAGAGTTNGTTCACAGTGTTGCTTTTCCTCTCCTTCGAAAAGCNCCCAGAAATTTAGCTGACATTTGTAACGCTTGGAGAAACGTATGGGCCTAGACACCACTATCGCCAAATTGCACGGTCGCCAAGTATGGGATTCCCGCGGTAGACCAACAGTCGAAGTGGATTTGTGGTTGTCAGACGGTTCTTTTGGTCGAGGCGTTGCCCCAGCTGGAGCATCTAGGGGTTCGGCTGAAGCTGTTGACTTGCGTGATGGAGGTTCAGCACTAGGTGGCTTTGGTGTGCGTAACGCACTCAGTCTACTGAACGGAGAAATTGCCGAAAATCTGCAGGGGAAGCACTTCACTAGCCAGGCCGAACTAGATCAAGAATTAATTGAGCTTGATGGGACCCCTAACAAATCGCGACTTGGTGGAAATAGTCTCATAGCCACTTCCTTGGCATTCGCCCAAGCTCAAGCAGCCTATCAGCAGCAACCACTCTGGCAGGCACTCTGTACAGGCACCCCAGCCTACCTACCCTTACCTGAAATTCAGCTATTTGGTGGTGGAGCACATGCAGCTGGACGAATTGACATTCAGGATTTCATGCTGATTGCGGTAGGTGCCCAAACTTTTGGCGAAGCACTGGAATGGACGGCCGAAGTATATCGTACAGCCGGTGAACTATTGCGCGACAGTGGGCTCTTGGCTGGTGTAGCTGATGAAGGTGGTTGGTGGCCACAGTTTTCTAGCAATGAAGAAGCACTGGAGTGGAGTGTTAGAGCCATTGAGACAGCAGGCTTCAAACCAGGTCAAGACTTAGCGATTTCTCTGGATGTGGCTGCTTCTGAATTTGGGCAATCAGGCAGCTATCGTCTCAGCCGAGATCAACGTATGCTGAATCGTATAGAGATGCTGGAGCTCCTGAAGAACTGGCTGAAACACTACCCGATCATCTCCTTGGAAGATCCTCTCGCTGAAGATGATGACTGGAAAGAGGTACTTTCAACTCTAGGAAATTCTGTTCAAGTAATTGGTGATGACTTTCTGGTGACCAATACCAGCCGAGTTCAGCAAGCCGCAACTCATCAATCTTGTAATGCCTTACTGGTCAAGCCGAATCAAGCTGGGACTCTGACTGAAACTAAGGCCGCCTTAGACGCTGCACATGCTGCAGGATGGCAAGCCGTTGTCTCAGCTCGTTCTGGAGAGACCGAAGATGTAGCGATTGTGCACTTGGCTGTAGGTTGGGGAGCCGCTCAATTGAAGGTTGGTTCCTTCTCACGCTCAGAACGGATGGCTAAGTGGAACGAGGCTTTGCGGATTGGGGAGGCTTTAGGATCTACTCAACTGCCACCAAAGAATTGGTTTCCTTGGTATCAGCAGAATTTCTGAATGGAATAACAATGCGACACTTGGTTCAGCGAACGAACTATAAACTCATTGGGGAGGGGGTAGAAAATCTTCTTTCTTTTCAAGTTCGGTAATCAGTTTGCTCAGTGAAACGACTAATTCTCTCATAATCGCTGCTTGGTCCTGATCACTGCTGGGCGCTCCAGAGTTGTTGATCTTTCTGCTCAACTGCTGAAATTCCTCGTTTCTTTTACTCATCTCAGACTGTAATTTCCTAACCTTCGACAAGTAGTGATCGTTCAACTCCTTGTACTTGTCATTGTAGAGTTCATAGGCGTCCAGAGAGTTATCCAGATCCGCTCTCATGCGCTCCAATTCCTCTTCCTTGTTTTGAATTTCCTCCTCGCGCTGCACCAGACGATTTTCCATCTCATGGATTTCATGGTGTTGGGCATCCAGTTCTTGTTGCTGCTGCTGCAACCGTTCTGCCCAGATTTTCAAGTCCTCAACACTGAGCTTCAGCAAGCTCTCAATTTGTCCCTTGCCTTCGCAAATCCGACATTCCAGATCATCTAATGTCAGGCCATCGCAGACGAAGCACTTAATCTTTGCAATCATGTTACCTCTCGTTGATCCTGAATATTTGTTTTAAAGTTCTGCTAGACTCCGAGCCCATTCCATCAACAGACTTTTCGCAGATCACCTTTCCCTCAGTTTTGTGACTGATTTTTCAGAATGAATTAAAATCAATTTGATCTGAATTACGTAGCGTCTTTCAAAGCAATATTTTTGTCTCAATCTCATCAGGCAAAATTGCTCTGACCTATGGGTTAGCACTTTTTCTATTTTGTCGACTGGCGACTTAATTGTACTAACTGTTCTATATCCCCACAGTATTCCCAGCAGACAGCAATGTGAAGGTCAGGAACATCTCTGTCCCCGACCAACAAACCCAACAGAGGGCCAACAGGACTCTAGTACACCTCTGGTACATGAAATTGCTCCTCTCGTGGAGGACGCTGATAATCCTTCGGTAGCGGAGGTCTCTCTGGAACCTTGATCACAGATGGCAGGACATCTTTGTAATCCACTTTGCTCAGGACATGATGAATACAATTGAGTCGAGCACGGCGTTTATCATCACCCTCTACTCCAAACCAAGGAGCTTCTGGAATATTTGAGAAGTTGAGCATCGTATCCTTGGCCTTAGAATACTCCACCCAGCGAGAGATTGACTCCATATCCATTGGGCTCAGTTTCCAGCGCTTGCCCGGATCTTTGGCTCGATCATGAAAGCGTCGCTCTTGTTCTTCATCACTGACTGAGAACCAATACTTGAGCAGAATAATTCCAGAGCGAATCAGCATTCGCTCAAACTCTGGACAACTGCGTTGAAACTCTTCGTACTGCTCATCGGTGCAAAAGCCCATTACTCGCTCAACACCAGCCCGGTTGTACCAACTGCGATCAAAGATAACAATCTCTCCTGCAGCCGGTAACTCACGCACATAGCGCTGAAAGTACCATTGTGTCTTTTCCTTCTCCGTCGGTGTTCCCAACGCTACAACTCGACAGCCTCGTGGATTCAATGGTTCGGTAATGCGCTTGATCACACCTCCCTTACCAGCTGCATCACGCCCCTCAAATAACATGACAACCTTGAGTCCCTTCTGCTTGATCCAGGTCTGCCACTTGACCAACTCAAGTTGTAGTCTTACCAACTCTGACTCGTAGAAAGACTTGTTCAATCTCTCATGCTTAATATGTACGTCTATACGAGGAACTTCTTCTACCGTAAGGGGCTCTGCCTTCTTAGCCGCCTGTGCAACGTCTTGTTGTCCCCGTTGTTCCTTCTTCTTGTCAGCTTTCTTGCCCATTGCTGGTCTCCCTCAGTAGACAGGTTGCGGATCATACGCCGGGCGCTTGCGCCAACGACGATGCATCCAGAAGTACTGCTCTGGATGACGACGAATCGCCGCCTCCATTGCGGTGGTGAAGGCCTGCGACGNCTGTTGCAGGTCTCTTTCCTTATCGCCGCTGTGTGGACATTCCAACCGTTGGAACTCAAGCAAACAGCGATCACCTTGGTAGGTACAGGTAGTGAAAAGAACCGGACTTTGTTTAAGATAATGGAAGCTTCCAAGCCCTTTGCTCATCGAAGCTGCCTTACCAAAAAAATCAACAAAGAGATCAGACTTGTTATCATTCTGGTCAACAATAATAGTGACAACCCGATTGTTCTCTAGCGCACGACGGATGCGTAGTGGTGCCTGACGGCTACGACCAATCGTCTCCACTCCAAAACTAGCACGCAACGTGTTCTGGTTGTCATCGGAGCTTGGATTGGTCTGCGCACCAACATAGAGTGACACCGGAAAGCCAGCTTCAGCCAACCGAGGGCAGATGATCTCCCAGTTACCAAAATGACCTGACGCTAGAAGAACACCTCGCTCCTCTGCCAATGCCTCGTGCAAAATCTCTGGATTGCGCACCTCGCAGATGCTCTCTGTCCGTCCAATCCAGTCGGACATACGCAACAAGTCCAGCGTAAATCGTGCAAACCAGCGATAGTTGTCATAAGCAAGTTGAACGCGGTCCTCTTCAGCCCAATTCGCAAAGGCAATGCGCAGATTCGGTTCAACCACCTTCCGATAAATCTTCAGTCGTTGGTAGGTCAGCTTGGCAAAACCATGTTCCCACCATCCCAATTGAGGTTTTCGGGTAAGCACGGCCAATCGTTGGGCCAAAACAAGGGCTCCATACTCTACACGCTGTCGGATCTCCCGCTTGAAAGGTATCAACTCGCTCATTGAATCCAGCCTACTCCAACAAGAACTTAGCTAACTCCTGACGCTCATGAGGTGCATGAGTTGGATTCTTCAACAATAACAAACCACTGTAGGGTGAGGCTAGTTCCTGCTTACCCTGTCGAGTGTATAATGTAGCCAGTGGTTCTCCTTGTTGGATGTACTCTCCAGCTCGCCGATGCCAGGTCAGTACACCCCCACTCGGTGACAGCCAGCGTTTGAGGTGTCCACGAATCGACCAGACTCGAGCTGCTGGAGCCTTGGGCAACATGCCAAAGTATCGCTGCAAGGCCTGAATTCCACGCTCTATATCTTCACCAGTAATCGCACGGCTTGCGGACAATTCCAAGGTAAGTGCAACCTTGCCAAGTTGCTGACAGGTATCACAGAAGCTGGTGGAATGCTGTTCCCAAGCCAAAACATTTGGCAATCCCAAGCATTGAGCCTGCTCGACCTGGCTTACATGAGCATAAACATGTGGCGCTGTCTCAGCACCCGCAGTGTGCAGATCCAGAACGGTATCTGCTGGCTCAGTCAGGTTCAGCAACAGGTCTACCCATTCTCCTTCCTGGCTACCATCACCTCGTAATTGCCCAATTCTATTCCAGTTCCAACAGTTTTGCTGGTTGGTGTGCAGGTTATTATAGCCTGTCTGTACTCCCATGATCTGGCTATCCAGTCCCATTGGATTCGACTGCGGTACACAGATGATCCGATGAGGCAACTGAGCCTCTTCAACCAGCTTCATGAACTCGTAAAGAACAGGGATGCCCGTCAGTTCGATACCATGCAAGCCACCCTGTAGATATACGGTCTCTGTAGGGTTGGAGGGATCATAGCGATACACATCGATTTCATAGCATGCACCACTTGCGGTTTGGTGAACCGACAAGGTCTCCTTCTCAAAACGAACCATCACTTACCTCCCAACAGCTTCGTACGTAATCCTTCCACCCGACGGCGGTTGGCTCCCAAATCAGAGCGACCCAAGCGTGAAGCCGAACGTACATGAATCACTTGTTCCTCTGCAACTGAAAAGAACTCCACATCGTCAACGAATCTCATGATAAGGCTCGTGAATTCCGCATGCAGATAGTTTTCACGATCTGTTACGATTTCGACACGCTCCTCGTTCTGAAGCAGTTCTCGTAATTCCGCAAGCGAAACACCACGAAAAGGTTCGATTCGGTGTGTTTCATCTTCATTACCCATGCTATTGACACAGTTTGGAGAGGATGGACAAGGGCGTAAATAGCCATCTTTCAAACCTAAATCAGTAGGCCGGTTCCCTGTACAGCCAATGATCGAAAACCCTATTAGCAAAGAGAAAGAAGCGTACATAATTCGTCCTGAGAACCACATGAAGAATCCTGAAGTTGGAAAAGCTTCTCAGCAATTCGCCAGCTCCTGTCCAGAGAGGCCAAGGAAGTAGAGTAGTGCATCCAGATTAGGCTGATTGAGCTGACCACTGGCCCGTTCCTGCAATACTGGCTTAGCATTGAAGGCGATTCCCAGACCGGCTATCGCCAACATCTGCACATCATTCGCACCGTCACCGATTGCCACAACCTGCTCAGGAACAATGCCCTCACGCGCAGCAATTTGCTGCAGCAACTGCGCCTTGCGCTGACCATCGACAATCTCCCCCAGCAGTTCTCCAGTCAACCTACCATCCTGCCATTCCAATGAGTTGGCGAAACCATAATCGAGGTGAAACTCCTCACAAATATGATCAACAAACAGTTGGAATCCGCCACTGAGCAGCGCTAGCTTGTAGCCAAGTTGCTTCAGTACACGTACTAGACGCCGTACGCCCGGAGTATAGGGTAGCTGACGAAGCAAGGACTGCAAATCGTCTCGATGGAGGCCTTTCATCAGGCGCACCCGCGCGCGCAAGGCCTCTTCAAAATCCAACTCACCACGCATGGCCGCCTCGGTCAGCACTTTTACTTCTGCCTCACAACCAACTAGCTGACTCATCTCATTGATAATCTCACATTGGATGAACGTCATGTCTGCATCGAATACGATCAGCCGCTTATGCCGCCGAAACAGCGACTCGGGTTGCAGGGCAAAATCCACGTGATGTTGCTGATGCAACGGCAGTAAATCCCGGAGCAGTCGCGGCCGGTCCAGTTGCTGATGGGTCCGTAATTGTAGCTCTAGGACCCGTAGATGCTGACTCTCCAGCGGCTGCAGNCCATGGACAAGCAACTCTTCCTGCTGAAGGCGTTGTAGCAGCTGCGCCAACAAGCTCGTACTCAGGTGCTCACCAAGCAGAGTCAGGATGAATCTCTGTTCTCTTTTGGGCTGAGACTCGCTTTGGCTGAGCCGGAACTGCATGTCAAATTCCTGCATCAGGGAGCACAAACTCTTTTCCATCAGTTGTGGATCCTGTTCACTGACCCACTCCAATTGCCATAAGCCAGAGAAAATCTGATCCTGTTCCAGGCCATGTAGATCCAGCAACCACACAGGCCAGCTATCAAGCAGTGCGCCAAGACGCGATAGAATTTCAGGGTGATGAGGTCCTTGGAAACTCAACAGTAATTGTCGATTCATGCTCTTTCAGCTAACTGGGGTGTTTTGATCTTTGGGAAAGTGCACAATCGCATCAGCCAGACCAGCGAAATTATGCGAAGTAGCGGTCACATCTACTGACAGAGACAGTTCGCGGACAGCCACTGCGGTCGATGGGCCGATGCAAGCAATTCTTGGACGTTGCGTCAACTGTAACCACTCGCTCGGGGGTAGCCGGTTAAACCAGTGTTCTACTGCAGAAGGGCTAGCGAAGGTGATCCAATCAACACCCTGTCCAAGGATTTCTCTCCAGGCTCGTGAGGCTGTAGAGGGAGCCGAAAGAATCTGATATGTTGGTGTTTCTAGTATCTTGATGCCTGCTTCTCGGAGAAGTACCCCTAGGGCTTCACGGGCCTGCANTGCCTGCGGTAACCAACAACAATGACCAGAGGCTATGCCTGTTTGCAGTATCGCTTCTCCCAGGGCCTCAGCGTGGGAAACCTCTGGAACCAACGGCAGCTGACCTCCCAAAGCAACCCAAGTCTCTGCTGTTGAGGGTCCTATGCAAGCAATTTTACAATGAGACAGTTCAGCTAAATTCCCGCCAAGTGTTGCCAAGCGCTGAGANAACCATNGAACAGCCCGCTGACTGGTGAAACCAACCCAATCCACCTGCTGCCGCTGAAGCCAAGCAGCATCAAATGCTTTCCAAGAAGGAGGGGGCGCTGTAACCAGGACTGGGTGATGGCAAACTCGAATTCCTACTGATTGCAGAGCCTGAGACAATGGGCCATTCATGGGTTCTTCGCGAGTGACCAAAGCCAGGGCTGATCGAAAATGAGACTCAGTTGTAGTGGATGCTATCAATCTTGGTGATCGTGGCAGGAGGNCGTTCTGNCTGCTGGGCAGCTNNTTCAGCTTCCCGCTGCCGTCGTCGCTTNAGGAGTATGGAGTAAACTANATAGAAGAGGAGNCCAACNACAAAGGGAGTGTAGATGATGACCAANAGNCGCACNAGGGCAACGTGTACNCTCAAGATTTTNGCNACNTCTGCNCACACTCCAACAAACCAACGTTTGGGAATGTACTCCTCGTCTTCCGAGTCACTGCGCATTATTGCGAACACCCCGAGGAAACCAACGAAGAGTGAGAACCCTCCGATGATTACTAGAAGCAAATTCATGGGCACAGCGCTCTCCGACTCAAAATCTCAAACACCCTCCACCAACTGGCGATATGCTCTGCGAAAGCCATGATGAAGTAACTCCTCTTCAGTAGAATTCAACTGTTCCTGAAGTTCCTGAAGTAGGTGNCGGAAATCACATTCCTCCAATGGTCGGCGCTCAAATTCATTCGTCAACCAAGCCAGGATTTGGTTGTAGTGTGGTCGTTTACCATCTTGGTTCAAGTAGCCTATTCTAGATTCAGCTTTCCAGCAGAACCTCAGCGATCTGAATTGCGTTCAAAGCTGCTCCTTTGTAGAGCTGGTCCGCTACACACCAGAAGGTCAATCCACGTGGATGCGATAGATCTTCTCGCACTCGGCCAACGTAAGTGTCAAATGTTTCGCTGGCTTCCCATGGCACAGGGTACCCCCCAGGCTTTCGTTCGTCTACCAACTGAATTCCTGGCGCTTGGACAAATAGTTTCCTTGCTCGTGCCTCCGAAATCTTGGTCTCCGTCTCAACCCAAATGGACTCCGAGTGGGCTCGCAGCACCGGAACTCGAACACAGGTCGCTGAAATCGGGAGCTCAGGGATTGACATGATCTTGCGCGTCTCCAATACCATCTTCATCTCTTCCTTAGTGTAGCCATTTTCCTGGAAGACATCGATGTGTGGGATCAGGTTGAAGAGAATTTGCTTGGGAAAGGCCTGGGTTATCAGAGGTTTGCCTTGGGTGTAGTCGCAGACTTGATCCAACAGTTCCTGCATGCCACTGGCACCCGCTCCAGAGACAGCTTGATAGGTAGAGACGACAACTCGCTGTAAAGGTGACTCCTGATGCAGTGGGTTCAAAGCTACTACCATCTGGATCGTCGAACAGTTCGGATTAGCAATCAACCCCTTGTGTTGTCGAGCTGCCTCCACATTGATTTCTGGCACGACCAGGGGCACTCCTTCATCCATACGAAAGGCACTGCTATTATCAATGACCAGCACACCAGCTTCTACCGCTACTGGAGCAAATTCTTTGCTGCGATCCCCACCTGCTGAAAAGAATGCAACATCAACATCTTGAAAAGCCTCTGGTCGCAACTCTTCGATCGTCAGAGTCTGGTCTCGAAAGCGCAATTGCTTGCCCACCGAACGTGCTGATGCCAACAATTTGAGTTTCTGAAGCGGATAGTTACGCTGTTCCAGCAGCTTTACGAACTCTGTACCTACGGCGCCAGTTGCACCAGCAATTGCCACAACCTGCGACATCTTTACCTTTTCTGATCTGTTGAGGGAGAGCAATCCTGCTAATGACGAAACGGGGACTACAAACCTATCAACCTTATCGAAAAGAGGTCAGAAGCTCAAACTGAAAGCGAAGGAGGACTCAAGGGGAATCAACTGGGATGTGATAAAACGCAAAATTACCGGAGTGCTTGACGAACTGGACCCGTGGGTGATCCTTGCGCAGGCTATCCTCCATGCGGCGCTCTGTGATAATCGCCAGCTCTGTGGAATTGGGGAGATTGAGAATCTCTGGATCATTTGGAAATTTGTAGGTGTGCAACATCTCAATGGGTTTTCCTCCATAGAAAAGAGCAGC
>NYTS01000053.1 GCA_002683655.1 Deltaproteobacteria bacterium
CCCCCATCCCAGGGGTGTGTGTAGGGAGGAACGGAAAGCAAGAGTGGGAATTTTGTAGTACGACGGCTGGTTGTGGCTTGGCTGACACTGCCCGTCTCCAGAAATTCAATCGCTGCTTGAAGCAGGGTGTCATCATCAGGAGTCTTTGGAAGAACAGTGCTGAGGGAATAATCCGGACTGACTCCTAGGTTGTGCCAGGAGTTGCCGAGAGGAGAGAGTAATTCAAAGGAGGTGATGTAGACCCCGCTGCCACCAATCAACCCGACTACATTCTGGCCAACTCCCTTGCCATAAGTGATACCACCCATCAACGTAGCAATCCCCAGATCTTTGAGTGCAGCCGAGGTGAGTTCCGAAGCTGAGGCAGAGCTTCCATCCATCAAGATTACAAGTTTACTTCTATCGGTGATGCCAAGGTTCGAACCATAAATGCCAAAACGATAGTCTGTCGTTTGAGATTGCTGCTGCAGGCTGAACATTATTTGGTTGTCGACGGAACCAGGTCCGAAGAAATCTGTTAGTCCCCAAGCACCCGAGAGACTGCCCCCTCCATTTTGACGCAGATCGAGGATCACTCCTCCAGATCCACCACTTCCAGCCGAGACTAAACTCGTATAATCATCCCGAACCCGATCTGCACTGACAGTCGTGTACTCCCTTAGATTGAGATAAGCGATTTGATTGGTTGAACCAAGTGATCTAGAGAGATGAGTTTCTGAAGCGGTTTGGATCTGGATTTGATTGCCGTCTCTGAGCAGGGTCAGCGTGGTAGCCGCTGCTTCTGTGCGAGGTAGCAGATCTCTGACTTCCTCTACGGTCAGTCCTGATATCTGGTCTCCATCCACTGCAATCAAGCGATCTCCAACTTCCAGTCCATCCCACCAGGCTCTGGTGAAGGGAAAGACTGAACCTAGCAAGAAGGGATTGCTATCGCTGATCAGAGCATTACTGTCACTGACCTGATAGCTGAAGCCAATGTAGGAGCGCCCTCCACTGAGGGCCTGGGTGTTTTCTGAAAAGGTGACCGGTTCAAAGTAATAGGAGAACCGATCGTTTTGGCGGACCACGTTGACGTAATCAGCAATTTGGCTCAGATCATCAAGATTGCTGGGTAAGAAGTTGGGCCTGTAGTGAATATCCTGAAAATTGACACAACCTTGGGCAAGAATCAGGTCAATGCTTTGGATAGTACTGCTCTTCTGACATTCCGGCATCAATTCAACATAATCTCGGATAGATGCTACCGTGGATGCTTGTGAAGTAACGGTTGAAGAGAGTTCAGACGGATAGGTCAGGGTGATTCCATCTTCAGTTTGGCCAGCTTGAATCTGTCCCTTATAGGCCAACGGAGACTGCCTGAGAATAGTGCGTTGGTCTTCGGTAAACTGATTCTGATCTCCACCGCCCCAGGAAGCCCAGAACATGATGTTCTCAGCACCATTACCAACACACTCCTGCGCAGAGACCTGTCCGTTGCTATTGCTATCATAGATGGATTTACTGCACTCGGCGGTGTCATCCAGAGGGTCGAACTCTACTCCGTTATCCTCTGTAGGATGCCAGAGGCCGAGTAGATGCCCTGCCTCGTGAACAATGGTCTCAGCAAGCAATTGGTTGTTGATAGATTGATTGAAAAATGGACCCGTCAAGTGAGAACCCAAGCTGACCAGCACGCCATTGTGTGGTCCCTGGATACCGAGAGACCCGGGAATGCCGGCAGCGACCCCAAGGACCCCACCTCCTTCCACTTCATCAACCAGGAAAATATTGACAGCATCGGCTCTACCTTGAGTGACCAGCGCTTGGGTCTCTGAATTGAAGAAACTATCAGAGACTGTTCGGTACTGTTCTTCGCTAACAGTGATCGTTGGAGCAATTGTAATGTTGAGATTGTTGTTGGTGTAGAGGCCCTCTACCAGTTGCCAGACAGCGTCGAGATTATAGCTCTGACCGCTGGCCAGGTAGGGTTGAAGCAGCAGGTTGGATTCGCCACCTGTGGATGGGTTGTCTTCACGGACGGTCAACTTCACTTCACTAGCTCCTGAAATCTGATAAGTCCAGGTCCCGGCTTCAGCGTCAATATCGGGCCGCATTGGTACCAAATAGTTGTCGTATCGGCCATCACCAAAGCTAGTGAGCCCACTGGCAGTCGATTCTAGATAAGCTAATTCATCACGTCCGCTGGGACTGGTGAGTCGGGTGATTCGAGCTGTTCCAGATGAAAAAGCGGAGAGCAGGAAAGAGGTGGTGTTGTCTGATAATTGGAAACTGCTGCTACTCAAACCACTGAGAGTGCGAACTGTTGTTTGACTACCTTGGGAACTTAGTGATGGAGTACCTGAAGTTGGATCATCGTTGGTTCCATTCTCATAAGTGGTAGTGGTCGAGCCTCCTCCTGGAGGACTGCAACTGAACAGCAACAGTAGGCTCACTATAAAACCGCTCAATCGCAAAAAAGAATTCATTCCATTCAACCTGTTTAGGGCAGCTGACGATATTCCAAAGTTCGCAGATATGTGTTAGCACGATCAGGAAAATCGGTGAAGATGCCATCAACGTCTGCTTCGTAGTAGAAAACGTGCAGCATCTCTTCGAAGGACTGCATATAGCTAGGCATTGCATCTGCCCGCAATGTATAGGTGTAGACTTTCAGGCCAAGTTCATGGGCGTCTTTGACCAGTGAACTCAGTTGTGGCATTCCGGACAAGTGCCTTCCCTCTAGCACATGACCTGTCCAGACCGCAATCCCCTGCACGTGTTCAGTCAGAGTCTGTAACCCTTCTTTGGTGAGCAGAAACTCATAGTCAGTTTCCGTACTTTCTTGCCAGGAATTCTTCTCGAGCAATTGCAAGAGCGGAAATTCGGTCTTCAGTTCATTGCGTAATCGTTTGACCTCAGGTGCATCAAAGCTTTCGAGAATGATCGGGCAGTTGTTGTCGTTGACAGCGAGATTTTCAAGAACCTCCAGAACTTTTTGGCTAAGATCCCGCCCTTGCTGATGATGCCAGCCAGGACTCTTGATTTCGATCAGTAGCCCTACTTTCTTACCAGTTGAGTGGTTGAGTCCCTGAATTAGCTGCACTACCTCTGCTAGTGTAGGAATTTCAAAGCGGGAATGGCCTTGAGGAAAGCGGCTAGGGAAAGCTGGATTTCCCTGCTGATTACGTCGTTCAGAAACCCGAAGTTGCCGTAGCTCTTCCAAGGAAAAATCCAGCGCATAGCTGAGGTTGTCTTGTCGCTGCCTTCCAAGGAAACGTTGATTCACATCCGTCAAGCGATCCAGATAGGGATCGTGCAAAACAATCGGTTGATCGTCTTGGGAAAGAATCACATCAAGCTCTAGCCAATCGCAACCCAGCCCATGTGCCATCGCAAAAGCTGGTAGTGTGTTTTCAGGTAGGTATCCAGACGCACCGCGGTGGGCAATGACCCACTTCTGCTGACCTATGGCCATCTTGGTTTACTCCAAGAAATAAGGGTTTTGCTGAAAAAGAGTTGCCAAAAAAATTGATTGCAACACTCTCGGATCATAAGAGCAAGTGAGGTCTTGCGGAACGATAATGAACATGAATATGGGGGCTGCCGTTTTTGCCAAGTCAATCTATAGTGCTTCTTGGTCAACGGTTTCGGAGATTTGCTGATTTCGTTTTTTGTAAGCTCTCACTGAGGATAGCCATGCGTGCTTTGATACAGCGTGTTTCGATGAGCCAAGTTCGAGTTGATGGTGTGACTATCGGTCAGATCGAACAGGGATTGCTTGTTTTGCTTGGAGTGGCACCAGATGATCAGATGGCAGACAGAGATTGGTTGCTGCGCAAGATCCTGAATCTGCGCATCTTTGCTGATGAGGAAGATCGGATGAATCGTTCAGTAACAGATATTCAGGGAGGATTGTTGGTGATTTCACAGTTCACCCTCTTTGCTGATGCAAGCCAAGGAAATCGTCCTTCGTTTATTCGCTCGGCTCCACCTGAATTTGCTGAATCGGCATACAACGATTTTCTTGAGAAACTTCGCCAGAATTATAGTGGTTCTGTAGCCGCAGGGCGTTTTGCTGCAGATATGCAAGTTGAACTGACCAACGACGGACCCGTCACCTTGCTGTTGGATTCCAAGCAGAAGAATTTCTGATTCAGCTGCTACCAAAGAGGGGGCATGTTGCTTGCTGCAAGTAGATATGTTTAAGCTTTTAAAGTTATAATTCTACAGAAAATCAGAATGTTGAGGTGTTTTTATGAATTTTCAAGCACACCTGCAAGGAGGTTTGGCTGCGGGTAGTATTGCCGTTGGAGTGGCCTTGGGAACTGGCTATGTGGAATTGCAAAGTGATGCCTTGCAGCGATTTTTGGATCAACCACTCGATTTTGGGCAACCAATTTCGCTATTGTTGAGCTTGTTCGTTACAGCAGTCTTTATGGCTCTGTTTCCCGATCTGGACACAACTTCAGTTCCGCAACGTTGGTTTTTTCGAGCTATGTTTGTAATGTTGGCGATTCTCTATTTCCAGAAGGAGCTCGAGGTCTTCTGTCTGCTTGCCTTTGTTACACTGTTACCAGTGATGCACAAGCATCGAGGCTGGACCCACTGGAAAGTGACTCCATGGTTAGTTGCCCTGTTTTTAGCAATTATTTGGGAATATTTCCGAGTACAGGACACTTGGCAGGATCGCTTCTCCTGGGAGAACGTTTGGGTTGCATTGCATAGCAGTTGGGCCTTCGTGTTCGCCTGTGTGCTTGGACACTATACCCACTTGTTACTAGACTCACGGCGGATTAGGTTATTGCCATTCATTCGAAATAAACCCCAGCACCACTAGCCTGCCATCTCTTGCAAGGCCTCTATGGGCAACATCATCAAGGTTGATTTTTCGGGGCGTTGGTCTCAGTCGCTGGATCAATTGATTGAACGCCACATCAAGGAAGAGACTTTTCCAGGCATTGAGATACTCTTTGCTCAAGGCCCTGAAATTCTGCTCCATAAGACCTGGGGTCGACAGGAAGCGGGCAGTGATAAGTCAATGGGGTTGAACACAGTCTTTGATATCGCTTCCTTAACAAAACCAGTTGCTACAACCAGCCTGATCATGCTCTTGCAGGAACAAGGAATGCTTGACCTGGAAGAGCCAGTAGCCACATTCCTTCCTGAATTTGGTAATGGGGCAAAATCCAAAATCACTCTGCGCCATTTGCTCACTCACACATCCGGACTACCAGCCTGGGCAAATCTTTATGAGGAATCTGATTCGTTTGACGTCGCTCATCAAAGATTGATGGATATCAACCAAGAGGCCCCACATGATCAAAGAGTAATCTATAGTTGTCTAAATTTTCTGTTGCTGGGACAGATCATTACGGAGGTGACGAACAGTAGTCTCAGTCGTTTTTTCCAACATAGCATTAGCGAACCACTATCACTGGAAAATACGCTCTTTTCTCCTGCCAAGCATCGGAAAGACCTGAGTGGGATTGCACCTACTCAATATTGCCCGTGGCGCAAGCGTCTATTGCGTGGTGTTGTCCATGATGAAAATTGTTATTTTTTTGGTGAAGAAGCAGGCAATGCGGGTTTGTTCTCAACAGCTTTGGATCTTCATCGCTTCTGCTGCATGCTTTTGAATGAGGGTAGTCTGGATGGAATCACGACCCTCTCTCCATCTTCTGTGCAGCAGATGGTCAGCAACCAAAACCAACCGCCACTGAGCTCCCGTGGATTGGGTTGGGATTTCAAGGACATAGTTCCAGGATATTGGAGTTGTGGTTTTCTCTTTCCTCCTGGAGCGGTAGGCCACACTGGTTTTACAGGAACTTCTATCTGGTTTGATCCCCTTAATCAATGGATTGTGATTGTACTGACGAACCGGGTTCATCTCTCACGAGATGGAAATCTCGCAGCAATGCATCAGTTCCGTCCACGACTGCATAATTTGTTGCTCTCAATGGTTTGACCAAAAAACTTGAGAAAAAAAACATAAAAATATCTTTGCTTCCTGCAACCTTAATCTGCTAGTCTGTTTTCTGAACATCGTCTTGCTGAATCCTCGCAGGAAAACTCATGCATAAAGCAGATTGGCCCTCGCTGACCAGTAGTAAATTAGCGGAACAGGTTTCAAACTCTCAATCACTGGAAGCAAATCTTGAGGGTGCGATCCTCGAATATGCCATCAACACCTTTCCCTTCGCCGACTCCTTCGACTACTTCCCTGGACTAGAAAACGCAGACTTCCGCGAGACCCTTACAGAAATGATCACCAACGGCGGGCTCAAAGTTGGCTTTTATTACGAAGAGATGCAGGAGAGTTTAACACTTTTCTACTTTCTGAAGGTGCGGAACCAGGCCCACATCGTACTAGGCCTGGATCCAGAAAATGTTCAGGTTGCTATCAATGACGACATTGACGGGGTCTTTCGCATTGACGAGGAGCAGTACATTGAGCTTCTGCAAATCCCACTAAGTTGAATTCGCTCACCATCCACCAAACCTCCCCTTTCAAATTTTGAAAAGCATGTTGCGAAATCCGCTGGGACGCTTTCGCCTGGTTGCCCAGGTCGAGGGTGCTTCCTACATCTTGCTTGTTTTCATTGCAATGCCCTTGAAATATGGAATCGGCTGGGACTTGGCTGTTCGATATCTTGGCATGGCTCATGGCGTCTTGTTCATCGCATACTGCTTGGCACTTTTGATCACACGCAATGTGGTTCCATGGAGGTTTCCAAGAATGATAGTTCTCTTCGTCGCTTCACTAGTCCCCTTTGGTACTATTTGGGCGGATCGCCGCCTCAAAGAAGAGGAATCTGAGTTATTCGGTAATCCAACCTCGTCAGCAGCAAATCCTGCGACCTCCGAGGCTTAGATCCAAAATCGACCTTACTGCCATCCATATCGCCTCTTTGTCCAAGACAAATAGCTTGGCCTGTTGAAATCGCACCACAGAAAATCTCTCGGTTCCCAAACAGCTTGACTGATGGACGCTAAGCGAGCAATACGCTCCGAGGTAGCTGGATGACTTCGGAGCAGAGTGAAATCTCCTGAATGAACTGGTGCAGAACTACCTGGATTTATTTTAGTCAAGGCCTGTATCAGAGCTTGAGGGTCATCTGTCAAGCGAGCTGCTCCCAAATCTGCTTGGAACTCCCTAGTTCGTGAAAGCCCTGCTTGGAGCAGTAAACTTAGCCATGGAGCCGCCATCAGCATCAACAACCAGAACCACGGAACTGTCTGTCCATACAACCAGGACAGAGGCAAACTGAATAAAATCAAAGCAATCCCAAACCAAGCCAACCAGTAAACTAGCCTTCCAACAATACTTGATAGCAGCATGACAGAAACGTCATTATGCTGAAGATGTATCATTTCGTGAGCCAAGACAGCCCGAATCTCTCGATAACTCAGAGTTCGTAACAATCCGTCAGTCACTGCTATGCCACCCTCCTGACGATTTCCAACCGCAAAAGCATTGAGCGCAGAACTTGGAACGTAATAGAGCACTGGGGACCAAACGAATCCAGCTCGTTTGGCCAAGTCCTTTTGTATTTGATGTAGCCAAGGCATTTCCTCTGTTCTTAACAAACGCCCTTGATGCCAACGCATCAAAATAGCTGGAGACCGGGGTAGGAACCATAGGGTTAGCAGAACGGTGCCAGTGGCAAAAGCAATCCCAAGTGTTCCTGCTAAAAGCCAGCACATCAGGCTGAGTAGGCCAGTTAAGGTTCCTAGTTGTAGTATTGATTGTGCAGTATTCCACCATTGATGGCTCTCTACTGCTTTTTTCCGTAAGATTGTTTTCATGTCTTAATTATTAGCACTCTTATTTATTGAGTGCTAATAATCTAGCAAACATAATCCGCAAAGCAAAGAGAAATTAGGGTGAGTGATTATCTCACCCTATCCAAAAATCAGGCTTCCACCATCTCCTTATTTTTTGCTTTGGGATCGTCCTCTTCATCGTCGAGGTCAACAAAGTAAACAGATTGACCCATTGGAGAACGAGACAGTGGGGAGAGTTCTTCTTCGTTATCCACAGTTTCTTCTTCCGTTGAGAGAATGTTTTGGGGAGCTTCATAATCTTCATCATCAGGCTCTGCATCCAGATCCACAAACATATAAGATTGGTTCATGCTTGACTGAGACAGTGGAGACAACTCCTCCTCATTTGCTGGCTCGATCTCTTCTGTAACAGAAACGATCTTACCTGTATCCTCGTAGTCAATTTCATCAGGCTCCGCATCTAGATCTACGAACATTGTGGACTGACTTATGGTTGCTTGAGACAGTGGGGAGAGTTCCTCCTCATTTGTTGGCTCTGTCTCTTCTATAACGGAAACGATCTTGTCAGTATCCTCATAGTCAGATTCATCGGGTTCCGCATCTAGATCTACGAACATAGAAGATTGGTTGATGGAAGGCTGTGACAACGGAGACAACAACTCTTCATTGCCATTTGCATCCCCTCCAATTCCTAAGGGGGACACTGTGGAGATCGTTGCCAGAGGCTCTGGATTGACTACTGATGATTTTTTGCCAGTTTTGGGTGTATTTAACGGATTTGATTGCTCATTGTCATCGGGTGAAATGTTTGTTCCAGCCTGACTCATAGGAGAGCGTGACAGAGGCGACATTTCCAAATCCTCTTCTTCACGGAGATTTTTCTGATTCCCTGCCAAAGGTGAGTCAGATTCTCCTGTCGAAACACCACCAAAGATAGCTTCTGAAGGTTCAATCGATGCCGTAGCCTTTGGAGAGGGAGGTTCGGTTCCATGAAATAACCAACTCCAGCCTCTTGAGAAGTCATGGAGAATCAGATAGTTAACTGGGATAATTATTAGCGTTGTAAACGTAGCGAATAAGACACCGTATCCTAGGGAAACAGCCATAGGAATCAGGAATTGGGCTTGAGTGCTCTTGTCAAAAATAATTGGTGTCAAGCCCGCAAAGGTAGTGAGAGACGTAAGCAAAACAGGGCGGAAGCGAGCCACTCCAGCCACCTTTATTGCTTCTTGTACACTCAAGCCTTCTTCACTTTGTTGACGATTAATGTAGTCCACCAGGACCAGGCTGCTGTTAACTACGACCCCTGTTAAAGCCAACATCCCCATCAAACTCATGATTGTTAAATCGAGATCCATTATCCAGTGTCCAATCACGGCCCCAATCGCTCCAAAGGGAATCGCCGTCATCACAATTAGTGGTTGTAGATAGGAGCGAAAAGGGATGGCCAGTAAGGCATAAATCGCAAACAAGACACCAGCTAACCCAAAAATCAGGGTATTAAAGGAGTCTCTTTGTTCTCGTGCTTCTCCTTCCATAGAATACTTGACGGCAGGATAGAAGCGGGTCGTTTCCTGGAGGAAATTCTCCAAGTCACTCTTGATGGCCTCCAGGTTGGCCTGTTGCTTATTAGCATCTGCCGTAACGTTCATAGTTCTGTTCCGATCGATGCGTGTGATCGCTGCCGGGGTTCTGCCGGGTTCCAAGCTCGCGACTTCGGCAAAAGGGACAGCCACTCCTCCGGGAGTCCGGATCGTCATATTTTGAAGGGAAGCAAGGGTCGCTCGTTCCTGCTCGGGATAGCGTAGGATGACATTCACTTCATCACGACCACGCTGAATGCGTTGAACGGTAATTCCAAAAAAGCCTTCTCGCACCTGACGCGCCAAGTCATCCAACCGGACTCCAAGAGTTTCGGCAGCTGGCATTAGGCGCAACTGTAATTCTTCCTTACCGTCAGACATGCTGTCTTCGATATCGAAGACGTTTGGATAGGTACCGAGTTTGGTCTTCAATTGATCAGCAACAGCCTGTAATTCCTCAAAATTACTGCCTGAGAGTTGAATGTCAATCGGACTGGAAGTTCTCCCAAATTCTGCTCGGAAATTCAGGCTATCTGCACCCGGCAAAGGACCGATCATTTTTCGCCATTCACGAACCAGATCGTTCGTAGTTACATCAATTTTACGTTTTTCGGGCGCCTCAATCTCAAAAAAGACTCGACCACGATTACTTTGACCTGACGAACTCCCTCCGGTAGTACCACTGTTAGAGAGAATGTTGATCACCACACTTTGCCCAGTTTCCGAATCCCGATATTTATCCTGAAGCTGCAGTGCAGCATCGGTCATTCGATCAATGTAAGCTGAGGTTGTCACAAAAGGGGTCCCAGCTGGCATCACCAGCGTTGCACGTGCGACCTCACTTTGAATGCGTGGGAAAAAAATCCAGCGCATCCAACCACTCATGATCAGTGCTGTCAATAGTGCACCACCCACGAAAAAGATGGCTACCGTCAAATAGCGTTCCGATAAAGAAAGATTGAGGACTGGGCGATAAATGCGGAAGATGAAAGTCTCTAGACCATCTGCAAACCAACGTTGTACTCTTGAAATGTGGCGAAGGATTGCCCCTTCGTGATCCAGGCGTATACCAGAAAGATGTGCCGGTAGAATCCACTTAGATTCAATTAGCGAGAAGAGCAACACAGGAATCACAATCATCGGGATTTGTGAGAAAATTGCTCCGCGTACTCCCTCCACCATCAGTAATGGCACGAAAGCCACCATAGTTGTCAGTACTCCGAAGGTTACTGGAACAGCTACTTCCACGGTCCCTTTCTCTGCTGCTGCTTGAGGCGAGGTTCCACGGCGTAGATGGCTATAGACGTTCTCTCCAGTGACAATCGCATCATCCACAACAATTCCCAACACCAGGATGTAGGCAAACAAGCTGATGGTGTTCAGAGTGACTCCAAGTTCTGGCATCAACAACGCGCTCCCCATAAAACTCACTGGGATACCAATACATACCCAAAATGCAACAGAAGGGTGAAGGAACAATCCCAGTAAGAGCAAAACAAGAATTCCCCCTTGAAGGGCACTATCGGTAAGTGTCTGTAGACGTGCCGAAACCGTCTTGGAACGATCCCGCCAGGTTTCCAGTGTGATTCCTTCGGGAAGCAAAACACTTTTCTCAGCAATATATTTCCGAACAGCTGCCGCTACAGTGATTGCGTTCTGGTCACCAATTCTGTAAACCTCAACCGTCAGTGCCGGTTGCCCATTGAACTTGGTAATGATTGGGGTTTCATCGAAGTCATCCTTGATTGTGGTGATATCTCCCAGTCGCAACCGAGTCCCATCTGGCCTGGAAAGGATCACAAGATCTGCATAATCTTCCTTGACATAGGCCTGACCTTTGGTGCGGATTAGCACTTCTCCGCCATTGGTCTTGATGCTGCCTGCAGAAAGATCCAGAGACTGTCGGCGGATGATGTTGGAAATTTCACTGAGGGTCAGTCCAAATTCTCGCAACGTTCGTTCTGGAATTTCAATGGCTAGCTCGTAAGGTCGAATGCCTTCCACTTGGGCTTGGGTGACTTCAGGAAGAGCACGAATATCCTCCTCAATCTGCAACGCCATATCTCGCAATTCACGCTCACCAAGAGGTCCTGCCAAGGTCACGCTGATCACTTCTCTTTGCCATGCAGGGATACTGATCACGGGGCGTTCCACCTCATCTGGAAGAGTGTTCAGACCTTCAACACGAGTCGTGATTTCATCTTTGAGAAGTTGGGGATCGTAGCCATTTTCTAACTCAATTCGGATATTGGAAGAACCTTCTGAGGAAGTCGAGATCATCTTCTCAATGCCTTCAATATCCTGAATCGCTTCCTCAATACGAACTGTTACTCCTTCCTCTACTTCTGAAGGAGGCGCACCCGGAAAAGAAGTGCGGATGTTGACGCGTTCCAATTCAATGGAAGGAAAAACTTCGAGAGGAACCCTGGTGAAGAGCGAATACGCCCCAGCGATCAGGATACAGACCATCAAGAGGTTGGCTGCCACGGTATTTCGGGCAAACCAGCGTATGGAGCCGTTCATGAAACCTTGTACAACCTAAGAGTTGGGAGATAGTTCAACGGGAAGCAGCAACTTTTTCTACGTTTTGTCGAGATGCTGATCCACGAGAATCGTTGTTGGCAGCGTCGGCGGCTTCCGGCTTACCCGGACGCTCTCGCCTTCGATTCTGCTCAGGAACTCCTTCTTGGATGGATCGCCCTTCGAGCAGAGCGTTCACTTCAGTTCCACTGGGTAGCGAACCTACTGGAGTCATTGTCAGCAAATCACCTGCGGTCAATCCATTACTGATCACAGCTTCTTCTGCATTGCTCCAGAGAATGTCGACTGGTTGACGATGGAGCTTATCGTCGCGAACTAAGACAACTTCGTTACCCTGATAGATGGCCTGACGTGGAATCACCAAGGCGTCCTTAATCAATCGACCTTCAATTTCAGCTGCTACAAATTGTCCGATCTTCAGAGGAGGCTTCCCGTCTTTCTGTGGCTCATAAGGATTGCGAATCTGCGCCACAACGTGCAGTTGTCGACTATCGGCATCAAAGACTCCTTCTGTACGAGTGATACGACCTTCCCATGGAAACGACTGCTGACCGGTGCGTGCTTCAAACTGAACAATGGGGCCATTTTGTTGTTGTGTGCGACTTGGGCGGTATTCTTCTGGAAGATTTACGTATTCCAGCTGTGCACTATGCAGAGGTAATCGAACCTCAACATAATCAATCGAATAGATTTTAGCGAGCTGTGTTCCGGTCCCGACATACTGGCCAATGTCTACTATTTGATCCATGATACGTCCGGCATACGGGGCAACTATTCGTGTGCGCTCCAGATTTCGTTTTGCTTTTGCTAAGCGAATACGTCCCGCTTCGATCGCTGATTTGGCAACCTCCAACTGGGGTCTGCGCATTGCCAGATCACTGGGAAATCCTTGTTGGCCGAGGCGTTGCCAATTGCGAATAGCCTGCTGACTACGTGCCTGTTCTTCTTTCAGTGTCAGATAGGATTGCGTCAAGGCCATCTCTGTCAAGCGAACCTCGGCTTCGTATTCGGTAGGATCAATTTCTAGGAGCAGTGCCCCTTTTTCAAAAAAGCCGCCATCCCGGAAGCTTGGTGCAATCCGCAAAATATTTCCTGATACCTGCGAAACTAGCGTGCTTTGGGTACGGGGCTGGATGGTGCCAAAGGTGTTGACGTTGATTTGATAATCAGTGGGTTTCACCTGAATTGCCTCAACGGTCAGACGGGTCGCAGGAGGTGGAGGCCTTCTTTGGGCTTCGGTTTTCTGATCTAAGATGGTGCGCGTACCCCAAACGCCACCACCAATGACCACCACAAACAGTACAATGCGAAGAATCAGTCGAAACCAGCGCATAGTCATCCTGAAGCAGGAGGTTGAGCCGGCAGCGCAAAATCACCACCAAGTGCCAGGTGGAGTTGAATGCGATTCTGCAGGCGGTCGCTGCGCACCTGGATCAGGGCGCTACGGGCATCAAAGGCACGTCGTTGAGCTTCCAGCACGGTCACGAAGGAAACAAGACCTGAGACATATTGTTCCTCCGCTAGATCTTCTGCATTTCGAGCTTCGGTTGCAGAACGACGAATAGCAGCTTCCTGCTCAGCCAGCAAAGTTTCTGCTGACAAGGCCGCCTCCACTTCTTGTAGGGCGTTTAGAAGAATTCGATTGTAGTCCAAGGCTACAAGGCGTGTTTGGATGTTAGCCTGTTCCAAATTTGCTTCGAGTTCCGTACCGTTCCAAAGAGGCTGGGTCAAGTTGACACCCAAGGACCAGATCATTGATTCAAGGTCCAGTAATTTGTCTACATCTTCGCTTCGAGTTCCTACGGATGAGTTAAGGCTGAATCTTGGAAAGTGAGCCTTGTAGGCCACGATTGCGTCTTGATCAGCTGCCTTAAGACGCCGTTCCACAGCCAACAAGTCTGGTCGTCGCTGGAGTAGTTCTGAAGGAAGACCAGTTCCTGGCAGCGCTGGTAAATCAGGTAATTCTTCTGGGAGAATCAGTTGACCTGAAGGAGTTCGCCCGAGTAAGGTTTCCAGGGATTGAATGACCTTGGTGCGCTGCAGGCGTAATCCAATAATTCGGTTGTCTTGTGAGGCAACATCAGACCGCGCCAAATGTACATCCAGAGCGCTATTCAAGTTGAGTCGGAAGCTCTCCTCCACGACCTGCAGGCGATCCAGCAAATTTGCCTTACGTTGCTGAAGTAGTTGTAATTGCGCCTCTGTTTCAATTGCATCAAACCAGGCCTTGGCAACATTCGCCGCAAGAGCTAGTCGGGCTGCTTGTTGATCCCCGATCTGCGCTTCAATCGAGAGAGCAGCAGAGCGTTCCTGATTGCTGAGGCGATTCCAAAGATCGGCTTCCCACGAAATCTGAAAGTTGAGATTAAAGTTCTGGGTATAGTCTCCCAAGTCAGGTGTGAGACGGCTGTAACTATGATTGACACTGGTACCAACACTCGTGTTGAAATCAGGGCGATTACTTACTCCCAAGACTTTCAGCCTGCTTTGAGCCAGTTCAATTCGTAGCATAGCAGCCTGCAATCCAGGACTTTTCTCTTGAGCTTCCCTAATCAAGGCCTGAAGTTGCACATCCCTGAAATCTGCCAGCCAAGGTCGTACCTCTGCATAGGAAGCAGAAGGATCACTCCAATTTTGTGGGACAGTAGGGTCTAGCTTGGATGGTGTGGGTTCGGGCAAGCTCGTGCACCCAATCCCCAAACAGCAAGCCAAGATCAACCATCTCACTTTAGTTGAACAGATAAACACTCAAAACTCTGGAAAGCTTAGGTTCATGAAGATCTGATTTTTCTGTGAAATCAAATCACACCGACAGGAATTTATAAGAATGTCGAGTGCAAATTCAGTGCGAATACGTAGTTATTTCAGGAGAGAAAAACTTTGGAGTGGAAGTGGTAGGAGGGTGTTATGAAGTAGGGTTAGTCCTGGAAATGAATTTTTCGAATCATCTGGGCAGAAGCCACGGGCTGAATAATCTTGTCACGTTCATGGGCGTCGTAGCCCAACTGTTCTCCAACATCTCGGACAAAATTAGCCTCTTCTTCAGTATATTCATCGTCAATCATCATGATTTCAACGATATAGCGGTAGATCTCCTTGCGTAAATTTTGATCCAATCCAATGATCGAAGGGAAGGTAACTTGAGAATCTAATTGACACAACTGTTGGAACCGAAGGGGATCATGCTCAATCAATTGCAGGATGGTTTCAACATATTTATACTCTCTTTGATCGACTCGGTGATCTGCATGAATTGCACGCCAGATCATCTGCGCTACCCAATAGCGTTGCTCTTCCTCCAACAACTCCAGCAGATTGGTTGTGAAATTACGACGCCGTAGATAATCACTTTGTTCAATCAACTTATCTACGTCTTTCCCTGAAACAGTCAGGGCCAGGCGCACATCATTGATGAAATCAAGCTTATCTTGGGACAAGGGCTGATCAACAGAGAGGATGTGAAGCAATTTTTCTAGTAGCTGAAGACTTACCGGACCAGCCAATGGATGAACTTTAATTTCTCCATCCTCATAGTGATCCGTCGACGCGACCAGAACGGCTTGTTCAAAGATCGTCTCGACCCATTGGCTCTGCTCAACAAGAGCTTTTTTCAGCTCCTGCTGCAATTGCTCCACAGGGACATTCAAGCTCAATTTGTCGATTGCATTAGGCAACAATCCCATCATCAGTTCACCACCCATTTCCAGCAATTGGCAGATTTCAGTCTGAAAAGTATTCCGTAGCTTGCTGAGTCTAACCTGATTCTCCATATTTTACTCGGATAGTTACTGAAAATGGGATGATTAACTCTTGCGACTTTCTATCTTATTCAAAAATAAGAGGATCCTGATTCTTAAACAGTCTTATTTTGTCTGAATGATGCTACAATCGTTCAACATTCTCAATAAGATTGTTGACTTCTTCAAACTTGAGATTTGCCCTTAGTAGTTAAGATTTTAAGTATTAAATTTTCCAACGATTCAAAATGAGCAAAATTCATTACGCTCTTTCCGAATCTTCACACCATGGCTTCCTAGACAAACAATGCCACTAGCCCAGATTCGTGGTCAAGAGGCTTCCATAGACTTGATTTCAAGGACCTTACAGTCGAATCGGATGCCATCTGCATGGTTATTCAGTGGTCCTCTGAGCGTGGGTAGGCGTCTAACTGCCCTGTTGATTGCCCAGGCTCTGAACTGTAAGATGTATCAGGGCCTTGACGCCTGTGGCCAATGTGATCCTTGTCGGCAAATTGAGGCTGGTAACTTTGCAGATGTCGAATTGATTGAGCCTTCTGGTCAGAATATACGCATGGAGCAAATTCAGGAGGTTTTGCGTTGGATGCAGTATCGACCAGAACGGGGTCATTACCGAGTATTGATCTTGGATAAAGCCGACCGGATGAATCGGGAATCAGCCAATGCGTTTCTGAAAACTCTTGAAGAACCCCCACCCCAGACGACGATTATTTTGCTGACCACTTCTCCGATGCTTTTGCTGGAGACTATTCTCTCACGTTGCCAGCAGGTACGCTTCCAACCACTCTCCCCAGAGATATTGACAGATTTGTTGGCAGAGAAAACGGAACTGGCGAACGAAGAGCGGAACTGGCTGATGAAGCAAGGAATGGGGAGTGTCCGGCTGGATCTGGTCAAGGATGTTCAAGGCTTACGGGAGTTGCACTCGCAGTGGGGGCTCTGGCTACAAGGGATTGGGTCTTCCGAAATGATTGAGATTCTCCCACGTTGTCAAGAATGGAGCTCAGCCAAAGATCTAACGTGGGAACGACTGCTGGATTGGCTCGAGACTTGGCTTCGAGACCTTGCGTGGTTGTTGCATGAGTTGCCTGAAACTGAACTACTGAATCAAGACCAATTACCTGCTCTGCGCAAATGTCTACAACGCTACAGTTCTGAGAGTGTACTTGCCCTCTACGAGGCGGTTTTGGAAGTCCGTCACAACATTGCCCGAAATGCCAACAAGACCCTGCAATTGGAAGGGCTCTGGCTGCGGCTGAAGAATTTACAGGAAGCATGAAAAAATGGTTGCCCTTACTGTTGGGGTGCTGGCTGATTCTCAGTCTCCCAGCACAAGCTAGAACCCTGACGCCTATTGAACTGGAAACCATCCTCATTCAGGCACGCGCACAGTTCACCAACTTTTTGCAACTCTGGCAGGAAGAGCGCTATTTCGAAATGTATGAATTCGGGGTCAGGCAATCCAAGCAACAACTCAGCGTTGAAGAATTCGCTACAAGGATGGTTGAACTCGACTGGGTGCCTGTCAATGTTGATCAGGAACCACTGCAGGTCGATTTTCGTTTTCGAACGATGGTCTACGTGACAACAGTCCTTGAATTCCGACACAAGAGCTTCCCCGAACTCCAGTACGGCAAACGTCAGTCTTTCTTGCTGATTCAAGAGGGAGAAGGCTGGCATCTGGACCTACTTCAGATGATCCGCACGCCCTACTACACCCCGAGTGAATAAACACTTCCACCGCACATTTGCCTGGACAAACAGCCCAGCTCATTTTCTCGCCAAACATGCTGACCGCTGAAACTGCATCGACATTGACGGGTCTCCTACAACGTATCATCTACCACAAAGCTGAAAGCGGTTTTGTGATTGCTAGCTTTCAGGTTGAGGGCCAGAATGAGCCCATCACTATCAAGGGTACCCTTGGTGGCTTCAATGAAGATGAGACCCTACAACTCAAAGGGCGCTGGCAACAGCATTCCCTCTACGGCAGCCAGTTTCTGGTAGATGAGGCAATGCCAGTGTTGCCCTCTTCGTTGGATGGAATTCAGCGCTATCTCGCCAGTGGAATCTACTCCGGTATTGGCGAGAAGACCGCTGAGCGAATTGTTGCTGCTTTTGGAGAAGACACTTTTCGGGTGATTGACGAAGAGCCAGAGCGCCTGCTGAAGGAGGTTCCACGATTTACCCGCAAACAATTGGAAGTTTTGCATGAAGCTCGTGAAGAACAGCGAGGACTACGAGAGGTGATGACCTACCTGCATGGAGCTGGAGTTTCAAACGCTCAGGCCCAACGAATTTTTCAGCGCTATGGTTTGAACAGTATTCAAGTCTTGAGGGAAAACCCTTACCAATTGACAGAGTTGCCAGGGATTGGATTCCTGACTGCAGATGCGATCGCTCGTAAACTTGGTTTTGCTGCTGATTCATTGGAAAGAGCCGTTGCCGGAACGGTTTATATAATTGAGCAGCAAGCGCAACAGGGCCATACCTGCCTGCCTCAGGCGTTGTTGTCGGAGAAAGTCTGCACAGAATTACACCTACCCGAAGGATGTACCAGACAGGCGATTGATCATCTCTTACAAGAGCGACAGCTCAAAGGCCGAGACACTGTTCACCTGACGGGCGGGAACCAGTCGTTGCTCTCCAGACCACGTTTTTATTTTGCAGAACAGCGGATAGCAGAAAACCTGTTTCGCTTGTTGGAGAGTCCTGCGCTGACCAACTTTGGTCCTTCTTCAGAACTCCTTGACGCATGCCAGGAACGGCTCGACTTGCGCCTGGACTCAGTCCAGCATCAGGCAATACAGGCAGCCCTGCAACACAAGGTACTGATCCTCACCGGCGGTCCAGGTACTGGAAAGACAACGATTATCCGCTTCATCCTGCAGTTGATGCTCCCACAAATTCCAGAAACAGCACTTGCAGCTCCCACAGGAAGGGCTGCCAAACGGCTCTCAGAAGCCACGGGACACTCTGCCTCAACCATTCACCGTCTATTGGAAGCTGGCAATCAAGGATTCCAGCGCAATCAGGACAATCCGCTGGAGTATGAACTGTTGATCATTGATGAGACATCAATGATTGACACCTTGCTGATGGATGCATTGTTGGAAGCGATTCCGTCTCCTTCCCGGCTGATCCTAGTGGGCGATGTGGATCAGTTACCATCCGTTGGAGCAGGAGCGATTCTTCAGGACCTGATTACCTCACAACAGATACCAGTAGTGCGTTTGGAGACTATCTTTCGGCAAGCTCAGGATAGCTTGATCACTCTCAACGCCCACCGAGTCCGCAAAGGTGATCTTCCAGATTTGGAGGGTCCTCTGAGTTCAAGTGAACTGAGAGATTTCTACTTTATGCAGGAAGGTGATCCGCAGCGGATTGTTGATAAGCTACTCCGTGTCTGCACCGAGCGGATTCCCGAGCGTTTTGGTTTTGATCCCCTGAATCAGGTTCAAGTACTCACTCCCATGCATCGTGGGCTAACGGGATCCATTCATCTTAATCAACGCCTGCAAGAGGTTTTCAATCCAAGTGGGGAAGGAATTGAATTTAAGCAGTGGCAGTTTCGAGTGGGCGACAAGGTGATGCAGCAGGTCAATAACTATGATAAGGAAGTCTTCAATGGAGATACCGGCCAAATTCGAGAGGTGAACACCGAGACTCGAGAACTCAGGGTAGAATTTGAACATGCGATCATTCCCTACACAGCTAGTGAATTGGATCAACTGCAACTGGCTTACGCGATCTCTGTGCACAAGTCCCAAGGAAGTGAATACGCAGCAGTCTTGCTTCCGTTAACCCACCATCACTACCTCATGTTGCAGCGCAATCTGCTCTACACCGCAATGACAAGGGGCAAAGAGTTGTTTGTTCTGATTGGAACCCCCGAAGCTATCGATCAAGCTGTTCGAACAGTGGGCACCCTGACACGCTACACCGCACTGAATTACGAATTGGCCGAGGTCAAACGGATTCTGGACAAGGCTCACTAATCGGCGCTCTTGCTTGCAGATTTCCTCCAACACTTAATCAGATTGAGTTCGACAATCCATTTTTTGGCTAAGGTAGGGTCAGAATTGCACAGCAATTATCATGAGCAAGGAAAAATATCTTGGACTGTCGTTGGTGTTTTTTGTTTTGAGTGGTGGTTGTTTGTTAGGGTATCACTTGATCGGAGTATCGGTAGACCCGGAAGGGTTGCTCACTGAGCCATTTGCCCTGACCCCACTGGGCTGGTTCTTTTTACTGCTGGGCTTAGTGGCCATTGGTGCTTACCTCTGGATCAGCAAAAAATCATGACTGTGCGGTGTGAGCCAGGAATCGATTTCTTTGATTTGCAAAGGATTAATCTGAGAAATGCTAGCCTGGCTAAAAAGGGAGCCAGTAGTTTTGACCGTACTGATTCCAGAAAGATCACAGAATGATTGATGCGCTTTCCTTAACCATCAATGAAGTTGGCTTCTTAGCAGNTGTTGCCTTTTGTGCCGGGCTAGTGCGAGGATTTTCTGGCTTTGCACTCTCAGCACTGTTCATGTCATTGTCCGTGCTACTCCTACCTCCCATTGCACTACTCCCCGTTTGCTGGGTGATGGAGACCGTTGCTTCTGTGATGTTGGTACGTGGTGGCTGGAATGAAGCAGATCGGAGTATGGCCCTGGGTTTGATTGCTGGCGTTCTGTTTGGCATGCCGATCGGCCTGACCGTGACGGGCTGGTTGCCTGAGAATGACTCGCGCCTTGTTGCCTTGTTGATGATCATCATCCTTGCGAGTTTGCAATTGGCGCGTATCCGTATCCAAGCACTAGCTAGTAAGCCTGGTTTACTGGGTTCTGGTGTATTGGCAGGATTTGCCACAGGAATCGCCTCACTGGGTGGGATGGTAGTGGCGCTTTATGTACTAAGCCAAGACCGATCCGCACCAGTCATGCGGGCCACACTAATCTTTTATGTAATGTTGTCCTCGGTTGTTGTCCTAATATGGCTTTTGACTTTGGGAGTGATGGACTGGCTGGCTATCAAACGTGGCTTGGCTATGACTATACCCGTTACAGCTGGTGTTTTATTGGGCCAGTTNATATTTCGACCGAGTATGGAGCGTTACTACAAAACCTTTTGTCTGGTGTTGTTATTAAGCTTGGCGACAGGATCTCTGTTTCATACATCAGGATTCCTTGGCTTGATAAAGTAACCCTCAGAAATTCAGTCTCAGATTAAGGGAAAAAACATGTGGTCTGGAGTAACCCGTACAGCCACCCACGAAGACTTATCCTTCCTAAACTAGATGCTCTATCTAGCCATCTGTTGGGATTTTGAGCAGGACCATCCAACTCCTGAAAAACTCTGGACAAATCCATCCCTGAAAAAACTGCTGCAAGACTGGGGTCGGCCTGGTGATGTAGCTGTTATTGCTGTGGCAGAAGAAGGGATTCCTATTGGGGCATTGGTATCGATATTGGACAATCTCAGAACACTCCTACAGTTTTGTTGATGAGGCAACACCTGAATTGGGAGTCGCTGTTGTGCCACAGAGACGAGGTGAGGGCATTGGGTATCGACTGATTTTGAGCATATTGGCTGAAGCATTCCAATTAGGTACCAAGCACATTATTTTGAGTGTTGCACCTTGGCATCCAGCACTTAGGCTATATAAGCGACTGGGATTCCATAAGGTGGGTATCTCAGGTACTTCTTGGACAATAATAATCGATATCAATGCTCTGCTGAATGGGCAGAAAAATCATAACCTTTANAAGATTTATAAGTCCTCTCAGCAGCCAAGAACATCCATAGACAAAGGCCAGTAATTAACTAAAGCTCGAGTTTATACTGCGTAATACACAAATTCTGCTATTTGAAATTTAGAACTTTACTTAATGGATTAAAGGATTCTAAGGATCATTGAAATAAATAGACTATCAGATAAAAAGATCTAAATCTAAATATGGCAGTGATTGTGTTTTGTCAGTAGGATCTGGGTTCGGTAAGTGTTATTTCATTAGGCCTTTGGGTTGATTTACTGCAAAGAAGACTCGTGGCAATTGAGTCTGGGGTGAGAGATACCATGGAGAAAAGATCCAAACTGCTACACATATTTGTGGAGTACCTACTCCTAGTGGATAAAGTTGAATCTTTTTCATCACCTGTTTTATTTGACTATATTTAGCAACCAAATAAGCAAGGATGTGTTCTTTACAACTGTGATGAGACAGTTGACNGTGAAGAAGACCATGATGGTGAGTGCAAGGATGTGTTCTTCTACCACGACAAAGATATGAAAGGATTGGTACTTGGTGAGGTGGGAATCCACACAAATTGCCTCGAAGTCTCTTGCGCACATGAATATCATCCGTTTCTAATGACAAAGTCATCTGGATAGAATGTTCTTCTGCTTCGAACTTCCCAGCTTGTGAGGTAATCTCCATCATTGAGTTCTCTTCATGAGTCAAGCCCTCCTCTCTAGGTAGCTCAATACAGCTGGTCCGTAGNCTGGAAAGGACTTATAGATCCGCAGATCTTCAGGCCAGTAGCGTAGCGTCTGGGCTAGCTGGTGGGCTTCTGAATCATTCAGTTCCTCCAGAGGACACTGCAGAATCCGAATGGTGAAGAGAATCGCACTTGTNATGGGAAGCCTACGGAGCGTCTGGCGTTCCAAGCGTAAGAACACTTCGGTTCCAGCATTTTCTGAGGTCAAGTGGGGTGCAGCTTCTAAAACTCCGTGACCTCCCGGCTGAAAGAGAGTTGAATCCTCATTCAGGCTCCAGTTGATGCGCCACATCGGCTTCTCCGGTGTCAGACGACGCATGAACTGATTCACTGGGGCGTTGATCTGCTCCCGATATCCCGGCACTGGATCATGGATTTCGGACATCGGATGCCCAATCTTCTCCCGCAGATTCCAGCGGGTAGGAAAGCAAAGCGCCGCTGCGGTCAGATGATACTCTCTGGCATCCTCGAAATCATCCGGAACTGCCTGCATCACGCAAAGGTCTTCCTGCACCAACCGTCCTGCCAATTCCAGCGGATGCAGGGCTCTTACGGCCATTTCAAAAGTTGTTTGCCCAGGCGCCAGACTCTTGTCTTCCCGAATTCGTTGAAAGCGCTCCGGGTGCTTTTTTTCAAGAAATACGAGAACCAGTTCGAGTACCTCTGTGCTGGCGGCCTGTGCTTCAGGGCAGGCCTGAAACACTTCATCTCGACGCTGACTGAGAAGTTCTCTCCTTAGAGCAACCTCTTTGTCGTAGCGGCCATCTAGCCAGAGCCAGTTTTCCAGAGCTAGTGGGCGCAGGCCCATGCTCCAGCGGTGGGGCTTTCCATCAAAGGGGAGAGGAAATGGGAAGGGCATAAGATAAGGGAACGTGTTCTGTTACTTCAAATATCTCGTTCATCCATAGGCGATAACCTCACGGTCTCCAAACAGTATTGGTGTTCAATTAGAACAAACGACTGTAGCAGTTTATTTTAGATCGACTCAAAGGGAGTGAGATATATTTGGGAGCTTACGATCATGTTTTCAAATAGCCACAGATCTAAGTGAGACTCATGCAGGGATTTTGATCTGAAATCAGAAAAACTTTGAGAACAATGCCCAGAGCAGGTGGATTGAGTGCGCCATGAACAAAATAAATAAGACTGTCAGTGTAGAAGTGCCTTGCTTGGCTAAACCACTAAAAAACGCCTTGAAGCCAAAAAAGTTCCGAATTTTCTCACCAGGTCCAAATTGGGCGGTAGTCATAGTCAATTCTTGTAAGAGTGAAGACGAGATAGTGAATCAAAAATTCGATTTGAATTTACTATAATCTTAGAATCTTAAAAACAGCGAATCANAGGAATGACTGCGTAGTAAAGTCTAAATTCATCTCTGAAATCAGACTCAATTAGTAGAAGTTCTAGGAATATGTTTTGCCAAGAGAGAAAAAGTGGGATCATAGTAATTGGGATTCCCACTAGGCTCGAGGAAGGTAAGCAAGCTTCAACTACCGCTACCGATAATCGCAATGGCTTCAACCTCAACCAATAAGGAAGGAAGGACTAGTGAGGGAGTAGAGTAGGAAGCACTAGCTGGCACACCGGCTGGAAAAGCTTCATTGCGCGCTCTACTAAACTCGCCGTATTGAGACATATCAGTCAGGAATGTATTGATCTTGATTACATCATCCATCGTTGCTCCAGCAACAGCTAGCAGACTCTCAATATTTTTGAACACCTGACTAGATTGAGTGTAAACGTCCTCACCAATCACATTGCCCTCACTGTCTAGGGCCACTAAGCCAGATGTATAGATAGTGTCCCCAACTTTTACACCAGCACCTATATTATATTTCTTTGTCCAAGCCCATCCTGGATCTAAACGTTCTTGTTTCTGCATATGACTCCTTGTTGCTGAATAATCTATTCGTATAAGACATAACACTAAAAATAGTTTACATCTCTTAATTATTCAAAATACAGATATTAAGCAAATTTATTTGGGTCAAACAAAGGTCATTATTGACAAGGTGGGATTAATAATGTTGAACAATCACGCACATAGATCGAAAAGCTATTTCTGAATACGTGAAGATGCTGAAGGAAAGTGTCTCAGCAAGCCTTCCGAAACAACTTTAATGATTAGAGTCCGACGATACTGTATATAGAGGAGAAGAGTTCGGGTTTCCAGAAACTAACCAAGCTCAACAACCACACCGTGCTACCAGTCAGAACACTCCAAACCAAGATTCTCTTCCAACGACGAAAATCAGCAGGTGCCATGTAGACCTCTCATGGTGAGGGTGAACGAATACAAGCCTGATGTGGGAAATATCCACGCTGGTCAACATTTCCCGCAAATTGTCTCACTGACTGAATTTGTGAAGTGCATCAGTGATAGAAACTTTGTATCAGCTTAGCTTCTGTGTCAGAGCGTATTGCTGTAGTTTTTAAATTTACAATAGCTAATAATTATTATTAAATCAATAAATATAAATATACATACATTTAATTATTTTCATAAATTAGAAATTATTGTCACACTATAATCAAAGGTTACATAAATTGATTGCTCAACACCTAACTACTGAATCAATCATTTACAGTAAATCAAAAAATCTTGTTCAAGAGTTTGCGAGTAGGGGGGTCGCCGTTCTTTGTCCAGAAAGTCTAGGGATCTCGTCTGAGATCCATCAACGTATTTACGAAAAAGAAAAGAAAGCAGTTCAGGATCAGCTACGAATTAGTCCTGAAGTGATTCCAGAGATTTTTGATATTTTGAACGCACCTGGATTGATCGACGCCTGTGATCGACTTGTCGGCAAAAACTGGGCGATTGTGCCGTTCAGTCANAATGCTCCCTTCATCAGCGGGGCTCGTGACCAGCACTGGCACAAAGACGATAATGCTCCTTACAATGCACGCAAACAGAGACATCACCAAGCGATCCAAATTGAGATGCTGTACTACCCACAAGATGTTTCATTAGAGATGGGACCAACAGCAATTGTACCGTTCAGTCACTACTGGACCTTCAACCATGAGGAGAACCAAGACAACTTTGCAGGAGCTGACCACATTGACTTTGNCTACTTAATAGAGGGCTTGGAGAGCATACCCGTAAGTGGGCCTGACTCCNAATACACTTCGNAAGACATCATTCAGCGCAAAACTAAGCACGACCGAAGGATGATGGACGCCGTTTCAGGGCTAAACTGGCCACTGACCAGTGTTTTTGAAGTTGCCCCACTGAAGGCCGGGAGCATCCTTCTCTATTCTCACAACACTTTCCATCGGGGGAATCATCGAAGAGATGATTGGCGCCAATGGACAGAAAATCCTAGGTTTATGTGGAGATTCTGGATTTATCGCACAAACGAGCCTTTGGGGACGGACTCAGCAGAAGTGGACTGGTGTCAGGAGGGTTTGGATCCCCTGACAGGATTTGATCTGACTGAGGTGAGTTCTGCAATCAAGAGTATCTGGCGTTACCACAAGCATTGGCTGGAAACTGGTAAACCACCATCACCAAAAATCGACGATACGAACCAATCTAATGAATATCTGAAAAAAGNGGCCTCCCAACTCTTCGAGCAGATGCTGGAAAAAGGAGATGAAAAGGAACCCATCCGAATTGGTGCGGCTTACGAACTTGCAGCAATCAGGGACCAAATACTTGCCAAGGAACTACTCTGGAGAGCACTTTTGAATGAGCGTGAAAGTGTCAGAAGAGCCGGGACCTATGGACTTGTCGCCCTAGGTGCTGCCGCCGAAGATGTGTTTTTAGAGGCGATCAAATCACCAATCAAATGGTTGCGGAAGGCAGGTGCATACGGATTGGGTGAGGTGAGTACCCTGAACCAGGAAACCTTTGATGCTGTCAAGGAATGTTTGCTAGAGGACTCCTCAAAATACGTACGCTCTGTTGCTGCGGGTTCCTTGGGGTGTCTCGGTAGACGTACGATTGCATCGGGGCAAGGACTAGGGTGGATACCAAAATGTATCGAGGTTCTTCTCCAAAGTCTTCGGCAGGAAAAGAATCGGCTCTCCATGGATCGGGCACAAAAGAGAAACATCAAGTTTGTACGACCAACGGATGAATGTGATGTCTGTGAGGGAATGGGTATTGATTTCGGAGTTGAGAGATTTGCACCTGTCCGCTCAGCAGTTCGTGAGAACGTTCTGTGGGCTCTAGTGATGCTCTGCTCTCATGGAGAGGAAGTACTCGGTGAAAATCTAGACTCTTTGCTAGAGGAACTTAAGAAAATCATCCGAGAAGACCAGAATGTGATCTCTATGGGTTTTGCAATGGATGCACTCAGCCGACTTGCCCACTTGAGATTTTGTGAAGAAGCTCCTTCTACCTCCATCATTGAATTAAGAACTGATCTAGAGACAATTCTCAATTCATCACCGATTCAGTGTTGGGAATCCTTGGTTCGATCAGGGTTGAAGCCAGCGTCTCCCGAAGTTATTCAGCATTGAAGGGGCCAGCTTCACAACTCCAAGAAACCAATCTTAGTTCACATCTTCCAGAATCTAACTCAGCATTTTGTAGTCTTCTAAGTTAGACCAGAATGTGATTAAAATCGTACTGAAACTAAGCTTTGATTCAGTTTTTATAACAACCAATCAAAGGTGAGAACATGTCCTATCAATTCCCACTGGCAGTCTGTGCCGAAATGCTCTGGCAGGATAAGCCGATTGAGTGGCGTGTGAGCAAGTTGACGGAAATGGGATTTGCTGTGGGTTTATGGAATTGGCCAGCTCACGATCTGGACAAGCTGGAGAAAACCAAGGCCAATTTTTCAATCATGAATGGCTACCTGCGAGGACGTCTTGCTGACAAAGAGGGAGCAGAAGAACTCCTTGCTACAGCAAAAGAGACCATTGTTGTTGGGAAGCGACTCAACGTGGATCGACTGAACCTCCACGGAACCGGTTTGGGTGAGGGAGGGTTACCAATACAACCGTGTGAAACAGTAACTGGAGCGATGTGGCTGAAAGCTGTGGATACGCTGAATCGTGTCGCAGACCTGGCTGACAAAGAGTGCGTCGACTTTGCTCTTGAGAATCTGAACCTGCCTGTGGATCACCCAGGCGTTCCGTTCGCTTTGGCGGAAGACACCCTAGCTTTGGTTACTGCGGTCAACCGCCCCAATTTGAAGCTCAATCTGGATTTNTATCATGTGCAGATTGGTGAAGGGAACCTGATTGAAATGTGTCGTAAATGCCTGCCCTACATTGGTGAAATCCAGGTTGCCGATGTGCCAGGTCGGAAGGAACCTGGAACTGGAGAAATCAATTTTCCAAAGATTGCCGAAGCTCTTTATCAAATGGGCTACCGGGGACCTATTACCATGGAAGCGCACGCATCTGGTGATCCNGAAGAGGCAATTGAAGCATTTCAAAAGGCATTCACAATTGCTGATGCTCGTTAATTCAAGAATATAAATACCGATGGAAGGNCATCATGACCGAATGGGTTCAAGTCTGTGCTGCTGATGATATTGAAGAAGAAGATCTGATTCGTTTTGATCACGGTGATCGAACGTTTGCGGTCTATCGTTCCCCAGATGATGAATACTACGCTACCGATGGTTTGTGTACACATGAAAAAATTCATCTGGTGGATGGTCTCGTGATGGACAATGTCATCGAATGCCCAAAGCACAACGGTAGATTTGACTACACCGATGGCAGCGCATTGGGAGCTCCTGTTTGCGTAAACCTNCAGACTTATCCTGTGAAGGTAGAAGACGGCCTAGTATTTATCAGCTTGTAAGGCAAAGGTAGGTTGATGGAGTCCCTCACGATCATTGGTGCGGGGGAAGCGGGTACCCGAGCTGCACTTCATTTGNGAGAACGCGGCTGGGATGGTGAGATTGTTTTAATTGGCCAGGAACCCCACACGCCATACGAACGTCCTCCTCTTTCCAATGCTGTACTCACCGAAGGCATTTCACCTCCTTTATTGTCCTCTGCCGAGCAGCTGCAAAAACTGCAAATCTGATTTCTACAGGGTAGCCAGGTCGCTGAGATTGACCGTCAATCCCATCGGCTCAGACTTCAAAATGATGAGTCGCTTCCGTACGATAAATTATTGCTTGCCACAGGAGCAAGCGCGTGCAGACTGACCTGTTCTGGAAGTGAGCACACTCTTGTTTTGCGTAATCTGGACGAGGCCCTTGCGTTTCGTTCATTGCTGGTTCCGGGCAAACACCTGATTCTGATTGGAGCTGGCTTCATCGGCTTGGAATTGGCAGCCAGTGCCCGAAAGTTAGACTGCAAAGTAACCGTTTTGGAGATGGCACCAAGAATCCTCGGACGTGCTGTACCGCCCGAGGTAGCTGAGACAGTTGCATCTGAACAGAAGCGGCAGGGTGTAGAGATTCGATGTGATGTCCANTTGGATCAGATCAANGCACTGAAAAGTGGCTACACCATTGAATTGAAGAATGGTGANTCAATTTCAAGTGATTTGGTTGTAGCAGGTATTGGTGCTGTCCCAGAAGTTGCTTAGGCAGAAGCAGCGGGCTTGGATATCGAGAATGGAATCTCTGTCAATGTTTTCCNGCAGACCTCGGATCCACATATTTACGCGGTAGGTGACTGTTGTTCCTTTCCTCATCCTTTATATAATCAGCAGCGCATGCGTCTGGAGATGTGGCGTTGTGCCCGAGATCAAGCAAAGTGTGCTATGCAGAATCTTTTGGGGGAAACTAAGAAATTCAGCGCTGTCCCATGGTTCTGGAGTGATCAGTTTGAACTCAGTTTGCAGGTGGCAGGACTTCCTTCTTTTGCAAAGATAGTCATTCCACGAACCAGGCCGGATGGAGTAACGATCTATTTCGGGTTGAATGATCAGGAACAGTTGGTTTCGGCAGCTGGAATAGGAGCTGGAAACAGTGTCGNCAAAGATATTCGTCTAGCCGAAATGTTGATTGCTGCCCAAAAAACGGTGACTCCAGCAGAACTCTCTGATCCCAATCTGAATCTCAAGAAACTCTTTAAGAGCTGATCCGCAAACTCCACCCATCTCCTTAACTCTGTAAATGACTCGGGTTGTTTTCCTCTNTCATAGGGGAGGCCCNTAACCTTGCAGGGCCAATCCTAATCATATTGAGTTGATTCAGCAACTGCGGCAGCTCTCGCAGGACTTGGAAGCNCCTAAACAAATTCTGGTGATCAGCGCCCACTGGGAGGCCTGTGTGATCCGGATTACGCATCACTCCAATCCCCCACTGCTTTACGACTACTACAGCTTTTCAGAGTAGTCCTATCATCTTGATTATCCAGTTTCCGGTTCACCAGCGCTGGCAGAAGCCGTCCGGCTGCAACTCAGAAAACAAGAAATCGCTGCGGAGTTGGAGCAAAGTCGCGGACTGGATCACGGGGTGTTTGCACCGTTGATGCTGATGTATCCCAACACAGACATTTCCTGCATCCAGATTTCTCTGCATCAGAGTCTTCGCCCATTGGCTCATTTGCAACTCGGGCAGGCCTTGGCTGCTCTGGATCAGGAAGGGTTGCTGATTCTTGGCTCAGGATTTTCCTTTCACAACATGCAGGCTTTCTTCCGGCAGGGCGCAGGAATTCCAGATGTCAAGAATATGGCTTTTGAGACTTGGCTAAAGGAGACTCTTAGTCATTCTGACTTGTCGGTAACAGAACGTTGGGAGTCCCTGTTGAATTGGGAACGTGCTCCAAACGCAAGATACTGTCACCCTCGAGAGGAGCACCTGTTGCCGCTGCTTGGTTTGCTATGGTGTAGCTCAACGCCCTTGTGCACGAGTAGAAACCGTCACAGTATTGGGCAAGCAGGCTAGCTCCTTCATCTGGTGAACTCACATTCCTTCAGATTGATGGAGTTTCCTTCCAGTAAATGAGCTACATGGCATTGCACTCTGATCCCTGAAACGCTATTCTTACGAAGAAATTCCCTTCTTCCTTTTCTTCTCCAATCAATCCTTATCAGATCTGAGACCATGGCGAGTGCAACTATCCCCCGAGATTACAGCCTCATCGGACCAGAAGCCCAAAAAGCTGAAGAGAAAGGGCTGGCCTCCGCAACTTGGTACGCCACACCGATTCCTCGCAAACGTATGAAGGAATTGATGCGTCGCTCAGATCAACCAGCGATTCGAGACACAGCCATCTGGTTAGGCCTGCTTATCCTGACAGGTGGATTTGGTGTGTATTTCTGGGGAACCTGGTGATGTCTGCCATTCTTCTTTGTTTATGGGATTCTTTACGGCAGTGCCTCGGATTCCCGTTGGCATGAGTGCGGTCATGGCACCGCATTTTGCACACAGTGGATGAATCAAGCTGTGTATCAACTCGCCTGCTTCATGATTATGCGCAGTCCCACTGGATGGCGTTGGTCACACACACGTCATCACACAGACACAATCATCGTCGGTCGTGATCCTGAAATTGCTATCGGTCGCCCTGCTCGGCTGTTTCGACTATTCCTTAATTTCTTTGGACTGATCGATATTCCAATCTCTCTGGCAAAAACAGTCCTACATTCCTTCGGACAGATGACTGCCGAGGAGGCTGACTACATCCCAGAGATGGAACGACAAAAANTTTACAATGTAGCCCATGTCTGGATTATGGTNTATGGGCTGACTGCTGGGGCTAGTGTGATCTACCAGAGTTGGCTTCCATTGATGCTGATCGGCTTACCGCGTGTATATGGAACCTGGCTCCACATCTTCTTTGGTTTGACCCAGCATGCTGGTCTGGCTGAAGATGTCCTTGATCATCGCCATAACACGCGCACTGTTTACATGAACCCTATCTTTCGTTTTCTCTACTGGAATATGAATTATCACGTGGAACACCACATGTTCCCGATGGTTCCATACCACGCGCTCCCTGCTCTTCATGAAGAGATGAAAGCCGATACAGCCCCCGTTTATCGGAATATGGTTGAAGCTTATCGTGAGATCATTCCTGCCTTATGGAAGCAATCCAGTGATCCTGATTTTTTTGTCCCCAGGGCTGTCCCAAAACCAGACTCAATAACTGAACAATCAAGCCCGGTAGCAGCTGTCTGAAATAGACTTAAAAGGTTTTTAACATCATCACTGAGAGNTGATTTTTTAGATTTTTCCAACTTCAAAACTTACTATTTGGAAAATTGCTAACATTGTAATTAAAGAGTGAGCTTGATAGTAGATTTACACTCAGGTTTTTGATCATGATTTCAATCCTTAAAACAACTTCAAAAATCCGAAAACCTTTAGAGTTTATACTCATTGGAATCATCATTATTATTGCTTCCATTACTACTACACACGCACAATCCAATGAGTTGCTTCAATCAAGAATTCGACTCTTTGAAGCCTGGTTGAACACCCTAATGAGTGATCAAGCCTTACTAGGAGTTTCAGTCAACCTTGTTCAGAACCAAAAGAGTATTTATGCAAAGGGATTTGGAGTTTCCGACTTTAAAAAAAAATCTCCAGCTACTGATTCAACCAATTATCGAATTGCTTCAATCTCAAAGCTCTTTACTAGTATTGCTTTGATGCAGCTAGTAGAACGCAATAAAATTTTCTTAGACACTCCTGTAGTTAAAATCATTCCTGAGCTTAGAGCAATCAAAACGAATGGTCATTCTGTAGCAGACATCACTATCAAGTCCATCTTGACTCACACTACGGGTCTACCCACCAATCCCAATTTTCTCTTGGACAAAAGAGGTCAGAATCAAGCGTTGGCCCTTGATGAGTTTTTGAAGGGATTGGCCCAACAATCTTTGTTGTTCCCACCAAATCGAATCCACAAGTACTCNAACTTGGCAATNAACCTTGGTGGATTGATNGTAGAGCGCGTCTCCGGATTGTCTTATGAACAATATATCCAAGAAATTATCCTCACACCTTTACAACTGCAGTCCACTCGCTTTCCCAATGATTCGGAAAATACAAAGGTGATTGGCTACAGCCGAATTGTTGAAGACCAGCGATTGAATAATGAATTTCCCGAAATGGCGAGTATCTTAGGATTGCCATCTTCTGGACTCATTTCTAACGTCACGGATCTGGCCAAATTCATTAGTTGGCATTTCCGTACACTGAGTGCGGAGGACCAAACACTCCTCGCAAGAGCCACGTTGTCCGAGATGCAGAAGGTCCAGTGGGTANCATTGTCCATTGAACTTCACCCAAGNTTAAATACTGCGTTAGCTTTTCTTGCAAACACACTAGAACTTGGTGGAACAGGGCTTGGTTATTTTCGGGAAAAAGAGTTCGTTCTGCACAGTGGGGGTTTGATGGGATTTGCTGCAGAATTGGTGATGGATAATCAAAACAAACTGGGAGTCGTTGTCCTCTCCAATACGGTTGATGCACCTGTTTATTTCAACCATCCTCAGAGCATCTCAAGAAATTTATATGAAATGGTCGGTAGAGTGTTGGCTGATCCCAAAACATTTGATAGGCCACTCTTGTATGCTGAGTACGAAAACTACTACTCAGATGATCATCACTGGCACTATTATGTTACAGAGATGGGAGAGAACCTAATCTTGCTGAATCTGCGAGAGGGAATGCCGCTAGCTAGGCCTGTTGTGCTTTCCAAGGTGGGAGTTGATCATTTTATTGATCCCAATCATGACGGTATCTATGCAGGGGAGTTTTCCATCTATTTTCTACGGGATCAGAATGGTAAAGTCGACTCAATGGTCGTGAAGAACAACAAACTATATCCTAAAGATTAATTTTTTCTGCTACTTGTTTTTGTGCTCTATATTGGTTGTGATTGCTACTGTCACCATCTAATACATAAGCTTATGAACAAAAACACAAAAGCAACGGTTATCATCTTGTCCTCATTGGCAGCGCTTGTAGGGATTGGCATCGCCACGGGCTTCATCACATTCAATCCCATTGATAAATCTAAGCCTGCCTACGCAAAGGATCAGCAGTGTTTTGAAGAACTCAAAGCAAAACTGACTCCTGTGGAGATGATGGAGATCATGAAAAANAAGACAATGACTCAATCTCACTGCGACTTTCTTTGATCAAGTCAGCATGAGAAGAAATACAGCTTCACTTACTGCTCAAGTTCCAGCCCGACTCCAAGCATATTCCATCTGCTGGGCAGTTCGCTCTGCTAACTCTTCCCCAGCGAATTTAGAGACTAACTCCAAGCTCAGATCTATCCCAGCGGATATACCTGCTGCAGTGAACAGTTTTCCTTGTTCAATCCAGCGAACACCCTCTCGAACCTGTAGATTCGGATAATTTCTCTGCAAATCCAAGATCTCTTCCCAGTGAGTCGTCACTTCCAAGCCATCCAGCAACCNCGCCTCAGCCAATAGGAACGCTCCTGTGCAGATCGAAGCCGCCACTTGTACTTTTTCAGCAGTCTCTGTGATCCAGTCAATCACTTCCCTCTTATGAACTTCTTCCAGATGAACGCCCCCGACCACAATCAGCAGATCCAAAGCAGGCACATTCTGGATGGAATAATGAGGCATCACCTTNAAGGCTCCACGAGCTTCAACCAAGTTTTCACTCACACCGATGAGCCAGATACTCCAACCCAATTTTGCGAGACGGTTGGCAACACTGAACACCTCAAAGGGTCCTGAAAAATCCAAGACCTCTGCCTGATCGTAGATATAGATCCNAATGTTCATGGGTTCACAGAAGATAAAAGGATTATTTCAGCGCTGAGGCCAAAGCAAGGAATAGCCAGTAAGGGGGCTCGGATATAACCGGCTGTGCGTGGTGACGCAATCAGATTTATCAGAATCTCAGGTGTGACCAACTTTTAAATCACTACCTGCCTTGTTCTCTCCACGAATCAGCCAAAGAGGTCTTTTCGCAAAATTGACCAGATAACCGGAGCCAGTGCCCGTATCAATCAAGTCTCGGTTGAACAGGCTGGTGGAGGGCATGTAGCGAATGGCCAGACCCGCCCGTCTTTTGCCCGAGCGATTTGGATGGGAGCCGTGCACCAAGTGGACGTCATGCATGGAGAACTGTCCTGGCGCGAGTTCCAAGCTGACCGTATTTTCTGGATCAATCCGACCATCATTTACACGTTGATTGAGCACAAGATCCTCTCGGGATTCCTTTTGATGTGACAGCGATTGATGACGATGTGAGCNAGGGACGACTCGCATACAGCCGTTTTCTTCAGTCACATGATCCAACGCAACCCACACGGTACAAGTTGCCAAAGGGCGGATCGGCCAATAGGCCCCGTCCTGATGCATTGGCACTTCCATTCCATCTGAGCCGGGCTTGCAGAAGAGCTGACATCCCCACAGAATGATATTTTGGCCGATCAACTGTTCTACACAATCCACGATCAACGGATCTTTGGCCAACTCCATGAAGGCATCATCACCACGCACCCCCTCCTGGTTCAAGCCACTGATGTGCACACTGACCAACTTTTCCGGCCTCACCTCCGGATTAGCAACCAAGACNCGGTCAACTGCATCCATTAACTCAGCAACTCGGGATTCAGATAGCTGATACTCTGGGATCAAATAACCATCTTCACGATATTGTCTGATTGCTTCTACAGAGAGTCGTGTGGTAGATGTCATTTCCATCATTACCTTGTCAGATTCAGATTCTTGAAAAGTGTTACTGGGCCACCCAGCCACCATCAACAGGAAGAGTGTGGCCCGTGATCATTGCTGCTGCGTCACTGGCCAGAAAATGGATAGCATCTGCCACTTCGTAGGTTTCAACCAGCCGCCCGAGTGGCGTTCGTGCCAGTAGTTTTTCTTCCATCCCATCTTCTTCCAGCAGACTTTGAGTCAGGGGGGTTCTGACGAAAGCAGGAGCCACCGCATTAACACGAATTCCCCGTGCTGCCCAATCCAGCGCTAGCGAGCGTGTCAGATTGACCACCCCTCCCTTGCTGGCTTGATAAGCAGGATTGGGATAGACCCCACCTCCGATCAAGCCCATAATCGAAGCCACACTGACAATGCTCCCTTTGCCCTGCTCGAGCAGCGTTTTGGCAGCTTCTCTGGAGCAAAGAAAGGTCCCCGTTAGATTGATATTGAGCACTTCCTGCCAACGCTCCAGGGGCAACTTGGTCGCTTCCATCCGGGCCCCCGTTCCGGCTGAATTGACCAGAATTTCCAAAGAGCCCAACGTTGCTACTTTCCTGATAGCCTCAACAACGGAATNTTCCTTGGTCACATCCAGAAACATGGTTTCGATGGAAATGTCCTGATCATTAAGCTGAGACTGAGCTTCCTGCAATGCGGCTTCGTTTCGATCCCCGATCACTACCTGTGCCCCTGCTCGAGCAAAAACCTTGGCGGTCTCCAGCCCAATGCCACTGGCTCCTCCTGTGATCAATGCCGTTTTTCCGGTTAGAGAAAGGCGATCNTTTGGCTTGGATGTCATGTGTCACTCCCTGGCAGATCCGAAGACACTGGTTTAAACCAAATCACAGGCGTCTGCTGGCATCCAGTGAGCGTCTTGATCTAACCACTTGACATTACAACCGATCGGATTGGTCAAGGGGACACTTACCGTTTGTCCAGCCGTAACTTCTGCCAGCGCATTCTCCAGGTCATTCACCTGCACCTTGGAGGTGTCTCGTGGCTGGTCCACTCCCCGGCCACAATAGACCAGTTTGCGCTCTTGATCGAAAACGTAGAAATGAGGTGTCCGTAGCGCTCCGTAGGCCAAGGCAACCTCCTGGAAAGCATCTCTTGCATAGACCCAGGGGAAATCATATTCCTTCATTCGTAAGACCATCTGGTCGAAATCATCAGTGGGATTGGTCTTTTCGCTGTTGGAATTGATACCAATGAAGACCACACCCTTGTCCTGAAATTTTGTTGCAGTGGCACGTGTTAATTCATCGGAACCTACCACAAATGGGCAGTGGTTACAGGTAAAGAACACCACCAACGTGGAGGTTTCCGCAAAGTTGGCTAGGCTGTAGGTATGGCCGCCTGTTCCTACAACAGAAAAGTCGGGAGCTTTCGCTCCCAGTTCCAGCGTAAAGGACATCTTCTTCCTCTNTATCATTGTAGTGCGTGTGAGCACTGTTTTTTTTAAAAGTGTGCCTTAAACAGGAAACTAGTCCCCTTAGCCTTATCTTCTTCAGCTACTAGGTAGTTCAGGGTCAAAGACGAAGACAAGGAGACCCAGCCGCTGAGGGTGAAGCCCATTTCATAGTATTGCATGATGTAGAGTTCTGTCCCAGAGTAGCGGGTATCCAGAAAGTAGGGGGCAAAGGTGGCACCATCCCGAATGAATCCTGTTGGAAATTGGAAGATGATTCCATTCCGTAGCACTGTGCTTTCAATCCCTGCATCAAAGGTGGTTTCTCCAACTAAAAGTGGTACGGAGCGATATTGTCCAGCCTGATTCCCGATTCGAACTGCACCCCAGGAACCAACCCAGTCGTAGATGCTCAAGATAGAGTAACTCGCTAGAGCCCCACCAGACCCGAGTGCTTCGGAAGCTGTCACCCCGTAGTTCAGGCTTGGTGACAACTGCCAATTTGGAGAAACAAATTGACGGTAGTTTAAACCAAACCCAGCGGCAAAACCTGAATTTCCATCAACATCAATTTGCGAAATGGGGAGTCTCAGCGTGAGGCTTGGCTTGCTCTCTCCTTCGAAATTCCAACTGTAGGAGAAAGGAATCGTTGTNGTGTTGACCTTCGATCCTCCTTGATCATAGGAGCTAAACCCAAGTCCGATTCCAATTATATTCTCCCGTTCCCCTACCAAAGAACTCTCTTCTCCAGATTTTTCATCACTTTCGGTGACCTCTGGGGATCCTGCAGATACCGAAGAAGATTCCTCCCCCATTCCACCGTCCGCATTTGGTGCTTGCTCTGGCTCTACCACATTGCCCATTCCACCTCCCATTGGGGAGCCGAGTGGCAAATCTACCAACACCGCAGAAAAATCCAGCCGGACAAAGTTGTCCATCAAGCTGCTTGGGTTGCCCGCTACAGGATCGTTGGGTGTNTAGAGTACCATTAAGCCCAGTAGGTCGTTCACCAAATCGGATTCTTCCACAAGGGCATCAGTCAACTGAGTCCAACTACCCTGCCGCGACGTTCCCTCATAAGACCAAGTTTTATTCAAAGAGGGGATGTTGAACGTAACTTTATTACTTCCTGACAGGTAAGCAGCTGTTAAATCAATGCCACGATAGTTTAATGAGAAGTCTATTTGATCATTATCCCAATCGGTGACGCTAAATTGCTGCTTCATCGTGTTGAAGTCTGGTAACTCATCCACTGAACTGTAGCTGCGAGTTTCCCCGTTAACGGTTAACTGAAACAGATCTGCTGCCATCACTGACCCTGTGTACCATAACAATAGTAAAATGGCAGAGAAGAGCTTGAGGTACATATAACCTCTTTTGGTTGTAAACTAATAAATAAAATCCAAGGAAAACAGTTTCACGGTTGTAGATTCGAATTCTCAGCCGAGAATTTCCTAAGAGAGCTTGCTGGTACACTCTTTGGAATCAGAGTCCAAGTCATTTAGTTTAATTTTTTAAATTATGGTCTTTTCAGGCTATCGGAATCACAATTCCGAAGCCCTATTTGCTACAGGACTGAGGTAGCGAATCGTCAGTAGTGTATCCGAATTTGAATATAAAAAACCTGCATTCATCAGGCATCCAACCACCACTCTGGAGTTGTCGAAACTTTCTCCAAAATACAAACTTTTTTTTGGTCTTGATTCCAGATTTTCCAGGGACTCTGTTATTTCAAACTCATACGTTTCTTTTAAGCTATCCACTAACTCCTGTTTCGCTTCAAGACACTGGCGCTGAGAAAGGGAATGATTTAAGCCATTAACTCCCAAGATCCTCTTGTTTTTTCTATCTAATATGAGGGCATATTTTTCAATCAAAGGATTGGGTCGGGGGATAACCGTTGGTTCAACAACCATTACTCCATCGCCCTCTGACTTGATTTTATAGCTTTGGATTTTTTCTCCAAAGTGAAAACCAAAGGCACCGGTGATTATATTTAGCTCTTCTGGAACTTGGTGGTACAGACTGCAGCCAACAAGTAGAATAATCAGTGTAGAATAAGCTGCTAAAATGATTAGCCTTGAAGTCTTCATCACTTAAAAGATTCTGAGGTAAAGATATTCAAAACGGGAGTGCGTATGATTTGAGTTGGATAAGTTTATGTGAGTCATTCTCTTTACCAAACAAAAAACTATATATCTCAAGCAAATGCAAAAACTCTATCGATTTAGGAAACTGTTCGGGTTTAGCATCCCATTTTGGGTCATAAGCTTGTTTGGTTGCTTACCCGGAAAAAAGAGTCCTGCTGAGCAAGCAGAGCTAAGCACCAATATTGAAAGCTCCACAAAACCTGAAATTCTTTGGAAAACCACTGCAACTGGGAGTGGTGAAGAGTCACATGGACATTTCCTACTATCCTGTTCGGATGGTGGGTTCCTCCAAATTGGTGAGACCGGAAGTTTACCAACAAATGCACGAATTTTTGTCGTCAAAGTCGGACAAGATGGAGCAATCCATTGGAAAAAAGAATATCCTTCTGCTGGACATAATCTTGGCAATGGTGCAATCGAAGTAGATGACGGGTACGTTGTTTTTGGTGCAATGAATCAGGACAGTGCGCTGACCAAATTGCATAAGACAACTGGTGAGGTTGTCTTCAGTAAATCATATGACTTTGGGGGTGTGGACGCGATAGAGAGTATGATTCTATTGGGATCAAGTCTGGTTGCTGTCGGCTATGTTAACGCACAAGACTCAGATACTACCTTCTACGCAGAAGGTGAAGGCCATCTGATGAAATTCGATTTGCTAGGCAATCATCTATCGGATTCAAGTTTAAATTCCTACACATCCCACGCTTATCGAATATACTCCTTCGAGGAAGATTTTATCATTGGAGGGCTAACCCAAGATGCTCTAGACTACTCTTTGCTCAAGATGACTGGAACCGGCGAGGTGATATGGTCCAAGCATTACGGTGGGTCTGGTGCGGATCACCTGTTTGCAATGGATTTAGGGCCTGATGGAAGTATTTTCTTGTCTGGTCATACCACATCTGGCACAGCGAATTGGGATACTTATACCCTGAAATTGGATCAGCTAGGAGATGTGATTTGGGAGAGCAAGGTAGGTAATCCAAGGGGTTTTGATCCAAGATACATTCACGATGAAGCTTGGGGAGTAAAAGCTACACCTGATGGAGGAGCTATTGTTGTAGCTGGTACCGGAGATGAGTATGAAAGTTATTCAGAATGTACGGACCTGGATTGCTCAGATCAATGGCATGCCTTTCTAATCCGGTTCAAATCAGACGGGAACCTTCTTTGGGAGGCAATATACTCGAATCCAGAAGGTGGAGATTGGGCCGGTGAGGATATCGTGCTCACAAAAGACGGAGGGGCTTTGATGGCTGTTGATGATGGCCAATTTGCTTTTGTTCAACTCTCCTCAGTGTATTGATGGCCTTCTCCATTAGTGGGGGTTTGTTTAGAGACGTTGAATCGAAAGCAAGTGGGAGTTGGCGAGTGATTTGTGCATGTCTGATTTAGGAAAACCTGACTCATTGCCATTGGCAATTTTGTCTGGGTTACTGACGAGGTTCGAAACGAAGTTGCTTCCCACTCAACTAGGCTTCAAATTACCCCGACCAAAGGATTGGCGCATGTGGTAGTCAGCAGCGTGTGGGAGCCCGAGTCCGTGTTCCATTCGCAGCAACTCTCGTTGTCTTGGAGAGAGCAAATCGTACCACTCGACAGGGAACCCATCGTGAGGATCAACCTGGAAAATCAGGCTGGATTTTCGGTAGTGTCCAAACAGGGCATATCGGTTGACGTCCGTATGGTTGTTTCCTCCAGCATGCCAGCACTGACCATTGAAAACCAACACACTGCCCGCTTTTGCGGTCACTTGAAAAACATGCTGAACCTTGAAATCTGTAGGTGGACCGGCCATCCCACTCTTGTGACTGCCTGGAACAATCCGTGTTGAACCATTCCTCGGAGAAAAGTCATCCAGCATCCAGACGGTGTTGCACATCACTGGCGATACAAGATTCAGCAACTCCACACCAATATCGGTGTGGAAGCCCTGCTCACCATCATCAGGACGAGCGATTCGGGCGTTCAAGCTTCCCAGGATCAGGTTCTTTCCAAGGATGGCCTCAAGAATCGGTAGCGTTTTGGGGTGATCCAGCAGAAAAAAGAAGGCGTGGTCCTGTGCGGGCAAGTTGCTTACGTGTCCAGCTGTCCCCATGAAGCTCTGTTCGTGGCCCGTACGCTCATAGCAGCGAATCAGGCATTCTTTTAGGTGGGACACTTCTTCAGGATTCAACACCTCCTCCAACAGCGTGAACCCGTAGACTTCCATCTCCAGTAGCGCTTGCTCCAGTGATTCCAAGTTTCTCTTAGTTCAATGTAGCTGATTTGGTTTCACCGCTAGTGATTTTGTTTGCTTCCATCAGTGCCGCCATGAGTCTTTCCAGCCGCTCAATCCGATATTCCAGCTTTCCAATTTTTGCATTTTGGAAATCCAGTAAGTTTTCCAATTCCAGAATACGGCCTTCGGTGACTTCCATGTCATCTCCTTTCAACAGCAAATGATGTGGGTACAAATCCATTGTTCCCAAGGATGATCTGCATTAACTATTTGAACCAACTGCACTGGTTGTTCCAGATCTCCTTTCGTTCCGGTTTTCCGTAAAAAACCTTTCAACCAAATTTTGTCCGTCGAGAACCCACTCCTGTCTCGTTGTCCCAGAACTGTTGGCTACCAGGCATCACACACTGGCAGCAGGTATGGTCCAATCGTGCTAGGTCATCAAAATAGAGCCGATATTCATACTGCCACTCCATCTCACATTCACTAGTGAAGTTGTGGACCCGAGGTTCCGGAGCACTGCAGGCAGCCAATATCAAAACTCCTCCAACGATGAAAAGTCTTCTCTTCCACATACCCCCTCCTTGCTAAGAGATTCACTTGTTCGACTATGAGGAGTTGCGGAATTCAAACCAAATGGACCTGTGCTCCTTATTGCTCCCACTACATCCAGAAGCCAAAGGTTATCCGAACACAGCCTAATTCTCCTACTTTGACGGTTCTGGACTCGAACAAAAAATTGAAGCCTCTTCCTGAGCAAGAATTCCATTCTTTGCTTCTCTGCACATGTTTGGTCTTTCAGCAATATGCAATCGAACAAAAAGTGCTTGTAGCTTGTAGAGTCCTCTTACCTGATCCCGTAAATCTCATAATTTTTCTCGCTCATTTCTGTGAACGTCATGGTCCGTAGATCAAGATACCAGGTTCCAGTGGAACTGAGATCCTCCAGCAGTTCAATCTCATCCAAATTTTTTTGACGATATCTAGATATTTTTTGATGTCTCCCATTCAGTCAACCAGAATTGTTGTTTCATTAATGTTTCTAAAAAATTTTTGATTCCGAGAAATTTATTAAGCCTATAGCAATTATTATTCAGTAGAATTGTTATTTTTATTAAATTCGATTGATTTTTATTTCATAATTGTTTCATTAAAAAAGCTCTTTAGAAGTATTTGACCAGACAAATAATGTTATATTTCAGAAGTTAACTGAAACAGTTAGGTGTTTTTTCTTTGCAATAGAGGTAAGCTGTTTAGTAAGAACTGGTATAGATATTTCAATTTTGTTACTAAAGTAACCGTACGTAAAAAACCCAACTACTTTGATCCTTGTCAATTTAGTCCTTGATTAGACAGAAATGGATTCCTCTCTCTTACGCTGAGCGCTCTGCTCAATGACCTATGCAGGCTCCACAAGCAATCTCTAAAAGCCTGTGGCAGCCAAGTCGATCTTCGGGTTTCCTCGACTTAAAACACCTGAGCCCTCCAACATACGAATCAATTGGCAAAGTCTGCTCTTGGTGGAGTGGACCGAGCGCTGAAGATCGCTTTTCAGTGGTTACCGATTCAACAAGGTAGGAGGGAAGACGGGTGAGCTTCTCGTTTTCAAGACAATCACAAAAAACTATGCGAGAGCTTTTCACCAAAGAGTGAATCAGCACCTCTGCAAAAAACAACAGAGTAATCCGCCTGCCAAGTCAGAACAGCTCGACTAGTTTGCGGAGCAAATGTTCTGTCATTCTCCAAAATGCTCCAAAATTCTTCTGGATTTCAGGGCAAGTTGGGCGTAAAAGCAGTTTTTCTACTGAAGAAGAAATTCTTGTAAGTCATTTAAAGCAAACCAATTAAAAAAACCCCAGCCTCCCGAGAGTTTTGGCGACACGAAGGAGAACTGGGGCCCAAGACAACTAGACAACCCGTCGGTGGGCAGCCAGTTGAAGAATTGACTATATACAAGTCTTCACACATTTGTCATCCCCTTGTTTGCTCAACTGCCCCTGAAGGTTGTCTCCCGAACACAAATGGAGACCCTTGATGCGCAGTTGGTTCTTACTCTTTTCTCTACTTCTCTCTCTAGCCTTTACTCAAAGCGCCTGCGACCAGATTCCTGAAGAAGGCACGATTGTCTATGATGTCGACTTTCCCC
>NYTS01000054.1 GCA_002683655.1 Deltaproteobacteria bacterium
CAGTTGAGTGATTCGATTTGGGTGGTGAAGGTCTTTCCCGCGTAATGCTTGGTGTGTGGAATGAAATTCTCGTAGGCCTTCAGCAAGTCCGTGCCATCGCCCACCGTCGGTAGGTGCTTGATTTGCTGCCAAAGGACCTTACCGGTTGTGATCGTCCTTCTCCCACAGACAAAGCCGAGGACCTTGCCTAAGATGGAGTCCACCNCAAGCCAGAGCCAACATTGNGATTTTTTTTAGCGATGAACGTGCAGAGTTCATCGATTTCGATGAAGGAGCAGGCTTCGGTCTGTGGTGGGTTTGCTGGGAGTGCTTGGGCAGCTTGCACCAACCAGCGAGAGACCGTCTTATGATCGATCCCGAGAACCCTACCGATGGCTCGCATCCCCATCCCTTCTAAATAGAGTTGACAGGCCTGTTGCTTGAGGGCTGGATCTTTGCCACGCCGGAGCGTCTGAAAGATCCGTCAGCAGGCTTGGCAACGGTAGCGTTGGACACCTCGGCTGGTGCCATAGCGGATAGAGTCAGGATGAGCGCAGTGAGGACATTGCATCGTTAGTTCTCCAAATTTCGGAGATTACTTCATTTGTCTAAACGACGCAACTGCGCCAACCCCGAAAAAATAGTTGTAATGTTTCAGTAATGTTGTATTGATTTACAAAATTAATTCATAATTATATTTAATGTTATTAATTTTAAGAGTTTAAATGTAGAGTTTTTTTCTATCCTTTAAGAGAAATCAGTTATTAACTGAATACGAGAAATTTTATTTTCTTGCCGCAGTGGCTTGCCTTTCAAAAATGGTAGTTATGGAATACCGACTATCGCAAAATTTAGTGGTTATCGAAGAACCATTTGAAAAAAACAACGTCAACCAACTGAGGGAAATCCTTACGAAAACTCCTGAACCTCCTGAAAGTTTAACAATTGATCTGAGAAAGTCTCCCATGATTGATACTGCGGGTATTCAACTATTGATTGCGATGAGGGAGTTCATGAGAAGTAAAGATCGAGAGTTAAAGATTCTTTTCAATAAAGATTTGGAAGAAATTCTCAACTGGTGTGGAGTTGGTTGGCTGGCAAGCGAGGTTGAGGGATGATCGCTAAGATTCTGATGGTTGATGACTCCAAAACTATACGCTTTCAGGTACGTAAAATNTTGGAGGCTGAGAAAGACCATGACTACGACATTACAGAAGCCGCTGATGGAAAGGATGCTCTAGATGTCGTCGCAGCATCCACTAAGGAAAAGCTCCCGGATTTGGTGTTGCTTGATCGCAACATGCCGAGAATGAATGGGGATGAATTTATTCGGATCTTCAAAGCTGATCCTATGTGGGGTCATATCCCAGTATTGTTTCTGACAACTCACGGAGAAATTGAAGAACTGGTAAAAGGGCTGAATGAATTACAGGCTGATGATTACTTGGGAAAGCCATTTAATCCATCGGAGCTACAGGCCCGTGTAAAATCTTTGCTCCGTGTGAGGATGGCAGAAAAGGAAACATTGAGGCTCAACAGTGAGTTGGATCGATCTCTCAAACACCAGAAGCTTCAATTTGAAGAACTAAAGAAGACAAAAGTTGAACTTGCGGAGATCTCAGCCGTTGCTGAGTTGACAAGAATTTTTGAAAAATTTGTTCCTCGTGAATTCCTTAACCGAATTGCCAAGACTGGTATCGAAAATATTACTGTTGGTCATGCAGAGAGTGACGTCATCACAATATTGTTTTCTGACATTAGGTCATTCACAGATATTTCTGAGTCGATGGAGCCGGCTGAATTGATGGAATTCCTCAACACGTTTCTGCAGTTTATGTCAGAGCCGATTCAAATGAACCATGGCTTCGTTGATAAATTTATTGGTGATGCAATCATGGCTCTATTTGATCAACCAGGAAAACCAGATGCAATTGAAGCTCGAGATGCAGTTCGTTCAGGTCTTGAGATGCAGGCAAGTTTGGTTCGCTTCAATAAATTAAGAGCGAAGCAGAACTATCCGCCAACAAATATCGGAATTGGGGTTCACAGTGGGCCAGTTGTGATTGGCACGCTTGGTTCAGACTCCAGAATGGATTCAACGGTCTTGGGTGATGCAGTAAACCTAGCGTCTCGCCTAGAGGGCTTAACCAAAAATTATCGTCTTCCGATGTTGGTGTCCGAAGACTCAAAAAACTTGATCAGTCATCTTGAAGAATTCAACTGGCGTCTTCTGGATTGGATAACGGTCAAGGGTAAGTCAGAGCCAGTTCGTATCTATGAAGTATTCAATCAATATTCAGATAAATTTTACGAAAACAAGGCCAAGGCAGCGAGTATTTTTGAGGAAACTATGACTCCTTACCTAAATCAAAATTGGGAATTAGCTATCGAGGGGTTTAAAGAGTGTGAAGAACTTTTGCCGGAGGATGCCTCGATTGAGATGTATCTAAATAGAGCGCAGAGCTTTCAAGAAACACCCCCAGCTGAAGATTGGGATGGGGTGCACCGTTACTTCAGCAAGTAGCAAAGATGGATTTGAGCAAGTTTGATCCTGAAGCAGTAAGGCTTTTTCTTGAGGAAGCCACAGACATGCAGGATCAAATCGAAGAAAGCTTACTTACCTTAGAAGGCGACCCTTCGAATCAGGATGCAGTTAACAATGCGTTTCGTGGTTTCCATACGATCAAAGGTGGCGCAGGCATGATTGGTTTTGAGGAGTTACAGAAATACACTCACGAAGTAGAGTTCCTGCTATCAGATGTACGTGGTGGTTCACGCACTGTAACTGAGGAACTAATCAGTGCCCTGCTCAGCTCAATTGATTGCCTGAGAGGTTTTTGTTCTGAATTAGAAGGTGAGGACGATTTCGATCATACACTTGCCGAAGCTAGTTTGGCCCAAATTCGTATTTTGTCGGGTGATTCCAAAAATCTAGAGGAGACTCCACAACCAGAATCAATCACACAACCAGAATCCACTCCTCAAGAATCAGCCAGCACATCATCCTCCAAGGACACCAGATCTAGGTACTTAATCCGACTTAAATTTTCAGAAGATATTTTGGAAAATGGTGGGAATCCTATTGTTTTGCTCAAGGATTTTCATGAACAAGGCGAGTGTTATGTAACTCCACATTGCCATTCAATCCCTGATTTGGAATTTCTCGATCCGACAAAGCTGCATCTGCATTGGAGTTTGGTTCTTTCGACAACCAAAACAAGGGAAGATCTGGAGGAACTCCTCATGTTTTTCATGGATGAGGAAGGAGTTGAGATTAAATTAATTCAAGGGCCGCCGGAAGAAACGAAGATCAAGCAAGACATTAACGCTGGAATTCTTGAAGCAACCACCGAACAACTCAGACAGGCCAAGGTTCAGGAGTCTTCAACAGATAAAACCTTAAAGAAAGAAGGGCCAAAGTCTCCTTCAGTTTCGCAAAAATCAGAAACCAAAGTAACTAAACCCGACACCCCTAAGAAGAAAGATGAGTCAGGGGGAACAATTCACGTTTCCAACATGAAGCTTGATAAATTGATGAATCTGGTTGGTGAGACGGTCATCAACCAAGCAAGATTAAAAGAATTTGGACAAGAACTTCGCTTAGCAGATCGAAGAATGGGTGATCTCTATCAACAGATCGTTTACGACTCAGATATTGTTGTTCGCGAGCTTCAAGACCAAGTGATGAACATTCGCATGGTACCAATTAAGGGCACTTTTTTGCCGTTGCAAAGAATTGTTCGGGATTACTGTGTGGGCTCAGGAAAAAAAATCAAACTACAGATCTCTGGTGGTGAAACTGAACTGGATAAAAATGTTTCAGAAAAGCTTGGTGGTCCACTCAAGCATCTTGTCCGTAACGCAATGGATCATGGGATCGAGTCGAGTGAAAAAAGATTAGAAACTGGCAAGGAAGAGGCAGGGACGATTTACTTACGAGCTTTTCATGGGGAAGGCCATGTCTTTATTGAAGTTCAAGATGACGGTGGAGGAATAAATTCAGAGGTGATTCTTCAGAAGGCCTTAAACAAAGGCCTCATTGATGAGAAAGCAGATTTGGACGAACAGGGAATTTTCCGACTCTTATTCCATGCTGGTTTCTCTACTGCGGAGAATGTCTCGGACATCTCGGGCAGAGGGGTGGGGATGGATGTCGTTCGGCAGGAGATTGAATCATTGAGAGGTGCAATTTTCATCAAAAGTGAAGTTGGGATGGGATCAACTTTTCAAATCAAACTTCCCCTAACGTTGGCAATTATTGAGGGGATGCTGGTTCAAGTAAAGAATCAGGTCTATACGATCCCTCTTCTTTCTATACTTGAATCGATTCGTCCTACTGCTGATCAATTCAGGACCATGCAGAAACAAGGTGAAGTGATTGAGGTCCGTGGTGAATACCTACCAGTTTTAAACCTTGGTAAAGCCTTCAATCTTGAAAGCGATAGAAAAATACACGCTGAAAAATTAGTTGTGATTGTAGAGAATAACAAAATGAGGTGCGGTCTCTTAGTAGATCGTATTTTAGATCAACAACAGGTTGTAATTAAGAGTATGGAAGAAAACTTCTTTCAAATCCCAGGCATTGCTGGAGCAACAATTTTAGGAGATGGAAGGGTGTCTCTGATTCTTGATTTGCCAAGTTTACTGAGAAAAAGTTTTAAACAAAATTGAAGGAGTTTTCTCAATGGGGTTAAAAGAGAAATCTAAATATGAAGACTCCTATGAATTTTCAAATCATGAGGGGCAGCAATACGTAAGTTTCAAGATTGCAGAGGAAACTTACATGGTGGATATTAAAAAAGTGCGTGAATTCATTACATATGATCGAATTTCGATTATTCCAAATTTGCCGGAACATTATAAGGGAGTAATTAATTTGAGAGGCTCAATTATTCCTGTAATGGACCTGAGATTACGGTTTGGATATCCCCAATTAGAATACAACGAAAGAACAGTTTTGATGACTATTTTTGTTGAAGAAAAACTCATTGGAATGGTAGTTGACAAAGTACTGGATGTCATAAATTTGCCAGCCGAAAATCTACAACCACCACCAGAAACAGAAATGATTGTAGATAGACAATTCTTGGAAGGCCTTTGTGAATGGAAAGGAGAAATGTTGATTTTACTAAATTTGGATTCATTATTTTCCCAAGATAAGGCCATTCAAGCATTAACAGGCAACACTGAAAATAGTAATTGATTGAGGAATTATGACTAAGAACTCCCTCCAAGCTAAACTTTTGATTCTTGTGTTGGCTGTCACGCTCACTTCGATCATTGTGATTAGTTACATCAGTATCTCAACACTTCAAAACGCTTTGGAATCAAAAGCTTTNCAGCAAATGGTCTCAATAAGAGAGGTGCAAAAATCTGCTTTGGAAAATCAGTTCAACAATTACCGGAAGCAGATTCAAACCATGGCGCAATCAAACTATGTAATTGAAGCAATGAAGNGTTTTGATAAGTCATTTAAAAGCTATTCTAGTGAGCTACTTCAGTACGAAACACAGATAACGAACCAACAAAAATCAAAAGAATTACGATCTTATTATACAGGAGATTTTGCGGAGGAATTTCAGAAAAGAAATGGCATCAGGACAGAAAGAGTTAATGAGATATTCAGTCGCTTAAGTCCTGAAGCAATTGCATTTCAGCATGCTTTTATTGCGGACAATCCTAATCCATTAGGAAGCAAACATCTAATGGATAAAAAAACTCATGTTGACAGAATAGATTACATTGAATTTCACACAAAATACCATTCATATTTTCGTAACTTTTTAGAGAAATTTGGGTATTATGATATATTTTTAGTAGAGCCTGAAAATGGTAGAATCGTCTATAGTGTTTTCAAAGAGTTAGATTATGCAACTTCCTTAGTAGATGGACCATACTCCCAATCAAATTTTGCAGCTGCTTTCCGAGCTGTTCAGGGAAGTCGAAATTCGGATTTGGTAAAGATGGTTGATTTTGACGAATACTATCCGTCCTATCAAAGCGCAGCTAGCTTCTTGTCCGTTCCAATTATCGATGGTGATGAACCTGTGGGAGTCCTGGTGTTTCAAATTCCAATTGACCAAATCAATACTACTATGACAAATAATAGAAGTTGGAATTCTGTTGGTTTGGGCAGGTCAGGTGAAACGTACATGGTCTCTAATGACTATTCGATGCGGAACGATTCACGTTTACTAATTGAGGACCCAGATAGTTTTTTTCGAAATCTGCAGAAGCAAAACACTCCCGCCGAAAAGATTACTCGTATCAGAAGTCTCCAGAGTAGTATTTTGATTCAAAATGCTAAATCGGAAGCAACAATTCGTGCGATCCAAGGTGAAAAAGGAATTGCTTTGGTTACTAACTATCTCGGTAATCATGTTCTGAGTGCATTTAGTCCGTTGAACATTCCTGACGTTAATTGGGCAATCATTTCAGAGATCGAGGAAGCGGAGGTAAATGAATTTACTAACGAATTGATCATGTTGATCATTGCTATTGCAATTTTGATCTCAATTGTTGCTATGTTGATCACATTTTTCTATGTGCGTAGTAGCCTAGCAAAACCTTTAAAGCTAATGGTTGCACAGGTCCAGGAACTTGAGATTACAAAGACCCTTGACCTGAGAAGAAGGGATGAAATTGGGCAAATTGCAAACGCCATTGATTTGTTCACCACTCGACTCTTTGAAATTGTTACCAAAATTAAGGATCGAGCTGCAGACATCAGTAGTTCTTCACAAATTTTGGCAGAAGGGAGTCAAGATCTTGCTACCAGAACAGAGGAGCAATCCTCTTCCCTTGAAGAAACTGCTTCCGCAATGGAAGAGATGACTTCAAACGTTCAGCAAAATGCGGAGAGTGCAAATCATGCTAATCACATTTCACAAAATATGCGTGAAGTTGTTGAGGAAAGGAAATCCCTTCTCCAATCCCTTCTAGGTCAAACAATCAGTTCCAATCAGAGCGATATCGATAAAGTGAGAGAGTCGAACGGTGAATACTTTGTGAAGGCGGAGCAGATGAATGATCAGATGGTTCTGGCAATGAAGGGAATTGGAGAAAGTTCTGAAAAAATCTCCGGAATCACCTCCGTCATTAACGACATTGCTTTTCAAACGAATCTATTGGCTTTAAATGCGTCAGTAGAAGCAGCACGTGCCGGAGAGCATGGGAAAGGGTTTGCGGTTGTCGCAGCTGAAGTTAGAAATTTGGCTCATCGCTCTGCGGAGGCCTCTGAAGAGATAAGTACCTTGATCAAGAACAGCTTGGAGCAGGTCGCTAAAGGCACTTCCTTGATGGGAGAAGTCAATACGGTCGTTCAAGAAATGATTCAAAAAGCTGATCAGGCTCTGGAAGCCCTCAAGGAAAATTCTCGACAGAATCTTGAAAAACTAAATAATCAAACCACTGATAATTTGAAGGAGATTCAAACAGCAGTTTCCGAAGTGACCGATCTGATTGAAAACATCAAAGCGGCTTCAAATGAACAGGCGGAAGGTATCCGACAAGTCAATATCGCAGTTTCAGAACTTGACAGGATTACTCAGCAAAATGCCCTCTTGGTGGATGAGTCAGCGACTACCAGTCGACTAATGTCCGATCATTCCAATGAACTAATGAAAATCATTGAAGTCTTCAAATTGGAGCAAATCGAATACAGACCGGAAGAAGTATCAGGTTCTTCTCAAAAATTACTCACAAACACCAAGAATAATCAGTCATCAGGGGGTATACGTCCCAGTAAATTCATTGATGACGGACTTCCAGATTTTGAGTGAATTGCAAAATCTCAATGATCAATAACGATGCTGANGACTGCTTTAAATTCGGATCTTGTGGCTCCTAAAACTGCTAGCTCTTATCAGGAGGCATTTGATCTGCTAGCCAGGCTAGCAGAGAAGCGTCTGGGAATGGATTTCCATAAGCGACGCCATGACCGACTTTTTTTGATGATCGGGAAGCGGGTCAAAGCTACCTTCAAAAAGAGCATCATTGACTATCTTTCGTTTCTAGAGACAAATCCGAATCATCCTGAATGGGTAGAGATTGAGCAAATTTTAACAATTCAGAAGACAGAATTTTTCCGGGAGTCCTCCCAGATGAAATTCTTTGAAGAGACGATTCTACCTGAAATTAAACATCGGAAATTCAAAGAGAGTTATTCAAAAGTACGAGCTTGGAGTTGTGGCTGNTCTACTGGGGAAGAGGCCTATACTCTTTCAATTCTCTTCCATCAGAGATTTCTTCCTTTCACTGAGTGGGATGTTCGAATTTTGGCTTCTGACGTTCATCAGAATGCATTGGAAATTGGCCAAAATGCTGAGTACACAAAAGAATCATTACAAAATGTCTCCAAAGAAAACAAACTGAATTATTTTGAGAAAATTGGCCAAAATTATTGTGTCATTGAACCTCTGAAAGAGATGATTCAATTTCGTAAAATCAATTTGATTTCTGATAATTATCCCATAAAGACAAAATTTAGCGTTATCTTCTGCCGTAATCTATTGATTTACATGACACCATTTTGGCAAAGTACAATTGTAAATCGTTTGAGAAACTATCTGGAACCAGGCGGTTATCTCCTCTTGGGGCACTCTGAATATTTGGCTGACAAAAAAGATTTTCAGCTTACCAAATTTAATGCTTTTCAATCTCCCATCTTCTGAATAATGAGCCTCTCAGGAAACAAGATCAAAGTACTGATCATTGATGACTCAGCCTTGGTGCGAAGAGTCATGACAAATATTTTATCAGCTGATTCAATGATCGAAGTGGTAGGAACAGCACCGGATGCCCAGATCGCAACAAGACAAATTAGAAAATTGGAACCTGATGTCTTGACGCTAGACATTATGATGCCTGGGATGGACGGGTTGGATTATCTTGAAAGGTTAATGAAATCTCATCCCATGCCGGTAGTCATGGTAAGCTCGCTAACCCAGAAAGGCGCGCCAGACGCTTTGAAGGCTCTAGAGTTGGGAGCAGTTGAAGTTATTGGCAAACCTCAGACAACTGTTCGTGAGGGAATGGAGGAGATCTCCATTTCTATCGTGGATGCGGTCAAGGCTGCTGCTCAGGCAAAATTGAAAAAGGCAGGGGATATCTTTCTAAAATCTCCTNAAAAATATACAGCTGATGCCATCATTCCAAAAAATCCTCCTCGACATCTCGGTGGACATGCTATCGATCCTCTGATTGCGATCGGTGCTTCGACGGGAGGAACGGAAGCCATACTGGCAGTGCTATCCAANTTGCCAGCATCAATGCCAGGTATCGTTGTAGTACAGCATATGCCGGGCTCATTCACCAAGAATTTTGCAGAAAGACTAGATCGAAATTCTAAACTTACAGTTGTCGAGGCCACAAATGGAGAGGCTGTGGAAGCTGGAAAAGTTTATTTGGCTCCGGGTGAACAGCACATGCTTGTGGAGAGCGCAAATCGTGGCTATCGCATTCGACTCAATGATGGTCCCCTAGTTTGTAGACATCGTCCGTCTGTTGATGTCTTATTCCGCTCTGTAGCTCAGGAAGCAAGACACCATGCCTTGGGTGTGATCCTAACTGGTATGGGAGATGACGGAGCTCAGGGGATGCTAGAAATGAAGGAAATGGGAGCTTTCAATGTTGCCCAAGATGAAAGCAGCTCTGTGGTCTATGGAATGCCCAAGGTTGCCTTAGCCAAAGGTGGAGTGGACCAAGTATTGACTTTGAAGGATATTCCTGAATTACTGGTCCAAAAAACTCACTAAAAAACNATTAAAATTTTTAAAGATCAAGCTTCCTCAATCACTATCTAATACCTGTTTTCTACTACTGCTCATCTGTTTTTAAAACATTATCTCTCCTCCCTTACTTCTACGACTGACCTGCCATTAAATCCTGCAGTTGATTACGAAAAAGACGTGCACCTCCATGAGCTGGATGACGAAGCCCACTACAGGAAATCTTAATCTCTGCAAGCTGCTGTTGAGCCTGTTTGCCAATCGCCAAGAGCCTTACATTAGGAAATTGAGCTATCAGGTACTGGAGGACTTCTCTCCCAATCCTTCGCTCCGATGGCGTAGGTGTGCGGTTAGAAAGAAACCCACTCTGTTTCTTGTAAGGATGCCATGAAAACGAATTCCAAAGAATAGTTTTGTGAGTCAAATTAAAACGAACAAGCTCACTCCAAACAATTGTTGCAGTTGGTTCATTGAATCCTTTTTGATTTAAATTCTCTTTGCTTGTTCGCTGATATTTTCCAGTAAATACATGGTTTGCGAACAATTGCTTATCGGCTAGCCCTCCAAGAAGTAATCGTTCAGATGTCATCGGAATACCCGTGAAGTGGCCGCCCTGATAACCTAGTGCTTCAGCTAGCATAATATATTGAACCTGACCTAATCTCTCCGAAAAATAAGCACGGAGATTTTGCTGTCTAACTTTATGAGAATCATTGTGCTTATCATGCTCAAAATCTACTTCCCACCAAGGATTAAAAACTTCGCCTTTTGGAGAGTCTTTTAGTAGATTCAGGAATTCATCGATCATATTATTTCATTTATAGCTAGAGCTTAGTTTGAAGAAAATGTTCTCAAAGTTACTTTATGAAAAAGAATTAATTTGACGTTCAAAAATATTACCTCTATGAATATATATATGCATTGTGCATTATAAAACTAACTAACTTTTAACTTAATTTATTGGAGTTAAGAATGCGAAAACGAATTAGCATGCCTGACCGAGATTTCATGAAAGCCGCAAAAAGTGCTGCTAAATCTGGCCAGAGTTTAAGATCAACAGCTTTGGGAGCAGGGGTAAGCTTGCAAACCTACAAAAATCATTTGATGGATGTGGCGATGCGATTGCAAGAAGCCCCTCCAAATTTTCCTAAAGGTAGACGAACTCGGATGAAGGAGCATATCTCTGAAATCAGAAGCTCGGGNCAGGGAGGTCAGGGTAGAAGGNTGGCACTCCCAAATGAAATTTTTGCGATCATGGGTTGGGATGTTGGGATGAAAGTGAAAATCAAGAAATCAGGAAAAAAAGTAACTTTAGAAACTTATGAGGGCCCTGANTCAGGTTCCGTAGATGATGAAGATTAAATAGTTCTTACTTATNAGATTCGCTTCGATCCATGGACCAAAGTTATTTGGTAATTGAATGATGGGGCCAACGCATGTAGAAACGTGCCCCATTTTGATACCTTGGATCTAAGCGAATGATGCCATTGTGAGCTTCAAGAATCCTCGCAACAGTTGCTAATCCAATTCCACTTCCCTGCTTGGAATCATCCAACCTTATAAAAGGTTTGAAAATTTTTTCGCCACCTGATGTTGGAATTCCATTGCCATTATCTTCAATCCAGCACTCGCACCAGTTCCCAGAAACTCTCGTTCCAATTTTGATCTCAACTTGNTTGAGTTTACCACGATATTTAATTGAGTTGCTGATTAGATTTTGCCAAACTTGACTCATCTTTAGAACATCGCATTGTACCTTGGGCCATTTTGAAGGAAGTCTGAATTTAACGATTCCTTGTTGTTGTTCTTGTTCAAATTGTTCAATTACAGTTTGAAGGATTTTTCCCAAAGATACAGTTTGCATGTCCCCAATTATTTTTCCAGCCATTGCATAATTCAACAGAGTATCAATAAAGGTTAGCATCTTGTTGAATGAACCTGGAATTCTGTCTAACAATTCATGCATACCGGGATCATTTCTTATTTCTGGATAATCTTCCTGTAAGCGATACAAAAAAAGATTGAAAAGACTGGCTGCCCCAACAACAGGAGATTTTAAATCGTGACTCACCATATGAGTGAAATCCAGCAATTCCTGTTTTTGTTGTAGTAAGTTCTGTGAAAGTTTTTGAACTTGATCAAAAGCCTTTTTTGTTCGAATAGCCGAGTTGATTCTGGCAAGAAGTGTGGTTTTCTCTACCGGCTTTAAAATATAGTCAACAGCCCCTGCATCAAAAGCTTCTCTTAGGGTTTGCCGATCATTCTTTGCAGTAACAATTAAGATTGGTAAATGTGCAAAGCGGGGTTGCTCTTTCAACAGTCGTGTTGTTTCTATTCCACTCAATTCTGGCATCATGTGATCAATAAGCATCACATCAGGCACCCACTCTTTCACAGTTTCTAGAGCTTCTTTGCCGCTACATACACTTCGAATACTCGAAGGCTGCTTTCGCAGAATATCTTCAATGACTAACCGATTATTTTCCTGATCATCAACGATCAGTATCTTGTCCATCTTGATTTAGTAAGGTTTTGGAGGTGTCAAATTGATTGGTACGTAAGGCCCAATTAGTCTGAGAAACAATACCTTCCAGCAAGGCCAAATCGTTTTGAGAAAGCTCTGAACGGTAGAGAATGCTGCGCAACTTTGCCATTCTTTCTGTTCTGGTGTGAGGAAAAAGAAAGCCAACCTGATGCAGCTGATCCGCCCATCTTTCTANGAATTGATTTATTCGATTTATTTCTGCTTCTGAACTCGTTGGTGTTCTTGAGAAATTTTGAGGTCTTTGCTCTTGGATTCCGAACAGTTCGTGACAACAAATTGCTACGCTTTGAGCTAAATTTAATGTTTGATATGCTCCCGTCGGAATCCGAACCCATCTTTGCGCCCACTCCAGTTCCTCATTACTAAGACCGCGGTCTTCAGCACCAAAAATTATTGCATTGGGGGTGTTAGNTTGAATCAGCCATTTGAAAGGCAATTGTAGGTCTTCCAACTTTCGATTTCGATGCCGCTGCTGAGCTGTTGTCGCAATGACTCTTGAGCAATCTTGGAGAGCAACTTCAATACTTTGAACAATCTTCGTCTTTTGCAGAATCTCTTTGGCATGCGTTGCCATTTTGAGGGCATCTTCACTTTGAGGATCGCAACGAGGATTGACCAGAAACAACTCATTGAAACCAAAATTCATCATCACTCGAGCGATTGAACCAACGTTGAGAGCTCCTTGGGGTTCTACTAAAACGATTCTAGGAAGCATTCACCTTCTTCTTGACACTGATCAAAAACGATATAGTTTGGGAATCCAAGTCGGGGTGTAGCGCAGCCTGGTAGCGCACACGTCTGGGGGGCGTGTGGTCGCTGGTTCAAATCCAGTCACCCCGACCACAGTTTATAGCTATAAAATCAATTACTTAAGCTAAAATACACCGCTTTTTTGCCTTGAGGCCTAATATCCCAGAATATCTGGGATTGACACAGTTTATCNTNCGGTATTGTGCACAAATAGTGCGCAAGAAACAAACNGCAATTCCAGTAANATNCTACCTCGCAGCCGTTCCTTTTTTCTCATTCGCTAAATTTGAAAATAATAAATTTTTCAGATCGGATTCATCAATCAGATGATATCGACGAAGCATGCTCTCGGTCTTGTGTCCCACCTGCTTCATCACAAGATAAGCCGGATTCCCTGCTCTCATCGCTCTTGTTGCAAAGCAGTGTCTGAGATCATGGAACCTAAAATCGTCAATACCAGCAGATTCCAAAGACTTTTTCCATGTCCGATTGATGTAAGTTGTCCAGCGCTCGAATGCTTTTCCCTCCGGAGAAAGAAAAACTTTGTGTGTGTGAAGAGCTCTCGGTATTTCCTTCATCATCTGAACCACCTCAGGTGATAATCTTACAGATCTTGCCTCACTCGTCTTTGTGTTCTCAGCCTGCAACCGGATGAACTTGTCCTTTAGATCAACCTGTCTCCAATTCAATGACAAAATTTCCCCTTGGCGCATTCCTGTGTGATAGGCCAGAAAGGTGATTCTCCAGAGCCAAGTGGGTAGTTCTGACTGCAGACGATCCCATTCTAATTCTGTGAGAATCCGCTCCCTCACATTGCTGACCTTCACCATTGGAAATCTGGTCAATGGAATCTGCGCAATTCTTTCGTGATAAAGAGCTTTGTTCAAAATAGTTCGCAGACATGCCAACTCTTCGCGGACAGTTTTTGGCGCAATTTTTCTCCCAGGATAAACTGGCGAGGGTTCCATCATTCTTTTGTTCTGGTAGTCACATAGCTCACTGTAAGTCAGCTTTGNTACTTTTTTGTTGATATTCAGCCGTTTCGATAGGTTTTTGATCGAGGTTTTTTGAANACCGTAGGAACTGAGTGCAAGAACCTCTGGCAAATTCAAATACCATTCGAATAGTTGGCGAAGAGTCAGTGAACTTCCTGGATCATGATCAATGTAGGTTTGATTGGCTATTCTGCTCTCAATCTGGCGCTTGTACTCTTCCGCTGCGGAACGACTGGGTCCAACCATTTCCTGCCGTTGAATTTCATCCGGATTTCTCCAGCGTACACCAAACTTCTTTCCCTTTGCTCTCGAAAGATCATTTCCACATTTACAATGAATTTTCTTAGTCGTTTGCCGATGTTGGCATTTTGGGCATTCGTGAATCAGGCTTGCCATCTTCAGCTCCTGCTAAATTACGCTGCGTATGTGTTCAGCATTTCGTATAAATCTTCTGCATTGCCAAGCTCCATCCAAAATCTACTAATTTGAGCTGCTGAAAGTTTTTTAAGCACCTCCTCTGAGTTTGTGGAAATCGGCATTTTTGGGATCTGATAATTAAGATATGATCTAGCAAAAATTTCTGGAGCGAAGAGTTGGTTGATCTCACGCAAATCTGCTTCGATCTCTCTTGCAGCAGTATTCAGCCATACCAAAGCTTCTTGATCTCCAAGAACTTGCTTGAGTAAATCATCGGAGTCTAGAATTTCCTCGGGTTTTTGTTCGGACCATAAGATCAGCAGTAGAGCCATGTAAAAATTATCCTTGATTACAAGAGTTCCATTTGCTCTCGCTGAATTCCAACAAGCTAGCCTGTGTTTCCGAAGATTTTGTTCTTTTTGAGAGAACTTCATTGAGTCTGTTTGAGATCGACTGCGTATTACCTCAACTCCTTCCAACGAATTTTCTTCCATCCAGTAAATGATCTGAGAGACGACTTCCTGCTTTTTCATAGGCAATTTTAATTTTCTCTCCCACCATTTTTTTTCCAAATCCAGCCGATCTGGTGCAAGGTCCAGAATCATTTTATGCCTGATCTGTAAGCGATCCACTTCATCTTTCCAGATCCCTCCCTCACCATGCAAAACCCACCTGTGGTTGATTTTGTAGAGGTGCTCAATGGCAAGCGC
>NYTS01000055.1 GCA_002683655.1 Deltaproteobacteria bacterium
GGCCCTGTCACTCACACAAAAAACAGGTCTGGCTCACTACTATTCTCGTTCTCGTGATCAGCTTTGGCAAAAGGGAGAATCGTCGGGACACATTCAAAAAATTTGTGAGATCCGGATTGACTGCGATCAGGATACGCTGCTTTACCTAGTAGAGCAGCAGGGCCCAGCCTGCCATACGGGGAGGCAGAGTTGCTTCTATCGAAAGTTGGTCGGTCAGCAGTTAGAGTGGTCAATAGAAGAGCGATGAAGTGGTCAATAGAAGAGCGATGAAGCGGAGAGGTGAACCAAGGATTAGCGAAGTCTTGAAGAAGCTTCTCATACTCAGTTTGTCAGGTGTGGGCTGAGGGTCTTTTGCAAAGAAACGTAGAGCCAGTGCAACGCCAGTTGCTCTTTACGTTGCTGTAGTTGTTGCAGTGAGTGTTTGATGCCTTCCAGTGCTTGTTCTCGCTGTCGGTTGATTGCTTGAACCCGCTGTTGTTCTGTAAAGATAACACTGACAAGTTGCTCTAGGTGTTGTCGACTGTGAGTAGTGACGATCCAGTTGCCATCCTTTGCATAACTACAATAGGTGTTAATGTCCAAGCGGAGTAGATCNTCNGATTCCCGGTAGTCGTTTGGATTGACCCAGAGCCGNTTGGGAACATTGCCCAGACTCCGCATCATCTCCGCAACAATTTCTTCTTCTTCACACCATAACAGGACTTGCCGGCNGNTNAATTCAGCAGGATTTCGAGCAACNTCCTCCCAAGGNAGNCTCCTNCCCAGTTGCTCNACCAACTNTCTTCCNACTATGGCGACTCGATCAAGTACTTGTTGTTCCTGATCGTACAGNTCCTGATGAGCCCGCAGTCGTTGCTGTTCNTGTCGAANTTTTTCATCTTCACGAAGNAANTTNTCNCGTCGTTCGTCCAACTCCTTGCGTTGCATGGGAGTACTGGCAATCGTCTTGGGTACCTCTANCGTGGGCCATTCTACAAAATCCAACACCGGNTCAAGTAATCCACTGATCGCNTTCCTGAGGTCAATGACGTTGCCTTTCAATTCTACTGAAGGCAGGGTNCGTAGGTAGAATCCNTGAAGATCATTGCCCAATTGATGTTGTCCGGGTTGTAGGCTTTCGACACTTTNGACGTTGTTGAATCCNCGAGTGGCTAGAATGGAGCGGGCTAGTTCATTNAAGATTGGTAGACTNCCCAANCAACGGAGAGCTTGTGGCCNTGGNGCAACCNGTTGCTGGCGNTTGGCGTGTGTCTCTAGGTACTGCAGNGTACGCCGGAACGCAGCNGAATGGTCGGAAAGCTGTCGATGCACCAATATNGTTTTGATCTTCACATCTCCAAGTGAAAACTCGATCACACCATCNAGTGGTACTCCTGGGAAAAGAAANAATCCCTTGTCGGTTCGGAGNAGTCCTTTGACNTGCTGGNCTTCTACACTCTTGNCTTGTTGTGCCAGAAAAGTNGTCAGCCACTCCTGCACAGACNGGGTNCTGNCGTCAGCTTCCAGGAAGCGAATCTGATCCAGNGCCAGNAGNGTTTGTGGTGGTAGATCCTGAACAGTGCGACGACACCAGCCTTCTCGTGGGTCAACGTACTCCAGCATNGAAACANNNGATTGCAGGTTGATCCANGGAAAAGAGCNTAACTTTTGGGTTAGGAACACTCCGGGATGGGAAACCCGAAAATGCATCTGGTTGGTTAGGCGAACCCANGGNCTGGNTGGCAAGAAAGGNCTCANNTCTTCCTGAATATTTTCCAGNACCAGCGCNANGGGAACTTCTCGCAGTCGTGCCTGCATTTGTGAAAGAAAAAAGATGCAGTCCCGATGNTCTCGGAAGCCATGTGGCGTGAAAAAGGTGAAGACAGGTTGCAGNTCNTGCAAGTGGGNACAAGTNGANANTAGNCGGTCNGGTTGTAAGTAGGAAGGGTCTAGCAGTGTGCCGACAAGTGGACCGTGNCCCGTGTGTTTTTCTAGTCGCTGTAAAAGAAAACGCCAGAAGGATGGATTAAAACCGATACCTACCAGTTGCATGCGGCTCGTGCAGGAAACTTGAACTTGTAGAATTCCCTCATAGCGAGAGCTTTGTNAGGAATCCAAAAAGCTTTGCGAGAAATTTGCAGNNAAATGAGTTAGCTTACACAAAANANCCAGACCTTCAAACCAAACCATCGACAACCTATGNCAGAAGTTGCAACTACCGCAGAGGTTCCCAAAATTATACCGATCCAAACNGAGCACTGGCGCAATCTATTGTCGTTGACNGATGCCAGTCGNAAGGAAAATGAGATCATCTATGCTTGGGGAAAACTCAAACAGCAGACAGAGGCGCATNTNCNAGGTACTGGNCCGTTGGTGCTGGATGAACTCTACCTCGACTTTCTGCGNCTNCAAGTGCTNAGCTACCCNATTGTGATNGACTGGAAGAAGCCACTGACCAAGAGAGAGTGGCTGAANTGTGAANNACAACAGAAGGAAGTGACCAACCANTATGAGCAAATGTATAAGCTATCTGTTCACTTGCGCAAGCGTAGTTCAGAGCGCTATCCAGAAATGGCTCCCCTGTTCGGCATGCATCAGGAGTGCGGAGATGAACTGAGACAGCTGTGGGACTCCTTCCACAGTGCCTGGCGGGATTACAAAAAGGAATGGGAACACCTGCACCGCCAACAGCAAGCACGAAAGCGACGAGAGGCTGGAGGGAAGGCAGAACCCGGAGAAGACAATCCAGATATGCCCCTGGATGAGGAAGTCCTGCTAAAGATTCCACAGCCACCACCACTGCTCAATCGGGAACGATGGCATGTGCTGGTTTCGATGTCCCAGATGCTGACGACAGAACTTCGTTATCGGTGCCGAGATATACTCAAGACATCGGTACCGACTTCCAGATTTCTTCCCAGCGTGCAGCGCCTGATTGATGATGCCCGTCAGATTCAGGTGCAGACCAATGGCTTTGAACTGCTGGACAAGGTCAAGTGGGTTCAGCGTCGCAACGCTCAACTGGTAGCTGAACTTGAGCGACTGACTCGAGAGCCGATTATCACTCCAGACCTACTGAATATTGCGGAAGAGAACCAACCAGAGCGAGAAGAACGAAAAGTCAGGGGATACGCGGATGATGGTTCAGGCCAAACTTATGGTCGGGAAGAGAACCGGACAGAGCGCAAAAAACGGCCAATCTGGTGGTGGGTGGGTACAGCCGCAGTAGTCGGGACAGCGTTGTTCTTGTTGGTGATATTCTTACCTTCCTCAGACCGCGCAGGATTGGGAGAAAAACTACCTCAATTAGTCTTCAAACCCACTGGACCAACCCGAACGGTAGAGAGTAACCCTGCTTTGCCAGATCCAGAGCCTGTGGATGTCAAGGATATGCTGATCAATCTTAGCTTTGATATGCCAACACGCCAGGTATCCAAGGGGACCGCACGCCAACTGGAGTCTTCCCTACAAAATAAAAGCAGTCTGCCGGCAGAGTTAAGTGATTTAGGAGCGCCCACTGCGGTTCTAGAAGCAGCTGGTGATATTTATCTCTATTGGGCAGATAAACTGACACGCTTTGAAAACACTCTGGAACTCCAACGTACCCTACAAAAGTTGGAACGTCAGTACCAACAGATGCAGCAGAATTTGAAAAACTTGGCTCAGGTACCCTTCAAGGGACGGGTGGTTCCCACTCAGTCTGATGGTGAAGCCCGCTACGGGGTTGAATGGCAGGATGAATCAGGCAATGTGGTGGGAACTCTCTACGAAAATGATGACGGAACCCAACTTCGTCTTCGCAATGGCGAGGTAACCGAGGGCATCTTCTCCCCCTATGAGCTGACGAAGTTGCTTGAGGAGCAAGCCTCGCAACGCTGATTCAACGATTGCTTGTTCGATCACTGACCTGTGAAATAGACAGATTCAGTAAATCTTCCAATTTTTGTTTGTCAATAATCACTATGATTTTTTCGGTTATCTGGTTTGTCTTCACAGTGTTTGGTAGCGGTGCCCTGGTTGTGGGGTTGCTGTTCTTGTGGACGGATGGTCAGCTTGGTGAGGTCAGTGAAAAGCTGACTCCGCAACAGGCAGAACTGCACCTGGCAGAGTTGGAAAAGCAGCGCCAACAGGAAGAAGAAGCCCGAGAACGAAAACAACGGGAAGTCCAGCTTGATCGACTGCAACAACAGAACGAAGTTCTTCAAGAGGAAATCACACGCAAGCAGGAAGAACGTCGACAGCAGCGTACGCTGACCAAACGCTTTGGGGAAGCAATCCCAGAAGCTCCAGCACCAACACCAGAACCTCAGAAATTTTACGAAAAGCTACGCTCTGGGATCAGTAAGACCCGCGAACAGATGCTTGGTGGGCTAAGCAATGCCCTGCTTGGAAAGAAAGAAATTGATGAAGAGGTCTTGGAGGGCTTGGAAGAAGCCCTGTTAGGAGCCGATATTGGGCCGGAGACTACTGAGCAGATTCTGGAGGTGGTGACTTCTCGAGTTGAACGTCAGGAACTACGCGATGTGAATGCCTTACGAGAAGTGATTAAGGAGGAGATCGTACGCATTCTGCACAAGGAAGTGCCGATTCCCACAGTTGTAGATCGTAAGCCCTTAGTATTGATGTTTGTCGGGGTCAATGGCGTGGGCAAGACCACAACGATTGGTAAAATCGCTGCTCAGTATCGCCGAGATGGACATCGTGTACTAATGGGAGCTGGAGATACCTTTCGTGCTGCTGCCATTGAACAGTTGACTGAATGGAGCTGTCGCGCTGAGTGCGACATTATTGCCAAGAGCCAAGGAGTTGATCCGTCTTCAGTGATGTATGAAGCCGTCGAGAAGGCAGTTCGTGAGGAATATGACGTTGTCATCTGTGATACTGCAGGACGACTGCATACTAAGAAGAATCTTATGGAGGAACTACGTAAGATGGTGCGGGTGATTCGGAAGATTATACCGGATGCACCTCACGAGGTGCTGCTTGTACTAGACGCGACTACGGGACAGAATGCCATCTTTCAGGCACGTGAGTTTCGTGAAGCTGCAGATTTGACAGGGATTGTGATGACCAAGCTGGATGGTACGGCCAAGGGTGGAGTTATTATCGGGATCGTCAACGAATTTGATATTCCCGTTCGCTACATCGGTGTAGGAGAAGGCATCGAAGACTTGCGTCCCTACGATGCCAAGCAGTTTACAGACTCGTTGTTTTCTTGATCATAGAGCATCTGCAGCACAGCGAAATCCCAAGTTGAAAGCCTGAGTCCAGGCTGCTAAGCCGTAACGACGGCTACTGCGCAAGCCAGCTTCAGTGGCCCAACCAAATAAGCCCTGCCAAGCTCCTCCACGAGCTACTTTCTTTGGATAAGCTGGATTCGGTGGTGCTTCCGGTCCTTTTGGATCCTGTAGTTTCGCTTGGTCGTAGGGAGCATACCAGTCAGTAGTCCATTCCATAACATTCCCCTGCAGATCATAGAGGCCCCAAGCGTTGGGTTGCCGTTGTCCAACCACGGCTGCGGAACGGAGGTTTTGCGAGGTCATTTCAAACCAGGCCTGATCTCTCAGTTCAGCTAGAACAGAGTTGGAGTTCTCCACAAGATTACCGGCTTGAGTGGCATACTCCCATTCAGCTTCGGTAGGAAGCCGCTTACCGATGGAAGCACAGTAACGTGCGCTGTTTTCCCAGTTCACATAGACTGCCGGTTGTTCTGGCAGGGTTGTGTCGAAGCCTCCATAACCACGCATGCATTCGCTGCACTGAGCGTAATCTGCGTTCGTGACTTCATGCATATCCAGATAGAATGGTGCTAATTCGATCTGGCGAATTGGCCGTTCATCGTCTTCTCCTTCCAAACTCCCCATCTGGAACGAGCCCCCTTCAAGCAAAGCCATTCCCGGACGATTACTGCTACCCTGTGGGATCACTAGTGCTGTAGTAGGATCAGGCTCAGCAGAAATTTCTGTTTCAACAGAATCCTCAGGTTCTGCCTCTGCGGCTTCGGTTGATGGGGCTATCATTGCCACTGTTTCTGTGTCCTGTGAATCATCAACCTCGTTAATCAGGTCTACTGTTGGAGTGATGGCCTCTTCGTTCTCAACAGTGATTGATTGGGATTCTGTGGTTTTCTCTCCAATACCTTCCTGATTATTTACAGCAGGAGAGACTTCTGGTTGAACTACTTCATCACTGGTGTTGGCGGTAGTATCTGGTTCAGAAATTACTTGGGTGGATTCATCTGGGAGGGTTTCTTGTTCGCTTACTTCACCAGTCGGTACTGAAGCGAGGCTTGGTGTTGTGGGGATCGCCACAGTCGCTGAGGGAGTAGTTGCAATTTCACTATTGGTTGCTGTCTCGTTTGTTGTGCTTGTTGTAGAAGTGTCTTTAGAGGTGGCTATTTCCGTATTGGTTGCTGTCTCGTTTGTTGTGCTTGTTGTAGAAGTGTCTTTAGAGGTGGCTATTTCCGTTTCAGAAGTGTTTTTTTCCTCAGAAGGAGAGGTGATTTCGGTACTTTCAGCGGGCGCCTTGATCTCAGTAGCTTCGGAAGCTTGGGGAGTTTTGAATACACTGATTGACCAGGTTAACTGTTCGCTTAGCAGCACGCGGTTGGTCAGTAATTCCTGCAATTCCAAATCAACTTGAACTCCATCCTGAGTCTGGTTGTATTGGCCTTCCAGTAGCCAATCGGCCCCAGCAAGCCCAGCAAGCTCACGATTGGTCAATGGTCGACTTTGCAGACGCAAGCTGCCATTCCAGTCATCCAGAATGCGCTGCAACTGAGGGGGATGAATGAGTTGACGAGGAAGATCGAGACTTAGGCCGAGAAATAGAAGTTGCTGCAGTTGGCGAGAGATCTCAGTGACTTCTTCTGAACCTGCTGGTGGAATGGGTACAATGGCCAGTACAGGAGCCAAAACGCTGGGGTCCAAAGCAAGCGTTAGTAAGCGTTCCCGAAAGCCATCCCATTCGGTGGGTAGTTCTTCTGTAGGTTGGGCAAAAGAGATTTGACCCAGCAAGAGGAATAGACAACTGAGCAGAAGAAATTTTTGCATCAATCGCCTCAGGAAGTTGTGAGAGCTAGCGCATTTTCGATAAGCTGTTGACATTTTTCCTTGCCGAAGAGCGCAGCCATCATGCTGAGATCTGGACCGTGTTCTTCCAACGTGATCGCGTAGCGCAGCGGAGTCCAGAGATCCTTGCCTTTAATGCCGGTACTTTTCTGAATTCCTTTGACCATCTGCTTGAAGTTGCCTTCATCCCAAGTATCCGCGTCAACCAGGGCGGTTTGGAAAGTTCTCAACACAGTTTGTGCTGTTGGTTGGTGTAAGTAATCGATCAACTCTGGTTGTTCAAGTTGAGGCTTATCCTCAAAGAAGATCACCAGTTTGTCCAGTACTTCAGGCAAAGTAACTAGTCTTGGCTGAATGATCTGAATTGCCCTCCGTAGAAATTCTGGATCTGCTCCCGAATAGCGCGAGTTGTCCAACCAAGGTTGCAGACGTCGCATCAGGTCATCCAACTCTAGACGCTGCAGATACTGCTGGTTCATCCAGTCAAGTTTGTTGCGATCAAAGACAGCCCCAGCCTTCCCAACTCGTTCGAAGCTGAATTTTTCGATCAATTCAGACATTGAGAACAGTTCTTGGTCATCAGAAGTGTTCCATCCCAACAAAGCAATGAAGTTGACCAGCGCTTCGGCAACATAGCCCTGAGCCTTGAAATCTTCAACGGCTACATCACCTTGTCGTTTGCTGAGCTTGGAACGATCAGGGTTTAGAATCAGTGGAAGATGCGCAAAACGCGGTGGTTCCCAGCCGAAGTAGCGATAAAGCAGAAGGTGTTTGGGGAAGGAAGGTAGCCACTCCTCCCCACGAACTACGTGTGTAATCTCCATCAGATGATCATCAACAACACAGGCTAGGTGGTAGGTGGGAAATCCATCAGACTTGAGCAGTACCTGGTCGTCCAGTTGGCTGCTATCAATACTGACATGCCCACGAATTAGGTCGTCAATCAGGATCTTTTCTCCATCGTCTGGAATCCGCATCCGAATGACATACGCTTCACCATCTGCCTGGCGCTGCTGTGTTTCCATAGCTTTCAACTCTCGACAGTGTCCGTCGTACTTGGGATTCAGGCCTTGGGCTTTCTGCTGCTGCTTGAGGTTATCCAGGCGTTCCTGCGTGCAGAAGCAAGGGTAGGCATGGCCAGAATCCATCAGGATATGTAGATGGTCTTGGTAGAGTGTGAGTCGCTCTGACTGACGATAGGGACCATACTCACCCCCAATGTCGGGGCCTTCGTCACAGTTCACTTCAGCCCATTGTAACATTTGCAGAAGGTCTTGTTCGGATCCCTCCACCCGTCGTTGCTGATCGGTATCTTCAAGGCGGAACACAAAACGTCCACCCTGCTGTTGGGCATAGAGAAAACTGAAGAGCGCGGTACGTAGGCCACCAACGTGTAAGTAACCCGTCGGACTTGGAGCAAAGCGGAGTCGAACCATGCAGCAGGCAATATTGAAGATTTTCAGAGTTCATCGTTGCGAAAACGTCGCATCCGAACATTGAGGAGTAAGCCGATGCCAAACATTTGCGAGAGCATTGCCGAGCCTCCATAACTAAAGAAGGGCAGGGGTACTCCGACAACGGGCATGAGTCCAATAGTCATGCCGATATTGATCAGTACATGCGAGGTCAGAATCGTGACCACGCCTACAGTCAGCATCGCACTGACCCGATCCTGAGTATTGAGGATGTGCCCAAGTGACCAGAAGATCAATGCCATGAACAGCAGTAGGACTGTCAGAGTGCCTACAAAGCCCCATTCTTCTGCAAACACAGAGAAAATAAAATCTGTGTGGTGAGCTGGCAAAAAGTTAAGCTGTCCCTGAGTTCCCCCCCCAACACCTTGACCCCAGATTCCTCCGTTACCAACAGCAATCTTTGATTGGATGATGTGATAGCCAGCGCCTAATGGATCACGGGTTGGATCCAGAAAGGTCAGTACTCTTTCCTGTTGATAGGGCTTGAGCACGAAATGCCACGCAATCGGTAGAGAACAGAGTCCCAGCACTATGGATGCGAGTAGTCCCCACAGCTTGAGTCCAGCTAGGAAGATCATCGGCATAAAGACTATCAGCAGCAACAGAGCTGTGCCTAGGTCAGGCTGTCTGAGGATCAACAGCAAGGGAACTAGCATCAACAGACCGGGCCAGATGAGTTCCTTGATACCTAATCTGCCAATACGTTGGCCTTCCCGAAAGTAGTGCGCCAAGGAGAGTACAAGAGTCAGCTTGGCAAACTCCGAGGGTTGCACGAATATGGGTCCCACCTGTAACCAACGCTCTACTGGTGAACCAGGCCCGCCTGTGCCGATAAGCAGTACCAATATTAGTAGAAAGATCGCACCAAGATGAAGGAATGGCCCGAACTGCGCCCAGATTCGGTAGTCTATTACCGTTGCTGTTAGCGCTAGTGCCAGCCCCATCCCCATCCAAATGACTTGTCTTGGCAAAAAATGACCAAGTTGTGGGCTTCCCATCGTTGCAGAGTACATCGCTACAATACCTACAGCACAGAGCATAAGTACGATACTCAACAGTACCCAGTCGAAGTTTGCAAATAGGCGACGATCCAGCATAGGCTGCAAAATCAAATAACGATAAAAAGGCTATCTGGAGAAAACAAGATGAAAGTCGGTTGCTAGCAGAGCCTGTGTCCGGCTTTCAGCTTGCAAACAAAGCTGAAGTTGACTGTAATCATCAGTTTTTTGCTCCAACTCTCTCTTCTGTACTTCTCGGTAATTATGATTCAGGACTTGCGCAGATACACCGACAGTTTTCTATTCAAGCTGTTGCTGGGTTTCATCAGTGTCACCTTTGTCATTTCCTTTGGAATGGGCTCTTTTTTTGGCGACCGTAAGGAAGTGGTCGCCCGAGTCGATGAATCGGAGATTCTGCAAAGGGATTTCCAGCGCATGTATGGTCAGCAACTCGAGTCGCTACGTCGGCGGCTGGGAGAAAATGCCGACCAGATTGCTCAACAGGTAAATTTGCGACAGCAGGTGTTCCAGCAACTGATCGATCGACAGTTACTACTCAACATGGCCGAGAGCCTCAATCTGCGTGCCACGGATTTAGAGGTGCAGGAATACATCCGTCAGCAACCATATTTTCAGAAAAATGGTCAATTTGACTTTGAAACCTACGAAACTCTGCTCAGTCAAAATCGACTACCTACGGAAGATTACGAAGAATCTATACGTTTAGACCTGCTCCTCCAGAAAAAACAGCAATTGCTGACAGCTGGGATTATCATCAGTGAGAGAGATGTGGAGCAAAGATTCCAACTTCAGAATGAAAAGTTGGAAGTGCGAACACTGCAACTCTTGCCGCAGGTCTTTCTGGAAGAGGTGAGTGTTAGCGAGGAGCAGGCTCAGCAATATTATCAAGAAAATCCTGATGAATTCCAGACATTGCCACGTTACCGTTTGGCCTACTTTACTTTGGGGATCAACGATCTGACGAAGGTAGAAGATGTTCGTGAACGAGCCGTACGTCGCTACTATGAGCGAAACCTTGAAACGTACACGACCCCACCAGAAGTGCGTGCTAGGCATATCCTGCTTCGCTCGCCTAGTGATGCTGATGATACAGCCAAAGCCGAACAGCGCCAACAACTGCAGGAGGTACGTGAACGTATTGTGGCTGGAGCAGACTTCGCAGAAGAGGCTAAAGTGGTCTCTCAAGACATGACCAAGGAGAAAGGGGGAGACCTTGGTTGGTTCAAACCAGGCGAGATGGTCCCAGCATTCGAAAGTGCTGCCTTTGGACTACAACCAGGTGAAATGAGCGATATCGTTGAATCCCCCTTTGGTCTTCATTTGATCAAAGTAGAAGAACGTCGTGAAGGAGGTCAGCAGCCGATTGAAGAAGTTCGTGAGGAAATTGTGGCAATCTTGGTAGAGGAAATGGCTCAGCGGGAATTGGAAGAAGCCAGAGATACCTTTCGAGCAACTTTTAATGAAAAATCAATTAGTGACTGGGCTTCTCAGTATGGAAAAACTGCTCAGGAGAGTGAATGGTTGGATAGCAGCAGCACACCAGACGATCTAGGATCCGTTCAAGGATTGGCTCAACAGGCCAGTGAGTTGCAGCCAAAAGATCACGAGGTGTGGACTCGTAATCCTCTCCAAGGCTACGTGTTTTACCAGATTCAGGAGAAGCAGGATTCACAAGCTCGACCTTTTGAGGAAGTCCGTGAGATAGCAACCACTCAAGTTCAAGAGAAGCTCGCTCGTGAATTGGCTCAGCAAAAAGGAACAGGTTGGTTGACAGAATTGCAGAGTGAGCCAACCGCACTGGAGCCGATTGCTGAAGAACTCGAGTTAGAAGTTGCTACGATTGTCTTCAATGCTTCAACACGATTCCTTCCAGAAATTGGAGACAACCCAGAGTTCCGGAAATTAAGCCTGAAACTGGATGATTCCAACCCAGCTGCTGTTAGTGTTTATGAAGGTCGCACAGACCTGATCGTCTTCAATCGACGATTCGTGGATGTAGAGGATCCGGACACAGCTCGCGAAAGAATCCGGACAAATCTGCGTCTGGAATTGCAGCGAGCTATTGAGACCAAGCAGATTGAAGCATTGCGCTCAACTGCGATGATTGAGGTGGTTGACCCTGTGTTTCGGACAACCGAACCCTAATGTGGAAGCTACTCGCCTGTAGCCTGGGGTGTATGCTTTGGGGAGTTTCTTCGGTCTGGAGTCAAAGTTCCTCGCTATCAGATTTATTTGAAAGCTCTCCAACGACAGATTTGCCAAAGCTGGAAATCCAAGTGGTTTTGGTGCCTGAAATTATAGCTCCTGGTGCAGAAACGGAGCTTCAGATTCAGGTTTTCATTCCAGCAGGTTGGCATATCTATTCGATCAAACCAGCTGGTGAATTTGGACCAGAACCCACCACGTTGACTATCCTCTCTGGTCACACAATCGTCACTCCCCTTCAGGAAAGCTCTCCAACTCGTTTTTACGATGAAGCTTTTGCCCAGGAGTTGTCTGTTCATCAGTATGGACTGGAACTCCGCCTACGCATCCGCATTGCTCCCGACCATCCGTCTGGTTATGATGAATTACGTGCACAGCTTGCTTACCAAGTCTGTGACAATCGGATCTGTGCGCCACTCCAGACAGAGTTCTTGGCTGCATCCCTGACCATCGAATAGCAAGGAGATTCTCTGTAATGAAAACCGGTGTCCTGCTGATCAATCTAGGTACTCCGGATGCCCCAGAATCCGGAGCAGTCCGTCGCTATCTCAAGCAGTTCCTGAGTGATGAACGAGTTTTAGACATCAATCCACTGGGACGCTGGTTGCTGCTGAACCTGATCATTCTGCCATTTCGATCTCGACGCTCAGCCAAAGCCTATCGCAAGGTCTGGATGTCAGAAGGCTCTCCACTGCTGGTGTACGGACAGCAGTTGGCCGAAGGAGTCCGACAACACCTCCAAGAATTGGGAGCTCCGGTAGTATTGGGAATGCGTTATGGGAACCCCTCAGTTGGTTCTGCGATTGAACTGCTGCGTGAAGAAGGATGTGATCGGATTCTCGTACTACCGCTGTTTCCACAGTACGCTTCGAGTTCAACCGGTTCGGCGGTGGAGGAAGCCTACCGAGAAGCATCAAGGCATTGGAATACACCTCATCTACAATTGCTAGAGCCTTTCTACGATGATGAGCGATTCATTGAGGCCTTTGCAGCTGTCGGTCGGCCTTATTGGGAAAAGCAACCAGATCATGTGCTTTTCAGCTTCCATGGTCTGCCAGAGCGGCACGTACAGAAAAGTGATGACACAGGTGAATACTGTCTCCAACAGCCCAATTGTTGTGCAACACTTTGCGATGCGAACCGGATGTGCTATGGCGCACATTGCCATCGCACTGCTACTCGCTTAGCAGAGAAGCTCGGTATTCCTCAGGAGAAATACAGCATTAGTTACCAGTCGAGGTTGGGACGTACTCCTTGGCTTAAACCATACACAGATCAGGCGATCGAAGAAATGCCCAAGCGGGGAATCAAAAGGTTACTGGTCTTCTGTCCAGCTTTTGTAGCCGATTGCTTGGAGACACTGGAAGAGATCGGAATGGAAGCAGTGGAGGACTTCAAAGAAGCAGGAGGTGAGGACTTACAACTGGTGCCCTCGCTCAATAGCAGTCCTCAGTGGGTAGATGGAGTGGCGAGCCTGCTACGTGAGAAGCTTTGAGCAAGCTATGATTTGAGTCAGAATATTTTTACAGTTGCCTCTGGTACCCAAACTTCCCGATCATCGGAAGAAACTCCATGAATCCAACCAGAAGTGTATTCAACAATGCGTAGCCCCATCAAGGCAGGCAGCGTTCCCACCAATTCATGATCTGGCCCTGGTCCGCTGTAGGCTGTGACCATTGTCTTCAAAACCCCACAGATTAAGAAGCCATTGTCAGTGACGTACTGATTGTGGACCCAAAAGCGATCCCCTTCGAAATCTTCAACCAAATGCCAATCAGCGTTGGTATCAACATGTCGGAGCGGAGTATAGCGTGGTGTGGGCCAAGCCATTCCTTTATCACTGGGAGCCAAATAGAGCTGGGCTCGTTCAGAGAGGACACAGCGGGTTTGGGTGGGATACTCGTTGGCCAGAACCGTTACAAGACTACTGAAACTCAGAAGGCCAAGGAGGAGGAGTTTTTTCAACATCAGGGATTCCTCAAAATGAATGGTTCGCCTGTTGCAGCTTTGGGAAAAGTTAGGCAATGCGATTTAGTTTTTGGCATGTTGCCGAAAAAATTCAAGATACGTGCTTTTTTTCCTAAAGTTTGGCAATCGGGAACCGATAACAGTAGCAACAAGTTAATTGGTGGGAGTTAACCCCGTCTCTCTGTGGAGACGAATTGAAATCTCCCTTCTTTTCTTCCCTTGCTTCCTCAGGAGTTCCTATGCTGATCAGCAACCTTGTTTTTGAAGATAGTCTGGAAATGCGAATTCAGTCCGCAGATTTCGACAGCCGCGTAAACAGTGCTGTGCAATCCTTCATGGAAGGTGTTGAGTCCATGCTGGCTCAAGAGCCGGAGTGTCAGTACCAAGCCTATCAGTTCGACCGAGAAATTAGTCCCTCTGAGTGGTTAGCCCTCGCCTGAAATTCAGTAGTTGGCAGCCTGTGGCAGGGTTTCATCGGACCCTGCCGGGGAATTTGCTGAAGTCGTTTGATATGCATCTGGTAGCCAGATTTCAAACTGGACACCTCCAGTCCCTAGATTCTCTGCACGAATCTCTCCCCCGTGTGCTTCCACCATTTTCTTGCTGATTGCTAGTCCAAGACCAGTCCCCTTTTCTTTGCCCTCTGTTTGGAAAGAATGAAAAATTACTGGTAGAACTTGTGTAGGAATCGGTGCTCCGTTATCTCTGACTCGAATTAATAGATTTCTACGTTCCTGATGCAGCATCACCGTGATGCTTCCTCCTTCTTGCTCCCTGAGTTTCTCCCAAGCATTCTTCACCAGATTGATTAGTACACGACTAATTTTACGGCCGTCAAATTCTAGCCTTGCGTGAATATTCTTAGGATATTTGTATTGAATGTCCATGTCCTCAGCAAAACCAAGATAAACCTCTAGTTGAGTAATGAAATCTTCAACTTGGTGTTGAGTCTTGTTGAGTTGCATTTTACCACGAGTAAACTCAAGAATATCTTCCGTAAGACCGGCAACATTTTTTGAGGCCAATTCAATCTTACGAATGTGTACTAACGCACGGGCCACTTCCATTGGTTCAAGTGTGGGCTTATCCAACTGCTGAAGAACGAGAGAGGAATAACTCATGATGGATCCGTTGGCGTTGCCAATATCGTGGCCAAATTCCGCAACGGCATATCCCAATTCAATCAGACGTTGTTCTTGCTGCTTAGCTTTCCGCAAGTCTTCAATAGTATTTTCCAGTTGTTGCTTGGATTGTTCAAGAGCCTCGACATTTTCTTTTAATTCCACCTGAACATTCTGAAACTTCATCCATAAATCTTGTAGAACTGCGACTCGTAGTTCCAATTCGCTAGGGCGTCGACTGGTCGTTGGAAACTCCATCTCCTGTGTTTCATTTTCTCGTCGATAGCGCAGAAATTGTCGGCATAGGAGGTCAATCTGACCCATTGTGTTGCTGGTTTTTAACCAGAGTACCAATGCTATCGAGGCAACAGCTATCGCTCCACTTAGCAGCATTGCCGCTAACCAATCTGGTGGAGGGGGTGGAGGTACTTTTTGTCGGACAACTAACAGGCCACGCACCTTATCTAGACCAACTGGCAGGGTTAGCAGAATTTGTGAGTCATCAAGTGGCTGAAAGACTTGATGGGGTGGTAGATCAGGGAGGCTGACCTGCGACTGCTTGACCTGGCGATCCAAGTAAAGCAGTTGAACAGCCCCCTGAACTTCTTGGTCCAGCAGATCTTGAATTGCAAGTTGCTTGGTCGGTTCATCTTGTCCCAGCAACTGATTGATCTGCTGTACGAGTTTGTTCAGTGCAGTCAATTGAGAGACTGGCAGGCTTGATTGTGTAGGTTCCCAAGTGAAAAAAGCCAACTGCAGAGACAAGGAAAGCGCAAAGATTACTGCTGCCAACAGTGAAAGCGGTAATTTTCTCAGTCGGCGGGTTCCCAAACGTCTCTCAGGACGATGGCGTATTGGTTTGCGACGTTGAGATGAGGAGAGGAGCTTCCTGCCCTTTGATCGGAGAGATCGTGATAACATAAGTGAAATTCAGATTCTGTTGCATCCATTCAACAAGAATAACCAAAAGTACTAGCCCAACTAGGATCGGATTTCAAGTGCCAGATTATTGAAATTTTTTATTTCATCACAAATCACTGTATGTGTATGTGGTGATGAAAAGGCTTGTGCTTTGGTCTCTTTCTACGCAATCTAATGTCTTTTCTATGTGTAAAGAGAAGACTGCGGAGAAAATTACCGGGCTCACACCAAAAAAGGATGAAGCATGGCATTTACTGACTACAAAATTGCGAATTTGTCTTTGGCCGACTGGGGACGCAAAAAAATAACCATTTGGGAAAATGAAATGCCAGGATTAATGGCATTACGCAAAGAATATGGAAAATCCAAGCCTTTGGCTGGGGCAAAAATCACGGGTTCGTTGCATATGACGATGGAAACAGCAGTTTTGATTGAGACGCTAATTGCCCTTGGAGCAGAGGTTCGTTGGTCTTCCTGCAATATTTTCTCAACCCAGGACGAAGCTGCGGCAGCGATTGCCGCACAAGGCGTTCCCGTTTTTGCTTGGAAGGGAGAAACTGAGGAAGAATATTGGTGGTGTCTGGAGCAGACGCTCAAGTGGCCAGGAGGCGATGGGCCCAATATGTTACTGGACGATGGTGGTGACCTGACGGGCTATGTGCATGAGAAGGCTCCGCATCTATTAGATAAGATTCGAGGAGTCTCTGAAGAAACTACAACGGGTGTGCACAGCCTGTATAAGATGTCTCAGGCAGGCAAACTTCATATCCCCGCAATCAATGTCAATGATGCGGTGACCAAGAGCAAATTCGATAACCTATACGGTTGCCGTGAATCACTGTTGGATGGAATCAAGCGAGCTACAGACGTCATGATCGCAGGCAAGGTTGCCGTCGTCGCGGGTTACGGTGATGTAGGCAAAGGAAGTGCCCAGTCACTCAGGGCACAAGGTGCTCGTGTGATCGTCACGGAGATCGATCCAATTTGTGCTTTGCAAGCGGCGATGGAGGGCTTCGAAGTGACTACTATGGAAGATGCTGTTTCACGAGGAGATATCTTCGTTACAACTACCGGTTGCTGCGATATCATTCGTCGAGAACATCTAGATGCTATGAAAGACAATACAATTGTCTGCAACATTGGTCACTTTGACATCGAGATTGATGTGCAGTCGCTCAATCAAGACCCTCATGTCAAGAAGATCAATGTACAACCCCAAGTAGACCAGTACGAATGGCCAGATGGAAAGCGCATTATCCTATTGGCTGAGGGGCGCCTAGTGAACCTGGGTTGTGCGACAGGGCATCCCTCTTTCGTGATGTCTGCAAGTTTTACCAATCAAGTGTTAGCACAGATCGAACTCTGGCAGAGCAATGAAAAATACGAAAATCAGGTCTATGTTCTGCCTAAGCAACTAGATGAGAAAGTAGCACGTTTGCACTTGGGTAAGCTTGGGGTCAAACTCACTGAACTCACACCGCAACAAGCGGAGTACATGAGCGTTTCAGCAGAAGGTCCATTTAAACCTTCACACTATCGCTACTAAGTCTTCCGTCTCTCTGCTTGGTGACTCTGAATGATGGATAGCCAAGCTCATCTCACCGGTACAATCCTTCCCCGAGTTCTTCAGACCTAAAAGAAGTTCATTGCCTTCTTTCTGTACTGATATCGACAAACCGCCTTGCATCAGACATCTTTTTTGACAAGACTTGGGAGCCATTCCATCCTTTTTGTCAATCCTGCAGCAGCAGTTCCTCATGTTCACACACCTGCATCTACATACCCAGTACTCGCTTCTTGAAGGAGCTATTCGCGTCAAGCAGCTCGCAAAGGTCCTGAAAGAGCGAGGTTTTAGCACCTGTGCCATCACTGATCACGGCAATCTTTTCGGTGCTGTTGAGTTCTACCAGGCTCTTGAGAAGGAAAATTTAAAACCCTTGATTGGTATGGGAGCCTTTGTGAGTGAAGTGCCGCTTGCAGAACATCCAGATCCAAACGCCAATTTGCGCTACTTTCACACGCAGTTGCTTTGTCAGAATCGACAGGGATACCAAAACCTAACCTATCTAGCGAGTCTTGGGTTCACGGATGGAAAGCGGCGAGGTGTTCCTTTGATTGACCATATACTATTAGAGCGCTACCGAGAAGGACTGATTGTCCTGAGTGGCGGAGTGGAGGGAGAATTAGGTGGCCGTATCCTCAATGGTCGCTTGGACGATGCTCGTCAACTAGCGCAGTGGTACGCAGATCTGTTCCCGGGTCGCTACTATCTGGAACTTCAGAATACGGGACTTGCTGAACAAGAGGAGGTGAACCAGGGATTAATGCAGCTTGCTGGAGATGTGGGCTTGCCTTTGGTAGGTACGAACAACTGTTTCTATTTGAATGCTGAAGAAGCTGAGGCCCAGCATATCCTCCGATTGATGGGCATGCAGCGCAAGGTNACAGATCGNGATGCNCCCCAGATGCTAACNGATNAGTGCTATCTNAAGACNGAAGCAGAGATGCANGAGACTTTNNTGTNGAGTGGTCTGCCACTCGAAGCATTGGAGAATACTGCTACNATNGCNGCTAGCTGNGANCTCTCGTTGGATAATANTACTTACTACCTACCACAGTTTGAGATTCCTCANGGCTACACCCTGGATAGTTGGTTGGAGTATGAATCTCACACNGGNNTNGAACAGCGNNTANANATTCTACATGAGCTNTATCANTCTTNTGAGCCATTTGAGNAATTCCGTAAATCCTACGATGAGCGNCTTNNCTTTGAATTGAGNGTCATCAATCAGATGAAGTTTCCAGGCTATTTCCTGATTGTTGCGGAATTTATCAATTGGGCCAAGGACAACGGGGTATCTGTGGGACCAGGTCGTGGTTCTGGAGCCGGATCACTGGTTGCCTACGCTTTGCGAATCACGGATGTTGACCCGCTACGCTATGGTTTGCTATTTGAGCGCTTTCTCAATCCAGATCGTATCAGCATGCCTGATTTCGATATCGACTTTGATGTTGAAGGGAGGGATAGCGTGATCGAACATGTGCGTGAGATGTACGGTTCAGAAAAAGTTTGCCAGATCTCGACCTTTGGTTCGCTCAAGGCCAAAGCTGTTGTCAGGGGGGTTGCAAGGGTAATGGATTTTCCATTTTCAGAAGCTGATAAACTTGCCAAGTTAGTCCCCAACGAACTCAATATCAGTCTGCAGGATGCCATTGACAAGGAACCTGAACTAGCTCGGATGGAACGCGAAGGAACAGAAAACGAGCAGAAGTTGATTCGGTTAAGCAAATCCTTGGAAAATCTCAGCACACATCTTGGTACTCACGCTGCGGGGGTGATCATCATGGATCAGGATATCCGTGAGGTGATGCCTGTTTGTACAGGCAAAGACAACACTGTGCAGTCGATGTTTGCAATGAAATACGCTGAGGATCAGGGAGCGGTCAAATTTGACTTTCTTGGCTTACTCAACCTTTCGGTTATTGACAAAGCTCTGGAATTGATCAACTGCAACCGTACCGAGGAAGAGAAACTGGATCTAAATAAGATTCCGATAGATGACAAACTTACCTTTGAACTGTTCTGTCGAGCAGACACAACTGGGGTTTTCCAGTTGGAATCTTCTGGAATGAAAAAACTACTACTCGATATGCGTCCTTCCGTCTTTGAAGACATTGTAGCTATTTTGGCNTTATATCGTCCAGGGCCTCTAGGATCTGGAATGGTTGAAGACTTTGTTCAATGTAAACATGGGCGAAAGAAGGTGGTCTATCCCCACCCCTTGATGGCAGAAATTCTCAAGGAAACCTACGGCGTGATGGTTTACCAAGAGCAGATCATGCAAGGAGTACAAGTACTTGCTAAGTTTACTCTGGGACAATCTGATTTGTTGCGTCGAGCGATTGGCAAGAAGATTCCGGAGGTGTTGGCTGAGCAGCGTCAAAAGTTTGTTGAGGGCTGTTGTGCAAATCCAGAATTTGTTGAGAGGGTACCTCGTGGGATGAGCCCTGAGGAGAAAGCGAACGAGATTTTTGACCTGATCGATTACTTTTCGGGCTATGGTTTTAACAAGTCTCACACCGTAGCTTATGGTCTGATTTCTTATCAGACCGCCTATCTGAAGGCTCACTACCCCGTGCAGTTCATGGCGGCAGTGCTGAACTCTAGCATCACTAACCCAGACAAGATCGTCAATTTCATTGGCGAATGCAAAGAAATGAGAATTCAGGTATTGCCTCCAGATATTCGTGAAGGACGTAAGCAGTTTACGGTCACCCACCAAGGATATCGTGTACACAAGCGTACTCTACTTCACTTGGAGCAATTCCAGTCGATGAACAACGCAGAGACTATTCGAAACGTACTGCGACACCTCCTCACTCCTATGCTCGAAAAAGACTTTGGAACGGAATTGGAGTTTCTACAGGNGCTACAGACCCAGATGGAAGTCCTGAAAAATAATTTGGATCCTGCCGAATCCAAAATTCTCCAACAACTTCAGGTTGAACTTCAAACCACTGCAGATTCTGCAGAGCTATCTCCGATTCGAAGATTTCTGGGGCGAGAGGCTAGGATTGAAGCAGTGCGTTTTGGCTTGAATGCAGTCAAGAATGTTGGAGGTAATGCCGTTGATGCGTTGGTTGAAGCTCGCCAGAAAGTTGAAGAGATTAGTGACTTTATGGAGTTTTTGAAAATTTTGGATTTCAATCGGATGAATAAGCGGATGCTTGAAACACTGGTCAAGTGTGGAGCGTTTGATTCTTTTCGCCCTAACCGGGCTCAGCTACTCAACGTGCTGGATCATGCAATCCATTTAGCCCAGGAGTTCCAACGAGCAGAAGATGGCTCACAGCAATCACTATTCGATCTGATGGATGAGTCAGAGGCACGTCAAACCGAAACACAACTAGAGTTGCCAGACATTCGAGACTGGTCACTGAAGGAAAGGCTTCGATTAGAGAAGGAGGCTCTGGGATTTTATGTCTCTGGTCATCCTCTGGATCAATATGCTTCTGATGTTAAAGCTTTGGCNACCAGTTCCGCTGATATTCTTACNGGNNTNCACAAAGAAGGANACAATGTCTCCATAGCNGGNATTGTCGTTGAGAAGACCATCCGATTGACNAAGAACTCTGAAAAATTTGCTATTNTTCGTCTCGAAGACTTGAGAGGTATNCTGGAACTGCCNATNTATAGTCGNATCTACAACGACTACGGACATCTGCTTGAAATGGATGANCCNCTNCTTGTCNGNGGGCGCATCAGTTTTCGGGATGATGAGTTTGGTTTGGTAGCAGATCGCTTGGAATTACTCAGTCAGGTTCGCTCTGAAAAAGCACTAAGTATGACGATCTGTATTGACCAGGAACGCATGCCTCCCGAGCAGTTGCGCCATCTGCGTGGTATATTTCAAAAGTACCAAGGATCTCAGGAGGTCCACTTTCGCGTCATTACAGAGAGTGATGCCTCTGTAATGATCCAAACCCCAATGCAGGTTCAGTTGAATCCAAGAATGATGGATGAACTTGAGGAGTTATGGAAGGAGCAAACTGCTCTATTTACCTACGCTTAAATACAGTTAGTAATTAGTGGGTTGCTCACAGGGGTTTTCTGCCAAAATCCTCGTGCGTACCCAAGCGATAGAAAGACCTAATACAAGTGAAAGAGTTTGCCAGAGTCTCAGTAGAAGGGTCACTCTTCTGCAGAGCAGAATAATACTTGAGAGCACTATTGCCTAGACTATTTGATTAAGAATACTCTTTATCTTATAGCAACTCCATATCATTNTAAAAGCTCGAGAAAATTCTAACTGTCCACCAGTAAAATAACAGTTTAGGAGTGCGATCCCGCTTAGTTGTGAATCTGCTACAGCCAGCACTTTCTCCTCAATTATAGGCTCATTAGTTCAGTAAAGGGTTGGTGCAGGGTAGGTGTGTGATCTTGGTCATAGTATCCTCCGATCAAGAGGCTTTAGTGATCCTCAATTTTTTGTTTGATGAGACTTAAAAGCGGTGGTGTTCCTACCACCTGACAATGTCAGCAAAGTCAGAAACAAAGCGGAGTGGGTTCAGATGCTGGTCTTGGAATTGCATCCANGTTTTAAGCTTTTTTTCAGCCCGTGAGGAGTAATTCATGTCTTTGTTCAACGATACCGCNCAATTACTTGCGCAGAAAACTTTAGATCTGCGTACCGAGCGACACAAGNTGCTCTCTTCGAACGTTGCGAACTTGGATACCCCCGGCTACCAAGCTGAAGATTTGGTATTCGAGAATTCATTAGTGGCAGCTCTAGAAGCTGAGATGCCAGGTCCGTTGAAGGTAACAGATGAGCGGCATCTAGATGGAAATGATGCGCCCTTGCTGGATACAGTCGAAGGACAGCGAATTCNTAGTGCGACCCCCTTCGCTGACTTTGATGGNAATACAGTCGATTTGGACAAAGAAATGGCCAAGATGGCGGAGAACCAGCTGATGTACAATGCATCGATTCGGATGCTTTCCCATCAGTTCCGGATGCTTAAAACTGCCATCAGTGAGACCAAATAATGAGTTTTCTATCCGCATTTAATACTAGCGTATCTGGAATGACTGCCCAGCGGCAGCGTGTTAACACAATTTCAGAAAATATNGCCAACGCTGAGACAACCCGTACTCCTCAGGGAGGGCCTTACCGGCGTCGGGAAGTAATTCTGGCATCCGTGGCGAATGATCGAACTTTTGAAGAAGAATTGCTCTCTCAAGATCGTTCTGTCAGTACTTCAACTGAGGTAAAAGTTGTGGGCGTTGTGCAGGATGAGCGACCACCAATTCTTCGCTTTGAGCCAGGGCATCCTGACGCCAACGAAGAGGGCTATGTGGAGATGCCCAACGTGAATATCATGGAAGAGATGGTCAACTTAATGTCNGCAAACCGTTCCTACGAGGCCAACACTGCGGCCTTCAATGCAACTAAGAACATGGTTCAGTCAGCCCTTGATCTCGGACGAAACGCCTAAGATTTTGGTTGCTTGACCTCGGCGGCCATTCAGGAGGGCCCATGAACGTGCAGAAGCCAACCGCCTTGGACAATAAACTCACTGTACCTATGCGTCCAACCCAGACTGTTGTGACAACAGAGAGACCCTTCCAGCATCAGATGCAGCAAGCCCTCAGTTCTGTNGATAACTTTGGCAAGGATGTGGATTCAGTATTGGATGGCCTCCACAGTAGTGTGAATCTGCAAGCAGAAGTGCGACAAGCACGCAGCATGTATGAGCGAGCAATGGAAGTGCAGCAGTCTCTACAAAAACTCTATCGACATCTACGCTCTGCAGAAAATGTTTAAAAGAGTGGAATTTTTTGCCCGAAACTCTTGTCACTTCTTGGTTTTACTCTATTAATCGAATTTTATGAAATTGCCTCCTGATTCACTCTCCAGTTTGCAGGGCAAAAGCCTACTGCCCGATCCGTCCCGACCCAGCGTTGCTGAATCTGGCGCCAATATTGGACAAACATTTGAACGGATGCTGATGGAAGTTAATCGTCAGCATCAGGAAGCTGAGCAGAAGCAAGTAGAATTGCTGACAGCTTCTGAGAAAGACATCCACGGAACTGTCATTGCCATGGAGAAGGCAGAAATCTCACTGCGATTACTGCTGCAGGTACGCAACAAACTAACAACAGCTTACGAAGAAGTTATGCGGATGCAGGTCTGATCTACTTGTTATCGTTCCTGTAGAACTTTTTGAGAGCAAGGTAGTGGAATCAATTTTGCTGGCATCGCACGCACAACATTGAGTAGATAAGGGCGTTAATCGCCGACGTGNAAGACTTTCCTAAAAATAATTACTTATTGCGAAGAACTGTAAACAAGTCTTCGATCAATTTTCTATCGTAGTATATCCGCTCAAGGCACTTTAGATGGCAGAGCAGGCCGGCGTTCTAGGCGACGTAAGACTCCAGTTCCAAGATTTTTTCGGTTCCTTAAGTATCGCCAAACGGGTTACCGTTCTGGTATCGCTGCTGATTGTCCTAGTTGGGATGGTTTCAATCATCATCATTTCCAACCAAGATAGCTGGGCTCCACTCTACTCAAATTTAGAGACTCAGGACGCCGCACGCATCGTACAAAAACTCCAAGAAAATCAGATTCCTTACCTGCTCGGTCCTGGTGGGAACTCTGTAATGGTGCATCCAGAAATGGCTGACCAAGCTCGCTTGACGTTGGCCAGCGAAAAGGTACTACCAGGTGGCGGTGTCGGATTTCTCGACCTTTTTGAACAGCCAGCACTGGGNGAAACAGAATTTCAGCAGCAGGTCAAGTATCGGATTGCCCAAGAGGGTGAGTTAGCGCGTCTGGTTGGTATGATTGAGAGCATTGATCGGGCTAAAATCTCACTAGCTGTTCCGCAGAAAACCTTGTTTTCAGATTCTCAAGAAGAAGCTTCAGCTTCAGTAGCTCTAACTGTTAAATCTCAAGGTATTTCAGAAAANCAGGTCGAAACTGTCGTTCATTTGGTTGCAGGTGCTGTCGAGGGTTTGGAGCCGCGTCGGGTCAGAATTACTGATCAGAAAGGGCGCTTGCTGACTGAGGGAATGGATGATCAGACTGTTGGTGGACGCTTGGACGAACACTATTCCTATAAGAGACGATTGGAGATGGAACTGGAGCAGAAAGTGATTGCCCAGTTAGAAGAGGTCGTTGGAGAAGACCGGGTGCGAGTCAATGTCAACGCAGTGCTCCAATTCGACCGCGAGACGATTCGTGAGCAATTGATTGATCCTGATCAGACTAGCGTTGTCAGTGAACAATTGGTGGACGAAGCCTCAACGGGAACACGTTCTATCCCAGTTGGTCCTGCTGGTGTCACTACCAATCTTCCAGAAGCTACGGGTCGTGAGGCGGCAACTGTTTCTGAATTTGCCAAGAAGAATTCCACAAGAAATTATGAAACATCTCGTCGTGAAATAGTCAAAGAAACGGCATCTGGCCAGGTCTTACGATTNACGGTTTCAGTTTTACTAGACAATAAGCGCCCACAAATTCTTGATGAGGGTGGTAACTATGTCGGTCGAGACAACATTCCTTGGTCCGAAAACGAAAAAGAAGAAATTCAGAGCTTGGTCCGTAACGCCATTGGTTTTAATGAATCCCGTGGAGACCGAGTTTCGGTGGTCAATATGCCGTTCGGTAAAGCTGTTGAAGAAGATAAGGCAGCTGAACTGGAAGCAACTCGAGTGCGTAATCAGTTCATCTTGGATCTCATCCGCTATNTTGCTTTAGGTGCTGCTGTACTAGCACTGATCATGTTGGTCATCCGCCCGATGGTCCAGCGTTTGAGCACTAAGCCTGCAGATCTTGATCTACTGATGGGCCTGCCAGCAACCATTGGTGAACTGGAAGGTGAGGAACTCGAGATTCCAACCGAACGTGAATCTGGACTACCTCCCCGAGAAAAAATTCTCGAGATGGCCAAGGGAGATCCGATCAAGACTGCAGGCCTCGTACGTACTTGGCTACGCGACAAGAAGTAATAAACCGAGACAGTCTTGGTGGCTGTCTCGGAATCCCTGCCGTTCTCTCTCACTTTTCCCCCTAATAACTCCTGTCTTATGAGCTCACCAGAGGCCCTTGAGCAATTCACGCTACCCAGTTTCGATGAGGATGTTGAGAGTGAAGAACCAGGCCGTCCTCATCGTAAACCTGACGTAGCTCCTCCTCCAGTACCAACTGGTGAAGTCCCTGAGCACCTTGCCAAGGGGAAAGAATTTGAAGCCATCCAATACTTCGAGGGTTATGACACCTCTTACCAGGAATCTTCGCATGGTTCCGCTTTTGGTGAGTTGGACACTGGAGAGGAGTCTTATTCAGACGAGGAAAAGCAAGAACTGGCGAGTGTTTTTGCAACAGATAGCTTCATCCGGGAGAACTCGCTACTGACGGATGCAGAAGCTTTTGCCAAGTCAATTCGAGAGGGGGCTCAGCTTTATAAACAGCAACTTTTGCTGAAGACTGAGAAAGCAAACCTGGAGGCAGAGCAGTTCAAGCAAGAAGCACTCACAATAAAGCAAACTATGGAGGACGAACGGCAGGCCGTCCTCAGAGAAGCTCATCTAGAAGCAGATAAGGTCAAAGAACAAGGATATCAGGAAGGTTTTGATGCAGGCTTACAGGCTGGAATGGAGAAACGCTTCCAAGAGTCAGAATATCTAGCCAATCAGATGAATGGTGTCATTGAACAGCTTTCCAATCTGCGGCAGGTTGTCCGCTTTCAAGCAGAGCAGGAGTTGGTCCAGTTGGCAGTCCTGATTGCCAAGCAGGTGGTAGTACAAGAGTTGATGGTCAACCCAGAGATGCTGCAGAATATCTTGGTCAAGTCACTCCGGGAAATTGAATCAAAGGGAAAGATTCGGGTGTTTCTGCACCCAGAAGACTACGAATTTATGCAAAATACTGGGGTTAACCTTGATCAGTACATGGGGGAGGAGCAGACCCTTGTGCTCAAGGTCAATCAAGAAGCGGAGCCAGGATCTATCTTCATTGAAACTGATGATGACGTGCTAAACTTCACCTTCCAGCAGCAGTTTGAACAAATTGAGGAGGAACTGAGTCAACGACTGGCAGAACGTCAGGTGCAGATGCACTCTGTAGATATGGATGCCTACGATTTTACTGTACCGGAAGAACTACAAACCGCAGCAGGCGATCCCACAGTACAAGGGACTGAACCCGAAGGACAACACGTTTTGACAGCGCCTGAAGAGCAAGAAAATTCCATGGTCGCTGAGGAGGGTCCTGAATCGATATCAGGAATGAAAGTGGAAGAAGAGTTTGTAGATACTGTCGATACAAATGCTGAAATAGATCCGGCTGAACTCTTTGGAGGACCCTCACAGACAGAAACTCCCACAGAATCAGACACAGTGATAGATCCCAACGAGTTGTTTGGAAATTCTGATGAACGCTGAAGCTGCTGAGCAGATACGCTACTCCCACCTTGGTCCCTACCTGAAGACAGTACAGCGCTTCAAGCCTTTACGGGCGGAAGGCCGAGTGACCCAGATGATTGGTCACTTGATTGAGGCGACTAATCCTGGCTGCTCAAAGGGCAGCATGTGTTTTCTCTACGATCCACAAACTCGTGTCTCTGTCCCAGCGGAGGTAGTTGGTTTTCGGGAAGACAAAATCTTGGTGATGCTGCTTGAGCAGATGACCAATGTAGGACCCCACTGCCGAATCCTCTACAATCACCGAGATCCAAGTATTCGTGTTGGAGAAGGTCTTTTGGGTCGTGTGATTGATCCACTGATGAGACCAATTGATGGCCAAGGGGAGCTATTCACCCACACGGAAACGCCCCTCTACCCCCCTTCAATCAACCCTCTCAATCGACCTCGTGTCTTCGAACCACTTGATGTAGGCGTTCGAGTCATCAATGGGACATTGACCTGTGGTCGTGGACAGCGTGTAGGGATTATAGCAGGTTCTGGAGTTGGTAAGTCTGTGTTGCTTGGAATGATGGCTCGCTATACTGATGCGGATGTGAATGTGATTGCTCTGATTGGGGAGCGCGGACGTGAGGTCAAGGATTTCATTGAAGGAATTTTAGGACCAGAGGGTATGGCCCGTTCCATCGTTGTGGTTGCGACATCGGATCAGCCGGCTCTACTGAGATTACGGGGTGCCTTTGTAGCCACTGCGATTGCAGAGTTCTTTCGTACGCAAGGCAAGGATGTGCTCTTGACCATGGATTCTCTGACACGCTTTGCAATGGCCCAAAGAGAAATTGGATTGGCAGCTGGAGAACCACCGACCACCAAGGGCTATCCACCTTCAGTATTCGCGATGATGCCTAATTTGCTTGAGCGAGCGGGAACTCAAGGAGAACGTGGATCTATCACAGGCTTCTATACCGTGTTGGTGGAGGGAGACGATGCGAATGATCCAATTGGTGATGCAGCTAGGGCGATTGTGGATGGCCATATTGTTCTCAGTCGTGATCTTGCTGCAAAGGGGACCTATCCAGCGATTGATCTATTACTCTCAGCCAGTCGTGTGATGCCAGAAGTGACCTCAGAATTACACCAGAAGATGGCACAGCTGTTTCGCGGAACCTTGGCTACCTACCGAGAAGCAGAGGACCTGATCAACATCGGGGCTTATGTGCGAGGTAGTAATCCTGAGATTGACTATGCCATCCAGAAATACCCAATGATGCTGGAATTTNTGCGCCANGGAATGCGTGAGAATACTCCTTTCGAAGAATGTATTTCTCAGTTGCAGAACATTTTTGGTGATCGTCTTCAGTAGGCTCTTTCTCTCCCGACCTAGGACTCCTCATTGTCAAATCCTTTTGAGTGCAAACGCACAATTCTGTTTCTTCCTTCTTCTGAATAAATCAGACTCTGTCCATCAGTTGTCAGACTTTGTGGNGTAATAGCGCTGATAGGGAATAGATTATTGTCTGTAGGACTACCATTTAGATCGTAGCGATGAATTTTATGGTCATCAGTTCCTGCATAGAGGTATGATCCGTCTGTAACTATGCTAATGGGTTGGGTGGGTTTCAAATTAATTATTTTGTCAAACTTACAGTTGGTCCACTCTTGTTTCTCACAATCATTGAGGTCAATTCGTTTGATNGCAAAGTTTCCCTTATCAGCAATATAGAGTTGAGATCCATTAGTAGTNAGATCTGTAGGTGAATTCAACTTGTCTGAATCACTTGAGCCACTGCCACATCCAGGTTCTGGTGGTAGCAAAGAAGTGACTATGTTTGTATCTAGATCAATCCGGCGGATGGTGTTGTTGCACGTGTCTGCAACGAAGAGTGAATCCTTGGTATTCGTGATTGCATTGGGCGAATTGAACTGTACTGAGATGCCAGAGCCATCTGTGTAGCCTGTACTTCCACCACCAGCAATTACAGTAGGAGTACCGCCTGCTAGTGAAACCTCAAGCACACGACGAAATCCACGATCTAAAATATAGAGATATGTTGATGAAACAGTTACGTCCACAGGTTCAAGGAGTGGCTGAACTTCACCTTGAAGTGAATTTAAGTTGAATCGACTAGTAGCTGAGTTAGCAAGTGTGATCTTTTGGATTTTTTCATTGTAAGTATCAGCAACGTATAGATATGTACCATCAGTTGCCAAACCTTGGGGGCCGCTGAAAGGTGTATTTGAATTCCCAAGCAGCGTATGCCTATCACTGGTCAAGTTTGTTAAGGAATTTTGGATGGCACCACCATAAGGGAATACCACGGTGTATTGAAATTCCTGATCCTCTCCAAGAGAACCAACAGATGTTAAAATGCTGCCAGCAACTAAAAAAGTATAATCACCTTCATTTAAGTAGTTCAGCGGAGTAACAGTTGCGATTGTGGAATTATCATTAAAGATAACACTTAAAGCCTCACAATTACTGTTGCTGTTCGCTCTCAGGCATAGGGTGCTGTTTTGAGATGAATTTAGTGTGCTGTTTGGTTTGCCGGGGTAGTCCACACTATCCATGATAACGGAGTGGACTAAATCGCCAAAGGTGACGGTAAAGACAGGCCTGCTGGAGATCTGTGTGTTACTAATTGGATTTATTGAAACATCACCTCCTTTACCATAATTGCTTGGTGCTGCTGGTGATGGTTTTGCAGAAGAAGGTGGTTCTTCTTCACTACAATTGGTCAAGAAGCCGCAGCCAATGAACAGCAGGGTCAGGTAAAAGTATTTTGAGTAATTCATGATTTTGTAGGCTCAACACAGAAGAATGAAAACCTTAAGGTGACAATGTCTTTGTGGGATGCAAGGAATGTAGAATTTGACATATAGAGGTTCTAACCACAACCGGTGCTTTCATGATTGTTGCATCAGGTGCCAAGGTCTTAATCAACCTTTAGAGAATATCATAGATGAGGGCTGCTAATTGCTGCACCGCAATAATAGGAATCATTTTATTGACGGGTACTGCTTGGGGAAACTGTACTGACGAGGAACGCGTAGAAATGCAACGCCTTGGGCTTGATGCAAGTGTCATTGCATATACTTGTGAGGAAGAGATTGAAATTGCTGAGGAAGAGCCACCTATTGCGTCTATTCAAGAAGTACCAGAGGAAACAATAGTTGTGAGCCAGGAGAAAGTTGCTGATGAGACAGGCTATCGGCAACAAATCAGTATTGGGGTTGGTATCGCTGCAGGATCATATACGAACCGTGGGCCAAAAACTTCTTTGAATGGAACTGCTTTGTCAGTTCAATATCATTGGATTGAATCTATAGGATATACTCTTGGTCTACAATGGTTGCTGATTGAGGCTGCTGGTGGCGCCAGCGCCACTGATGAGGTGCGGTATAAACAACAGACCTTTGCTCTAACAGCAGGTTGGCTACTGATTGATCACCCCACTTTGATGTTAGCACCAGAACTTGTGTTAGGTGTCTGGGGATCTGGACATCTCACAGATTCGTTGGAAAATGCGAGAGCCCAGCCATCTCTGAATGGTTTAGAAATTCCTATATCTATCCAGATTGACGATTCTCTTCATGTAGGAGTTGAGTATGCTTGGTACGACCTATCCACGTTTGCCCTACCAGAAAGTGGTATCGATATTAGCTATCCTGGTTCCACAGGCAAAGCTCGGTTAGAGCAATCCTTCCGATTTTACGGTACCTACCGGTTCTGATTTCTTCTCACCCTCCGGACTCTATNATCATCATAATTGCTCAAAGCAGNAGTGNTTGGGCTGGTNNCTTCCCAAAACCAATCAAATAACAAGAAGTGGAGCAGTTAGATGCTTTACTGCNGAGAGAAGTCACTGACAAATAGGAAATCTGGATGATAGATCGTGACTCTAGCTGTTACTGAAGGATGAATCGTCACAATGAGGAGGGTATTATTCTACGTCCCGTAGATTTTAGAGAACGGGATCGTATTCTGACATTTCTAACTCCTGAACAAGGCAAGATTTCAGGGATTGTCCACGGTGCTCGAAGTCTGAGGTCTCAAAATAGGGCGGCTACAGAGCCTCTGGTACTGGCTCGATTCGAGTATGTTGAGCGAAGTCAAACTCCGATGGTGAAGATTGAACACTGTGAGCCTTTGGATTTGTTTCCGGCTATCCGAAAAGATTATTCTCGCTTCCTCCATGCCAGCTATTTCACAGAACTTCTCCTGCTCACCGAAATTCCTTCCACTGAAGCCTCTCTCTATTTCAACTGGCTGCACAGTATTCTGCAGAATCTGCAGAACGAACCAACTAACCTATTTCACAAAGNTATATGGGAGTGGAACTTTCTCTGNNTACTCGGAGTCCAACCTCAACTAGACTGTTGCCAGGTCAGTGGCCAACCACTACCTCCCGATTTCCTGCCTTCAGAGCAAGTATTTTATCAACTAGATGCTCGCCTTGGTGGGATTCGTAGCCCAGGCCACACAGAACCTAATCCAGATGCTGCTTGGCTTTCTATCGGAACCGTGGTTGGGCTGAGACGACTTGCCTTAGGTGACGTACAGTGGCAACCGACTAGGCTAAACCTGCGTGAACTCCACAAGGCTATATTTATTTACCTGCGCTTTCATCTAGGGCGAGAGCCTAAGTCTCATGGATTGATTTCTATTCGGTAGTCTTTTTAGTCTTCCAGAATAATGGATTCAGCACTACTCCTGATAATTCAATTGGATTTGAATTGTAGTAGGACCGCTATTTGAGTCTCCAACAGCATCATTGACTTGATCGTTAATAGGACCTGTTGGGTCAGGAGTTGGTTCAGGAGTTGGTTCAGGAGTTGGNTCAGGAGTTGGNTNAGGAGTTGGNTNAGGAGTTGGNTNAGGAGTTGGTTCAGGAGTTGGTTCAGGAGTTGGTTCAGGAGTTGGCTCAGGAGTTGGTTCAGGAGTTGGTTCAGGAGTTGGTTCAGGAGTTGGTTCAGGAGTTGGTTCAGGAGTTGGTTCAGGAGTT
>NYTS01000056.1 GCA_002683655.1 Deltaproteobacteria bacterium
GCACAACTCAAGGGGAGTTCAACAGAGTCCGCTCATTGCTTCCTACAACCGACACAGGGAAATTTCCCATGTCAGCCTACCGCATCAGCCATCGTGACCTCAGCTCCAAATGGCGAAGCCACAAAAGCTTCCATGGATTGCGTGGTGACTTGCCAAGCCTGCCTAAGAACAAAGAAGACAGTTCAAATTTCCTTCCGCTGGACACGCTAGACCAACGCGCTTATGAACCACACTACATGGCGTTAGCCGCCTACCTCGCTGGTGGCGGCGAAGCGAAGTCAGGTGATGAGGACGACGAGGATGACCAGCCCGTACATCCGCTCCAAACTGCTCTGACAAATGTACGAGAATTCAACGAAAATCTGGCTGAATGGCGAGCTGATGCTCAAACAAACCTGGGCACCAAGCACCGCCTCCAACAATACGTCACCAAAGCCGTTACTTCTGCTACTGCCTTGGCTGAATACGAGGCAGCTGCTCCGCACATCAAAAGCCTTATGTACCAAGAGGCCAACAACGAAATATTTGACTTTCTCTGCAACTACATCCCACACCAAACACAATACATCATCCCAGACAGCGTTTCTCGAACGCGTGATGGGCGGGCTCTGTGGTTCATCCTGAAAGAATCAAGAGACATGCACTCAGTCAACGCTGGCGCTCATCTCTTCCAAACCATATCAAAGGCTACCCAACAACGTGGGGAGCCCTATGAAAAATTCATGTACCGCATCATCCACGACCTAGGCGAGAAATATCGCGCCGCCTCTGGCAAGGAAATCGATCGGGACGTCCAGTACATGGTGCTCACTGAAAACATCACTCAATTCTACAGCCCTGCAATGCGATCTATCGCGACATCAGACGCTCTATCTGGCGACATAACTCCGCTCGAAGGGCCCCGTTCGATCTCTGCAATGATGAAGAATTATGAAAAGGCAAATTCAAATGCCTTCAAGAACTACCAGAGCAAGTACAAGCCACCGAAATTCAATCGCCCTTTCAAGCATCGCCCTAGACCCAATGGGCAGAAGGACCAAGCGAACGCAGCGGACGGCTCCAGACCCCGGACGCCGAGAAACGACAGAAACCGCTCTCCAAGACAAAACAGTCCAAGAGGCGGCATGACACCTCAGAACCCAGTCTACAAATGCCGCTGGTGCAAAAAGTACCGCCCTGGAAAACAAACAAACCATTCATCTCAAGACTGCCGCATCAAGGCAGACCACCTCCAAACCGTGTGCGATATCTGCAGCCAAAAGGGACACCCTACTCGCTTCTGTCCCCAGAAGGCTCACCAAGCACACGTCGCCTCGAGTCGCAGAGCGAGATCGCCCCGTACCAAACCGAAAGGCGAATCCTACTCTCGAGCCCTGACTGCTAAAGATGCACGCGTCCATCTGCGTCATCTGGAATCACTTTCCACAGGGCAGGCGAACTGCAAATACCGCATTGTTGAGTGCAAGGCTAGCGATAGCCTTTGACTCCTCGGCCTGGGCGTCAAACATGACGTGCCAGGCCGCCCACCCGAAGAATCAGCGTCTTCTCCAACCAAGACGCAACAGCCCGTAGCCACGGGTGCCGCTATAAGTCCATTAGTGGCCAGCAGTAACAACTCAACAAAGCTAAGTCCACTACCTCATGTAACTCGGCATCGACATGGGGTCTTGCCTCTTCAGGCAGTGGCATCACCTTTGAACACGGTGAAGGCTACTCATCAAGTGCCTAAACAGTCGTCTAGTGGGTCATCTCCAGCGATGAAAACTGGATCGATTAAATTCGAAAGAAATAGTACGGCCTTGGGGGCCTACTCAACTCGGACTAACGACGACGCCAGCAGAATCACCATCTCCCAATGCATGGGGGGCTCTGGTCTGCTACAAGATTCTGGAATTGCGCATCACAACAGCAACAAGCAGTGCGCAGATATGCTAGCTGAAGGCAGCTCCTTAAATCCGGGCAGCCGCCCCAGCTTAAACAATCCGACCGGCCTACACATGGCCCTGACTNCATCCGCAAGTCAAAACCGCATGGACGTNTTGCAANACAACCCATCTAACCCCAGATTACGATTAGCATCGCCTGGCTCCTCGAATACAGTTCCTGGATCTGAGAAGGGCGGTGCGGTTGTACAAGCGGTTCATGATAGCCCACTCAAGAATACTTCCTCCGAAGAAGAAGGCCATTGGGCAATCACCACCACATCAAGAACCAGCTCGTTTTCATACGAATCAGACCACTATGTTGGGGTCGCTACCAAATTCGGCAGTGACCAACCCACCAACGGTCCGCGAGCTAACCCTAGAGCCAGCGGAAGCGCTCCCATGCCGCTTCTGTCGACAGCACTAACGCCACATCAGCAGCAGCAGCCACGTCCAGACCNGCAGCTGCCAATGNACGCACACCNCCCTGNNNCNNCTNCNNCANGGAGGTCACTGCAGGCACACCCCCCGGCTTCTCGGGATCACTTTCAGCAANNATCACCTGAGCGCCCNAAAGCCACCACCGATTCTTCAACCAACAACAACACCGCACTTCCCAGTGCTTTGATCTCTTCAACCTGTTCCACCNCATCAGAACCCGAGTCAATNAATTCATCTGACGAGGAACTCGACTTATCGCCCAAAAAGTACACTGGACCTGCATTCTTCTTCGACACTGGCGCCACCTCGTCCTTCGGAGGACTCAAGACCCCGCTCGATTCAACAAAACCTTGTTTCCGCCAAGTACGTGGCATCAACTCCCACTGCGTAGCCCGCATCCAAGGGCCATGCATGGCGATTCCAAATGTTGCTCTATCCAAGGACTTCAAAAAGAACCTCGCCTCGGTCTCCCAGCTGACCAAAGCTCATGGAGACCAAATCTCGTTCGACCAGCACCACGTCTATGCCGGTCAATCTATCCCACCCGGATCCCAACCCGCTGGGACTAGTATCGTCGGGCATGCCACATNCTCAGGGCTATACCACATGGATATGGATGCCTATCAACGACACGTCGCAANCCTCAAGAACCANTCGTCTCAAGCTAACCCTAGCTACGCCAAAGGCTCCGCTTCTCGAGAGCCAACTCCCTCGCCTACCGTGCTGGCAGCTGGGGAGGCCCGCCAACATGAACACACCGATTCAAGCTGCAGCACTGCCGCTCAGAAGCAAAGCCTTGCCACTCACTACGAGCAAAGCACTACCACTCAGAGCAACCCCGCTCTGGACAGAGCTCAGCACAAGAACAGTACGTTGCCATCTGCAACTACAGCGGGACCAAGTCACCAAACCACGAGACAGCAAACCCTCCAACAGAGGATTGCAACCTGCGACGCTGCGTTTGCAAAGCTATACGACGCTTGCATCCGCGCCAACGAGAACCCACCACCAAGTACCAACCAACGCGGCACTCCAAACCGCATTGAAACATCCAACTGCATTGGCGCTCCTCCTGAACGCCAACCAACTGAATCAAAACACCAAGAGCTCCACTTCGTCGCATCGAATAGCACCGAAGGAAAAGCGAGCCAATATGACCAAGCACTCCCAGTAGCGGACTATCGCCCAGCTGAGAATGCCATGCTCCTGCACACTCGCATGGGGCATGCCCCAAAGAAGGTCATGATGGACGCCCTCAAGCAGGGCATCACACTTGGTGTTCCAATTACGCTTCAAGAGCTGACACATTCGAACATCTACTGCAGGGCCTGCGCTGCTTCAAAGCAGAACAAGAAGCCCTACCCCCGCAAGAGCAAAACTCCGCCCTCGGATACAATCCTTGGGCTGATCCACACTGACACTGCAGGACCAAGACCTAGGTCCATTCAGCACCAAAATCGTCTTGGGCATTCGACCGGCCGTTTCAAATACTGGCAGGTCTATGTCGATGACCACTCCAAGTACCTCTGGGTTGACTTCCTTTCAAGCAAAGGGCACCTACCCGCTCGACTCAAGAGGATGTGCAGAACTATGGAAATGGACGCACGCAACTCCAAGCACGCACCGCCAGCAGGCGAGATGCCGCTTAGGGTTAAGGCGTTCCGCAGTGACAACGCTGGAGAACTGACCTCCAAACAGGTCGTTGCTCAACTACACAAAGCTATGATCGACCACGAACGAACTGTTCCGAATTCAAGCTCCCAAAACGCTCACGCTGAGTCCGCCATCAAAGTCATCCAAGACATGGCCCGGACTTACCTCGATTCAGCCAACTTCCCGCTCAAGTACTGGCCATTCGCAATCAGATGTGCCACTTACACTATCAATCGACTACCTAGCTCCATCCATCCAAGGATGTGCAGCAGATACGAGCAGTTCTATGGGAAGAAGCCTGACTACAAGCACCTCAAGACCTTCGGCGCTGTGGTCACCAAATGGCTACCCATTTCAAAACGCAAACACGGCGACAAGCAAAGCCCAGCCGGCCAAGGCGGGACACGCCATCGCCTCGTTGGTTACCCAAGAAAGAGCAAAGGCTACCTGGTATTCGACACTGAGTTCGAGCCAAGGCCACGCGTTTTCTCCTGTCGAAATATTCACCTACAAGAAAATGTAGAGGAGTTCCCAGACCTGGACTCCAGTGACGACAGTACCTCTGGCTCCTCATCTGAGTCAGAATTCTCATCCGATTCTTCGCTCAACCTCAGCGGATTCGACAGTGCTTCCTCTCACTCCGACTCGAGTTCCTCCGAACAAAACATACCAGACCAACTTGCTGGTGTTCCTGAAGAGAACCAAACAGGAAGTGAGTCAGACGCAGCCCCACCCCGTGGAGCTCCTGATTCTTCAGCTGAAGAAAGACTAGATTCCAGCACTCCTGACGAATTAACTGGGTCATCCTCTGATCAGGGGATTGACAACGGCCATCGCGTCCTCATAAAATCAAGACCTAAGGACACAGTCAACAAAATTGCACGACGACACGGCTGCAATGCCCAACTACTCTGCAATATGAACGATGGTATCGCTAAGGACAGAGCCCTCCGTCCAACTGATCACTTACGAACCAAGACCGAGTTGTACCTACCAACTCAGTCAGATGAAGAGCGCTATGAGGCTAGTAAACCCTCAAGCGACTCCAACGGGTCATCATCTGACACCTCATCTGCAAGCAACCAGCCATCTGGGCCCCAAGTTCCTCCCGAGCAACCAGCAGCCGCAGCGCCGCCTCCTGGCAGAGCGCCCGCTCCTGGTTCAGCCCAAGCGAACAAGGCCCAAGACGCACAGGCCCACAGCGCACTTGCTGTCCGGTCTAAAAGTGCAACTATGACCTCACAGGCCAACAGCCTGCATGCTGTTGAGTCTAAAAGTGCAGCGTCATCCTTCCTCCACTACCTGAACGAAAACAAATCCGACGAAGCTCTTATGTCAATGGCAACGCCGCTCTCATCACTCACAGAGATTGCCAGCGCCTATACCTGCGCTGACAAAGAGCAAGACATAATGGAGGAAGCCTACTACCTCAAACTGGCTAAATGCTACGCAGCAACACCTACCTGTGACGCACATGATTCTTCGATGCACCTTATCGAGAAGATTTGCGATTACATCTGCCCTCCCATTCGACTGGCACTTCAAAGTCCTGTGGGAGATGACTCCGAAGACCAAACGCTCAAGGCAGTATTCGACCGAGGCTATCGGCTATTTCAACACGCATACGCAATGGAGGAAGCTCATCTCATTGAAGCTCTCAAGCACATCCCCGCTCGAGAGATTCCTTCTCCAAAGAATCACGCCGAAGCCATGCGCTCCCAGTACCAAGAGTTCTGGAATGACGCAGTCGCTGCCGAACTGGCAAACCTCAAATCTTACAATGTATACAAGCTCGAGAAACTACCTCCGGGCTGTCGACCTATCAACAGCCGCTTCGTGTTCAAAGTCAAACCCAACCAACAAGGCCTAGTCGACCGACTCAAGGCACGCCTTGTGGTTCAGGGCTTCCGCCAACGCTATGGCATTGACTACCTCAAGACCCACGCAAGCGTTTGCAAGCTGGCCACCTTCCGATACCAAATGGCTCTGGCTGCTCAGCTCGACATGCTCCATGACATTCTAGATGTCAAGTCCGCCTACCTCGAAGCAGACATGAAGATGCCTGTGTACATCAACATTCCTGGCATTGAAACGCCACCTGGGATGGGACACCGCCTAATCAAATCGTTATATGGCACCAAGCAAGCAGGACACAATTGGCACGAAACCATTGTACCCAAGCTCATCAACGAATGGGGCTTCCAACAGTCCATCGCTGATGCCTGCATGTTCAGCCACCACACAAGCCTCAAGGATTTCTGCATCCTGTGTTTGTTCGTGGACGATTTCTCCATCACTTCTACCCGTGGTCACACCAAGTCACGTGACCATTTCATCAAACAGCTCAACAAAGTCTACAAGACATCCAGATCTGACGACTCAAATGTCTACTTGGGTATTCGATGCAGAAGGCTGGCTACCCATCAAATGTTCCTTGACCAAGAACTGTATGTGACGCAATTCCTGCACGCATATGGCTTCTCCAACACTCGACCTGTCTCTACTCCTACATCTGGGGCTATCCTCAACAAAGAGCAATGCCCAACAGAAGCAAGCGAAAAGAAATCTATGGCTCTCTACCCGTACCGCCAGATCGTTGGTTCTCTTCGCTACCTCGAACACTGCACAAGACCTGACATCGCTTTCGCTCTCAATCGTCTATCCCGCTACCAAGCCAATCCAGGGCTCGCCCATTGGAATGAGCTCAAGCACCTTGTGCGCTACGTTGCTGGTACCAAGCACCACGGCATCAGCTTCGGCCGTGACTGCTACCCGCAGCACATCGCAATGAACCACGACCTGTCTGGCCCGCTCACTTGCTTCGTCGACAGCGACTATGCCGCTGACAGAGACAAGCGCCGCTCATGCACTGGCTATGTCTTCTTCTCTCGAGGAGGACCAATCAGCTGGCGCTCCAGACTCCAGAGCTCAACAGCTCTATCCACTACAGAAGCCGAATTCATGGCCGCTTCAGACGCAGGCTGTGAAAACGTCTGGCTTCGACGGCTTATTGGCGACACCAACAATTTGACCTGCACACGCCTCAATGGCATTCTTTGTGCCAAGGACATCGCCGCTCCAAAGCTGTCCACTACTTTCTATGACCACGAAGTCCCTACCTTGTTTCATGAAGACAACATGGGCTGCATCCAGTGCTCAGAGCATCCGGTCCTTCATGGCCGAATGAAGCACATCGACATCAAGTATCATCGCCTCAAAGAATTCGTTCAAAATGGGGACTGCAAACTTGTTTATGTCGACACCAAAAGACAAATCGCTGATCTACTCACCAAGGCTCTCACCAAATCTATCTTCATCCCGCTGAGAGACTGCCTTGTGATTGATCCCTTCGCCATCTCACCTCGTTCATCCTGATCTACAATCCTCATCCCGTTGTTCCTCATCATCCTAACCCTCTCACCAAAGTTGAGCTCCACTACAGTGCATCAAACAGTACTGTGGCCAAAGGAGTCAATGATTTGGGGAGGCAAGCAGAGCTCGCCTGAGTTTCCCGACCTGACAATAGCAGCATCTGCAGACAAGAAGCCCTAGCAGCTACAGAGGCGGACTGCACGGACAACTGGGGCAAGACCTCAGACACCGGTGGTCTGCCACATGGTCCACCGGGGCAAGGATTTGGGGAGGCTGCTGAATATATGAAATCCAAGCCCCCTAACTCAGAATACAAGATCCTCTACCTCAGACACCGGTGGTCTGCTACATGGTCCACCGGGGCAAGGATTTGGGGAGGCTGCTGAATATATGAAATCCAAGCCCCCT
>NYTS01000057.1 GCA_002683655.1 Deltaproteobacteria bacterium
CTGGCCCGATTGCACCATAAAACACTGTGCTAGAGTAAATCCAAAAGGATGTTAGAAATTTCTTTGAAGTTACTCATCCATAAACTCAACAATGCTTAGACACCAACGCCGAAAGTTTTAATCCAAATTATAAGATCACAAAATTAGTAAGCTATGAGAACACCCTTCAAATTCAAGATCATTTCGTTCCCGAAGAGATTTAAGAGTGTTGCTTCACCCATCCTTCCAAGCTCAGAATTGGTTCATACAGGTCTGGTCTGCGGTCACGAAAAACACCCCAGCTTTGTCGTTGTATTCTGAGCGTTTCCAGATCAAACGACTGTAACAAGATAGCTTCCTCATCTCTTGGTGCGGTCTGTAGAAGTTCACCCATTGAACCCGCAATAAATGAGGATCCATAAAAACTAAGTGTATACTCTTCTCCAGTTTCTACCCCAACTCGATTTGCTGCGATCACGGGGACCATATTGGCTGCTGCATGGCCCTGCATAACGCGTATCCAGTGCGCTTGAGAGTCCCATTCTGGAGCTAAGGGTTCAGAACCAATCGCTGTTGGATAGAGCAAGATCTCAGCCCCTTTGAGCACCATGCAGCGCGCAGCTTCCGGAAACCACTGATCCCAACAAATACCGACCCCAACACATCCATATCTAGTCATCCAAACACAAAAACCTGTATCCCCAGGTGAGAAGTAGAACTTCTCTTGGTAGCCTGGTCCATCAGGAATATGCGATTTACGATACAGGCCCAACAACTCACCATCAGCATCAATCATTGCCAAGGAATTGAAAAATACTGGACCAGCCTGCTCAAAAAAGCTAACTGGCAGAACCACAGCCAATTCACGAGCAAGCTGCTGCATCCTGAGAAGTGTTGGGTGCTGTTTTACCGGATGTGCACGATCAAAATGTACAGAGCGCTGCTCTTTGCAGAAGTAGGGTGATTCGAAAAGTTCAGGTAGCAAGATGAGTTGGGCTCCTCTTGCTGATGCAATCCTAATCCAATCTTCTGCTCGCTGGACGTTTTCTTCAGTGTTATCTGACCAAGATCGCTGTAGTGCCGCAACAGTCACTGTTTTCATGAATTTCCTTGAAAATAGAGCCTTGAATTCGCTGGGACAAACTGCTTTGACAGAGCTAGTGACGGCAGGGCTTTACTTTTTGCTGATGCTCCCGTAGAGGTAGATAATTTTCTCGCTTTGATGCCATGCTCCGTATTCGTTTTCTCTGGATTGGCCGAACGCAAGAGCCCTATCTGCAGGAGGGGCTGAAAATCTATCAGCAGCGCCTCCAGCACTATGCCCACATTGTTACGGAAGAAATCAAGCCACAACGACGTTGGCAATCGTTACCAGAGATCATACGAAAACAAATAGAAACCAAGGCATTACGGGAGCGCCTACTCCCAGATGAGCAGTCCATTTTACTGGACGAGCAAGGTCAACAACTTGACTCGGTTGGCCTCTCACGATGGCTGGAAAATTTCCATCTGCAATCCGTACCACAGATTACTTTCATGGTGGGCGGTCCATATGGTGTTGATTGTGAGGAGTTTCCGCAGCATACAAAACGCATAAGCTTATCCCCGATGACTTTCAGTCATCAAATGGTTCGTCTGATTTTACTGGAACAGGTTTATCGGGCTTTTACTATTCTCAACGGTGAACCATACCATCACCGTTGACAAAATATCTCTCCAAGAGAATTCATGCGAATACTGATCTTATTGGCAGCTGCTTTGTTTGCGCTCAGCGGGCTGGGCTACTTTGCGATCCTCAATAGCGACACGATTTTCTTATACCTGTCGCCTTCCCTTTCGCTGAATATTCCTCTCTGGGCAGTAATCCTCGTTTTCTCTGTCCTAGGATTCCTGGCCTCTGAGTTGCGGTCCTTGGTACTGCATCCAGACCGCTTCTTCCAGCGCTTTCGTGTTTCCTTGGAAAAAGCTCGTCAGCAGCGAAGGATTGATACCTATCGGGATTTTCACCGTGCCTGTTTGTCCTGTGATTTTAGAAGAGTAAAACGATTGTTTGCTCGAATCACTCCACGGAGAGCTCCGTTGGACATTCGCGTGAAAAATCTAATCAGCAAACGTTACATCTGGGATACTCCACGCATGCTACAGGGGTTCTTTCAGCTACGGCAGGAGATTCCGAATGAGTTGGAAGTATTGCTACCTTACCAGCAGTTCACCTTGGAAGTTGGAGAGTGGGGGATTGCAGAGCAGTTGAGCCACGAAATCGACCGATTAGCTCACAATCATCCAGAAGCCTTGATGGGATTGCGCGAAGTCTATGTCCAACGTGGAGATTGGCCTGCCTGTGTGCGACAGGAGCGACATATTCTAGAGATATATCCAGATGGTGTGATCGGCAATCAAGTGCGATCCCGGCATGAGCAAAGACTCCATCTTGCCGCAGAGCAGGAACCTGAGCTACTCAACAACTGGAATATGGCATATTTGCCTGGTGGCAAAAAAGCAATCAAGCACCTCTATTCTGTTTCAGCAGCGATCAGCGAAGCGCATCATCTTCACCAGAACGGTCAGTCAATCAAGGCAGCTGAATTGTTGCGCACAAGCTTCGAACAGAATGGGACGCCTCGCCTGCTCGATGAGTTGGAACGACTCTACACTGATACCGGCAACAATCAGACGATCTATGACATGCTGGAGCGCTTGGAAAATTCTTCCAAGACTTCGCTTTATGTCATTTTGACACTTGCTCGTATTAACTTGCGCAGTGGTAACACAGATGAAGCCCAGCGTCGCCTTCAGCAAATGCAACCCGAATCTTCCAATGCTGCGGCATCACTCTACCACGCACTACGCTACCAACTCGCTTTGAAGCTGAAAAAACCAGAAACTGCTCTGGAAGCCGCCAGCCAACTCACTCCGGTAAACCCAGCAAATTAGATGAAGTACTACGACTGAAGGTAGATTTTATGACTGGATCAAAAATCTCAACTAAACTTGGGAGTAGCTTCTTCCCTTATCCTATTACAACACCATCCCATNTGTGCTTCTCATTATAGATTCCCCAGAATTCCTTGCGTTCCAATCTAATTTAAGCCTAAAATCANAATATAAGTTAATACCTTCAACTCCTTGACTTAGGTGCAGTCTATATGAACTGGAAGAACGAAAACATTCTGATTATCCTCAGTATTCTGATCCTAGCAATTTTCATGGTGAACACCTTTGGTGGTGATTCACGACGCGAACAGAACATGAACGAGATGATCTATTCGGATTTCATTGCTCGGGCCAACATGGGTGATATTGCCAGTGCTCAATTCATTGGAGATACTGTGGTAGAAGGTTTCACCAACGATGGCATGGCCTATCGCACCTTTGTTCCTCCCAATGATGTTGGCTTGACCGAGCTGCTGCGTGAGAANGATGTCCAACTGAACTATCTGCCAGAGCCGGAAACTCCCTGGTATCTCAACGTGCTGATTCACTGGGGGCCTTTCATCCTGATCTTTGCGATCTGGATCTTCCTGATGCGCCGAATGCAAGGAGGGGCTGGAAAGCTTTTCTCTCTGGGGCGTAGTCGAGCACAGCGAATCGAGCCCGATCAACACCAGGTGACCTTTCAAGATGTCGCGGGGGCTGATGAAGCCAAGGAAGAATTGAAAGAGACTATCGACTTTCTCAAAGACCCTGCCAAGTTCAGGCGCTTGGGTGGACGGATACCTAAAGGGGTACTGATGTCAGGGCCTCCAGGAACTGGTAAAACCCTGCTAGCAAAAGCAGTAGCAGGTGAAGCAGGAGCACCATTTTACAGCATCAGCGGATCAGACTTTGTAGAAATGTTTGTCGGTGTTGGGGCAAGCAGAGTCCGTGATTTGTTTGAAGAAGGTCGCCGCAATGCACCCTGTATTCTCTTCATCGATGAGATTGATGCTGTCGGACGCAGTCGTGGAGCTGGGATGGGAAGCGGTAATGATGAACGAGAACAGACTCTGAACCAACTGCTCGTTGAGATGGATGGCTTTGATGCAACCGAAGGAATCATCGTTATCGCTTCAACCAATCGGCCAGATGTCTTGGATCCTGCACTAATGCGACCAGGAAGATTCGACCGACAGGTCTATGTATCTCTACCGGACGTTCGTGGTCGGGAAGCGATTCTTGGAGTACATGCGGCAAAAGTCCGGATGGCACCCGATGTGGAACTCCGCATTATTGCCCGAGGGACACCAGGGTTTTCTGGTGCTGATCTACGGAACCTGATTAATGAAGCCGCTCTCTTCGCTGCACGCTCCAACCGGAAAGAGATTACCTTGGCTGAATTAGAGTGGGCCCGAGACAAAGTAATGATGGGCCCTGAGCGNAAGAGTATGGTCATGTCGGAAGATGAGCGGAAAACCACAGCCTATCACGAAGCAGGGCATGCTCTAGTATCTGCCCTCTTGCCTAATGCAGATCCAATCCACAAGGTGACGATCATTCCACGTGGACGGGCTTTGGGAGTTACAGCCTACCTCCCTGAGAACGACAATCGTTCCTACGACGTCGAATATCTGAGCAACCGGATCACGATCGCAATGGGTGGACGGGCAGCTGAAGAAGTAATTTTTGACCAATTGACGACAGGAGCCAGCAACGATATTCAGCAAGCTACGGAGACCGTTCGCAATATGATTTGTCGGTGGGGCATGAACAACACATTTGGACCTATCGTGCTGGGAAGTGATGATCAGCAAAGTGTGATGGGGCAAGCTTTGGGTAAAGAGAGGGAGTACAGCGAAGACACAGCGGAGCAGATCGACACAGAAATGAGAGACATGGTGAAGTCTCATTACGAGCAAGCTTGCCAGCTACTGAGAGACAACCTCGATACATTGCATCAGATTGCCCAAACTCTTCTGGAGGAAGAAACACTTGAGGGAAGCCGCATCATGGAGATGTTAGGCAAGCCTCAACTTCCAAAAGTCGAGATTTCCCTGAANTGAACGATATGGAATCGAATTGGTGGCAGCGCTTACGCTTCCTGAGCCTGGCGTTGCTTCCCAAAAAAAACTTTAGCCGAATTTGTGGTTGGATTGCTGACCAACGCTGGCCTTCCTACCTGCTGCACCAAATCCTGATTCGCTCCTTCGTTCGTTACTTCAATGTTGATCTCAGCGAGTGCCCTCAGAAGCTAGAAGACTTCCAGACTTTCAACGAGTTCTTCACACGACCACTCAAGCCGGCAGCACGCCCAATCTCATCAGGAAAAAATCGCCTGATCTGTCCAGTTGACGGAACGATTGGGTTCTTTGGAACAATCACTCAGGAAACACTTTTACAAGCAAAGGGCAAAGAGTATCTACTGACTGACCTGCTTCAAGATTCCTTTGTTGCCCATGAATACGAGGGAGGAATCTATCTGACAATCTACCTGGCACCCTATAACTATCACCGTATTCATAGCATGGCCACCGGATCTGTCAGTCGATTCGCATACATACCGGGTGAGTTGTGGACTGTCAGCCCATTGGGATTGGCTTTTGTACCAAGGCTCTTTGCCCGGAACGAACGTTGGATTTCATACATTGATACAGGACATGGCGAGTGTGCACTGGTCAAGATTGGTGCTACTGTAGTCGGAAGGATTCGTACCGTATACCACNCAACCTACTCCAACCAACCTGGTGCTNAAATCCTTAAGGCATCTCTACCTATACCGTATCCCTTGAAAGCTGGTGAAGAGCTTGGGCGCTTTGAGCTTGGATCAACTGTGGTTTTGCTGTTCCGAAAAGACCAAGTTGGGTTGAATTCGCTTGAGCTAGGCCAAACGGTTCGCCTCGGCGAAGCTATTGGACATTTTCATTCATCTGAAACTCCTTGATTTTTCACACGAGAGCTTTAGCGTTTGAAAATATCTGCTGCTGGGCACCTGGCTCATCTAGCATATCTAAACGTTCCCCTGGAATGGATGAAAACAGATGATTGATTTTTCTGAAAAAAAAGGGTTGGTACTCGGTGTTGGCAACCAGCGTAGTATCGCTTGGGCGGTCGTAGAACGACTGTACCAACAAGGAGCTGAATTAGGGCTAACGTTTCTGCGCGATCCCAAAGGCCGTTTTGAAGCCAATGTTCGCAAACTGGGAGAGCAGACCAACGCTACGCTGATAGCAGAGTGTGACGTAGCCTCCGACGAGTCGATTGAAGCGCTTATCAAGCAGGTGGATGAGCAATGGGGAGAATTAGACTTTTTGGTACACAGCCTTGCCTATGCAGATACCCAAGATCTCAGCAAACCCTTCTCAGAAACCCTGCGGGATGGATTCAACAAGGCGATGGAAATCAGCGCTTACTCTCTGCTTCCTCTTGCTAAGGGAGTCATTCCAATGATGCGTAAGCGTGGTGGAGGTAGCATCGTCAGCATGAGTTTTATTGGTTCCACCCTAGCAGTTCCAAATTATAATGTGATGGGACCTGCAAAAGCAGCTCTTGAATCTTGTACACGTTATCTGGCAAGGGAGTTAGGCCCCGAAAACATACGAATCAACTCTCTCTCCCCCGGTGCAATTCGCACTCTATCATCAGCAGGTATCAAGGACATTTCTGGGATGATCCGAGTCGCTGGTGAACACTCTGCCATGAAACGAACCGCCACCCAAGCCGAAGTAGCAAACACNGCTGCGTTTTTACTAAGTGATGCTGCCAGTGGGATCACGGGGCAGCTGATCTACGTAGATTGTGGTTACTCGATCATGGCTAACTGAAGTAGCTTCATGGCAACTCAATTCGATCCCACACAAAAGATTGCTAAACTTTCGGCTGCTAGACATCCCCAGACCGAGCAGTTACTAGATCTCCCACTAGAAACCAGGTTGATCTTGGGAGAGTGCATGATGAATATCAGTGAAGTGCTGCGCTTGGGACAAGGCTCCGTCATTGAACTAGACTCCAAGCCAAAAGAACCACTGGAGGTTTGGGTTAATGACCGTCAGATCGCCAGAGCACAAACGGTTGTTGTCGAAGAAAAGGTTGGGGCCCGGATCGTACAGATTGAATCACCAGAAACTCGGCTCAAATCCATGTCACGTGTTCATCATGATCCCTCCCGTTCCTGAGTTTCTTACACGGCAACTTCACCTTGTAGATCGTTGGCATCACGCCCCCTACGAAGTCTCAGAAGACAGCGAATTCGAGAGCTTGCTCGACCGTCAGCACTGGGCCAATTTCTTGCTTTGGCACGAAGAAGACCTCGCTAGGGATTATGGCGCAACAGACCGTATCATAGCCCAGGTGAAACGAAACATAGACAAGCTCAATCAGCAACGGAACGACTTGATTGAACGGTTGGATGAGCACCTGCTGGGACATCTGNATGAAGTTGCTAAACCATCTGCCAATGTCCCCATTAATAGTGAAACCCCAGGCAGCATTATTGATCGGCTGTCCATCAGTGCACTAAAAANCTTCCACATGGAGGAACAGGTAAACCGGGCAGATGCTGCTGAAGACCATCAACAACGTTGCCAGGCAAAGCTGTTTGTGCTCAAGGAGCAGCGTTCTGATCTTGGCAATTCTCTCAACCAACTTTGGGAGGATTTGCTAGATGGACGAAAACAAATGAAGATCTATCGGCAGATGAAAATGTATAATGACGCTACCCTCAACCCTGTGTTGTATCGACGATCCAGAGGCTAGCAGGTCTTAGTTTTTGGAAACTTTTGGTCATCTTTGATTCCAGCCCAGTTTTCGCATGTCCTTGTTTCCACTAACAATTTTCTAAAGATTTATTTTCCAATAGATAAATCAGCAACTTACCCTAAATAAAAAAAATTAATTAGCGATATCGCTAACTTAGCCCTGTGAGGTCAGTTGGGGCGTTGCTTTCTCTTGGAAGATTGGCTACCGTAATAATCCGCTTTCATCTCATGGATGAGAACGGTGACCGTTCAGGGGCACCGGAGACGTCTCTCATTACACGCTCCCCCGCATCCCTCATTTGCACGTTCCTGCATCGCTCCCTTTCTGTCTGCAAAACACCATTGAGTCCACAACGCTGTTCCCAGGTAAGGCTATGAAGATTGATCGATTGTTTACTCAAGCTGCAAAAAACCCCTATGCTTCTCTGGAGTTTGAATCCCGCAGCTCGGTCATCCGCAACCCCGACGGATCGGTTGTCGCCGAATGGAAGGACGTACAGGTTCCTAAAACCTGGTCCCAGGTGGCTTCTGACATCATGGCCCAAAAGTACTTCCGAAAAGCTGGCATCCCCAAACATCGTCGTAAACGCTCGGAAGAAGGTATCCCAAATTGGTTACAGGCCTCAGTACCTGATCAAACCAAGCAGGCTAAGCTACCAGCAGATGAGAAAATGGTTTCAGAGAATGATGCTCGTCAGGTCTTTGATCGCTTATCCGGATGTTGGACGTATTGGGGACACAAGTATGGCTACTTCAATGATGAGTCTTCGAGCCAGGCTTTCTATGACGAGCTTCGCTACATGCTCGCCAATCAAATGGTGGCACCTAACTCTCCACAGTGGTTCAATACCGGCTTGAACTGGGCCTATGGAATCACAGGACCTGCTCAGGGGCATTATTATGTCGATGCAAAGTCTCAGGAGATTAAAAAATCTGAAGACGCCTACAGTCATCCCCAACCACATGCCTGCTTCATCCAATCCGTCAAGGACGATCTGGTCCAAGAGGGAGGGATTATGGATCTCTGGGTCAGAGAAGCTCGCTTGTTCAAATATGGCTCTGGAACGGGATCCAACTTCTCGGATCTTCGTGGTGGCAAAGAACCCCTGTCTGGCGGAGGCGTCTCTTCGGGATTGATGTCTTTCCTAAGAATTGGCGATACAGCCGCTGGTTCGATCAAATCAGGTGGGACCACGCGCAGAGCTGCAAAAATGGTCTGCCTGGATGTTGATCACCCAGACATTGAACAGTTCGTCAACTGGAAAGTGAAAGAAGAACAGAAGGTTGCTGCTCTGGTCGCAGGTTCAAAGCAGATCAAATTCCTGATTAATGAACTTTTCCAGGCATGCCACTCTTGGCCTGAAATTTCTGAACGCTTTGACCGGCGGAAAAACAAGCACTTGCGAAAGGTTCTCCTGCAAATTCGTGCTTCCAGTATGCCCTTGAACTACGTAGAGCGAATTATTCACCTTGCCAAACAGGGATATACTGGAGTTGAATTCGATGAGTACGATACTGATTGGAACTCAGAGGCCTACAGCACCGTAGCTGGGCAGAATGCAAACAACTCTGTTCGCATCACCAACGAGTTCATGACTGCCGTTGAGCAGGATCAGGACTGGTCGTTGTACTGGAGAACAGAACTGGTTAAGTCCTGTGAAGAAGAACGAGAACCCAAAACCTGCCAGACCTTAAGAGCTAGTGAACTTTGGGAACAGATTGCTTATGCGGCCTGGGCATCTGCCGATCCAGGTTTACAATTCGATTCAACCATCAACGAATGGCATACCTGCGAAGTAGACGGTCCCATCCGAGCATCGAATCCCTGCAGTGAATACATGTTCCTGGATGATACTGCCTGTAATCTAGCGTCCCTGAACCTTCTTCGTTTCCAAAATGAGAATGGCGAACTCGACATTGAGCGCTTCCGGCACGCAGTTCGGCTCTGGACCATTGTTCTCGAAATCAGCGTCCTGATGGCTCAATTCCCAAGTCGACGAATTGCGGAGTTATCTTACGAGTTCCGAACTCTCGGTCTGGGCTACGCAAACCTAGGAACATTCCTAATGGTCAATGGAATTCCCTATGACTCAGAGAAGGCTCGGGCAATCTGTGGATCAATCACTTGCATCATGCACATGAGTGCTTACGCAGCTTCTGCAGAAATGGCCTCTGAATTGGGGCCGTTCCCTGGCTATGAAAGAAATAAAGACGGAATGCTGCGTGTTCTAAGAAATCATCGTAGGGCCGCTTACCGTGCCTCAGATCGTGAATACGAAGGGCTGACCATCAAGCCAGTGGCTATTGACAGTCAGCATTGCCCCCCTGAGTTGTTACAAGCCGCGCAGGCTGATGCAGATCGAGCTGTAGAACTCGGTGAACAGTATGGATTCCGTAACGCTCAGGTGACAGTCATTGCTCCTACGGGGACCATTGGATTACTGATGGACTGTGACACTACTGGAATTGAACCCGACTTTGCGTTGGTCAAGTTCAAGAAACTTGCTGGTGGAGGATATTTCAAGATTATCAACCAGTCGATTCCACCTGCTCTCGTCAAATTGGGTTATAACGATCAGCAGGTTCAGGATATCGTCAATTACACCAAGGGACGTGGTTCTCTCAGTGGAAGCCCCTGTATCAATCCAGAGGTGCTTCGTCAGAAGGGTTTCACCGAAGAGTTGCTACAAATCATCGAAGGACAATTGCCCGCAGCCTTTGACATCCGATTTGTCTTTAACCGTTGGGTACTCGGCGATGATTTCTGCATAAAGACCCTGGGAATCAATGAAGATCAACTGAATCATCCAGAATTCAGCATTCTTCAGCATCTAGGTTTCCGTGAATCAGAAATTGATGCCGCCAACAACTACGTCTGCGGCACGATGACTATTGAGGACGCACCTCATCTGAAGCGCTCAGACTATGATGTCTTTGATTGTGCAAACAAGTGCGGTAAGAAAGGGAAACGCTACTTGTCTGCTGAATCCCATGTACGAATGATGGCTATCGCACAGCCTTTTATCTCGGGTTCCATTTCAAAAACCATCAATTTGACTGGACAAGCCTCTGTTGAGGATATCAAAGACGTCTACCATCTCTCCTGGCAGCTTGGACTGAAGTGCAATGCCCTCTATCGAGATGGCTCAAAGCTTAGCCAACCACTGAATACCAGCGCCGTTGACGATATTGGTGATTTTGATGAAGAGTTGGATGAAGAGCTACTTCCTGCACAACACCGCGAAGTGCGCATTGCTGAAAAAGTCATTCATCGCTACATTGCCAAACGTAGAAGGCTACCCGGTAGACGCAAGGGCTATACACAGAAAGCGACTATCGGTGGCCACAAGCTCTACCTGCGAACTGGAGAGTATGAAGATGGTCAACTTGGGGAGGTCTTCCTCGATATGCATAAGGAAGGAGCCGCTTTCCGGAGCATGATGAACTGCTTTGCAATTGCGGTTTCCTTGGGATTGCAGCATGGCGTACCCTTGGAAGAATATGTTGAGGCCTTTGTCTTCACCCGCTTTGAACCAAACGGCATGGTGCAGGGTAATGATGCGATCAAGGTCAGTACTTCAATCATTGATTATATCTTCCGAGAACTAGCCATTACCTATCTAGATCGAACGGATCTAGCACACGTCGCACCAGAAGACTTGCGTTCCAGCTCGCTGCACTCTTATGGCAAGCAAATCAGTCCACCTGAGTATCATGACGAAAAAGTTGTTTCTGAGCGGACACTAACTCTGGAAGAAAGTCAGGCTTACCTTGCTCGAACAACTGAAGAAGAACCTGCTGTCGGAGATGTAGTGGCTGCGCAAGGCAGCTACAACGGAAACGGTTTAGCACCAGAAACCAGTGATAGCGATCTCTCAAATCATGGGATGCTCTCTCTGCTGGGTGACTGGAACATGGAAGGACGCAGCCGCAATGAATTGATTCGTGAAGCTCGTACCAAGGGCTACGAAGGTGAGAACTGCGGAAATTGTGGTCAATTCACCATGGTCCGGAACGGAGCCTGCTTAAAGTGCGTTTCCTGTGGTCACACTAGCGGCTGCTCTTAAGTTTTCTAAGGCTTGAAGGGCATCTCGTTCGCCAAAACGAGATGCCCACCCCTTCCTAAATTCATCACTTTCCTCTATTTTAAATTACAAATCGCTAAATCATTCCTAGTTGCTTAAAAAGCAATTATTCTTGTAATTTAATAGCAAGCCCACTACTGTACCGATAACTTAATGCTTGCCTTGAAGGCACAGTATTACCAAAGTTTTTCAGTTCTTGTCGCATCTTTTTCGATGGAGAATCAATGTGTCCAGCTTGGCAAGTACTGCAGAGCAATTTTGATGAGAACCTGGCCACAATCGAAGCCTGGCAAAAGGCACTGGCTCGGATACCAATTGGAATGTGGGGAGTAATCTTGCCCTCATCCCAATCGACTCAGGCATTGGAGCAGTTACAATCGGACACTATTGGGAATATGTACGAACGAATCCGACAGTATCAGCAACTAGGATTGGGAATCGTATCAAATCAGGGTAACTTCTGGCAGGATAAGTAATGAATAGTCATGTATCGGAAGCCTTGGACGTTTCAAAGATTAAAGAAGAATTACGCGCCACCCTTGCGAAGAACATCATCTCGGCACGCAAAGCAAAAGCAAAGGTTCTCGGACGCACCTATACCCAAGAGCAGCTGGCAGAAGATTCAGGGCACTCGACCACTGCCATAGCTCAAATCGAGAGAGGAGAAGTTGATCCAAGACTTTCCACGATCGCAGGAATTGCCTTAGCTCTTAAAGTCAATCCCGTGTTTTTGCTGTTTGGACGTAGTGAGATTGAACTGCTTTATCAGATGATCCGTGAATTGGACGAAGATTCATTGAGTGATCTGTCCGAACGTCTTTTCAGTGACAACCTAAGTGAGATTGAAAAGCTCGCCAATTCCAGTCTACCAAAGCATCGTGTAAAAGCCTCTCAAGTGAGTGCCGCAACGATGGCTCTACAGCTCAACAAGCAGCTTGCTCAAAATGCGATTGAAGCTGCAGAAGCTAGCCAGCAACTTGCTGAATCGACATTGGACATGATGGATGAGTCAATGAAACTGGGCGTGAGCACAAGTGTTGGAATCGGTGCTGCAATGGCAGGCATCATGGGAGCCACCGTTGGAGCCTTCATGGGAATGTCAGAAAAGGGAGTTTCTGATCTGCTGCGGGATACTCGAGTGCCTCCTCAATCTCCATCTGAAAAAAACTCTGCAAAATAAAGTAAAGACTGGGCTGTGGCTGAGCGCTCGTGAGGAAGTAGCCACAAGCCCCCTGCCTCCGCTACTTCCGCCTCTTGCTGCTCCCAATTCCGCAAGTCTTCTACTACAAAATTGATTCGTTTCCCTTCCGGTGTAATCAAAATCATTTCATCACCCCGAGCAAATCTACGCCGACTGGCCACCGCCATATATTCTCGACTCGCCACTTCCAAAACATATCCAACTACTTCTCCATCCAAATAACGCAGGTTGGGGTTTTTCAATTTTTCAATCGGGCGTTCAGTTCGGTTTGCTCTGAAAAATCCCTGCGTTGTCTGCATTGGCCAACTAGATCTGATTTGTTTGCCATCTGAGTCCAGGCCGTCCCTAACCACTTGTTGTAGCTGAGGCAACCAGATCTGCAGTTCCATGTGTTGTATGTCAAAACGCAAATAGCGCAGCCCACTCTTTCGAAGATCTTCAATCCGATCCAGTAAGAAAAGATCACGATGGTGGAACATTAGAGTTCCATGCTGGTGCTCCAAAACTGGAAATTCATGATGGTGCTGATCTGTCGAGGTCACTGTGGCCAGAGTCATCTCAGTTGGAGAACCAAGGACCGGAGAAAGTAGTTTTCTAGGACTGTAGAACAATAGGATGCGCCCCACAGCCAACAACTCACATGAGACAGATAGTTCTCTGCAGTACTCACTTAGAATTGGGAGGGGTAACTCTGTCGAAAGAACAATTCGTTCTAACGCTGATCCCACATATGCAACCCAGCGCTGCAGGCTGGGAAGATTATGGTGGCCTGTCTCAGCAATCCAGTGCATCTTAGGCTTGGCAGGATGTTGCCTCAACCACTCCAAGGCGCCGACATCTTGAACACGGATTGCGTCAAATGAACTTAAGGGGATCTGCTCCAGAACTTCCAGTAACATTCGTCGGAAGTCATTTTCTGTTGCCAGCAGATCCCACTGCATATAGACCCTAATGCCTCTTTTATGAGCCTGTTCAGCAAGTTCTAGCAATGGTTCTGTTTCCAATTTTCCAAGTCGACTCAATCGCTTGTGTGCGAGAATCACCTCTGAAACAGAATCGGGTGGAAGCTGTTCTAGTTGCTCTGCAGAATCAATTTGGGTGAGAGTTTGGATCATGACTGACTTAGCCACTGCTGGCATTCGGAGAGATTCATCGTGGAGGAAGATTGATCTTTTATAATCTTGCGGTGACTGAGTAGGAGTACCCGGGTGGCCAACTCCAATCCGAGTTCCAGTTGATGGGTCACAAGCAACAAGGTTCCTCCCTGGTTCCTAAAATCAAGGAGATATTCCTGGAACCATCGAACTGAATTCTGATCCAATCCTGTATAGGGTTCATCCAGCAATAAAAGCTTCGGTTGCTGCAACAACAGCCGTCCAATTGCCGTCCGTTTGGTCATTCCACTGCTGAAGGTCTTGACGGGGAGGTCGATGGCGTGGCTGAGTTGAACATCTTGCAGTGCTTGAGGAATTCGCTGTGGCAAATCCTTCAACTCGTAGAGAACACCAAAGAGGTGGAGGTTCTCTCTTGGTGTAAGATCTCCGTAGAGGCGGCTTTCGTGGGCAATACTACCCATATCTCTTAGGTAGTGATGCTTATCTTCGTCAACGGGCTTCCCTTCATATAAAATCTGCCCCTGCTGCGGCTTGAGCAGGGTTGCACAGAGCCGTAAAAGCGTGGACTTACCAGCCCCATTGTTGCCTAGCAGGAGAACACATTCTCCCGCTTGGATATCCAGATTCAGTTCCTGGAGAATTGTACGATAACCGAAGCGTTTGCTCAGGTTACGCAGCCCAAGAAGAGCAGTCATGGAGAGATCATCGCTAGCAGAACAACAGGCGGAGAAGTACCAAACTCAGAACTGCTGCAGAAATTGTAGGTTGTTACCGTAGAAGTATCTGATATCACGGATGCCATGCTTGAGCATCGCTGGACGCTCCACTCCCATACCGAAAGCAAAGCCACTCCAAACATCGGGATCGTAGCCGCCATTTTTCAAGACAACTGGATGAACCATGCCAGCCCCAGCAACCTCCAGCCAAGATGTGTACTTGCAAACCCGGCAGCCCTCTCCTGCGCAGAGGATGCAGTCCATATCAATCTCAATGCTCGGTTCTGTGAATGGGAAGTAGCTGCCACGAATCCGTGTCTTGCGCTCGCTACCATACATCTTACGCGCAAACTCATTCATTACCCCAATCAGATCTGTCATCCGGATCTTGTGGCCCAACACCAGACCTTCGACCTGATAGAACTGGTGTTCAGATCGAGGAGTAATCTGCTCATATCGATAGCATTTACCAGGTAGAATCACCCGAATGGGCTCTGGTCCAAATTCCTTCATCGCTCGAATCTGGCCCGGTGAAGTGTGGGTTCGCAATACTACTTCCTTGTTGACCCAGAAGGTATCCCACATGTCCCGTGCAGGGTGGTACTCAGGGATGTTGAGTGCTTGGAAATTATAGGCATCTGTTTCCACATCTGGAGCCTCGTACACCTGAAAGCCCATCTCAGCAAAAATTTGATAGATTTTGCGCAACGTCTGGGTAGTCAGATGGAGATGCCCCGTAGGAAAGGGTCGTCCAGGGAGGGTGACATCAATTGAATCCGAAGCGATCTCCTTTTCCATCTTTTGCTGGCGCAACCGCTCCTGTAAAGAATCGAAGGAATCCTGCAATTCTGTTTTCAAATCATTGATAGCTTTGCCAACTTGGGGGCGTTCTTCAGCAGCAACAGTTCCGAGCTGTTTGAGCAGTGCTGTCACCGCTCCCTTCTTCCCCAAATAATCACGAAACCAACCAGGCAGGGATTCCGTGTTGTCTACTTGCTGAAGATCGTTTAAAGCCTGTTGTTTGAGGATGCGAATTTGATCTTGCATTCAGATTTTTTAGTAAGGATTCGAATCAATAGTGAGAAAGATTCACCTTGCAGGGAAACCCGCAATTGCGCAAGGAAGAAGTCAGACGCAGTTGTCAGTAGAGCCTGATTCGCCAGGCTCCGAACCAAACCGATTCTCTCCGTTTTCTCCCGCCAGAAAGAAGAGTTCCACCATCGGCCAGAACTGAAAGACAGGAACAATACCAAGGAGTAGAAACCAGCCAGAATATCCTCGGTCGTGACAACGCTTGATAGCAAGATTGATGTGCGCCAACCAGCAAATCAGGGCAAGTATACCCAATACTGGATAGCTGACAGTTGAAGCAGCGATCAGTGAGTGAACAACGAAAACACCCAATTCTGCCAACCAGAAATCACCACGTGAGAGTCTCCCTTTAGCAGTGAACAACAACTGCTTGATGGAAGCCCAACTGCCATAACGACGCTGGATCTGTTGTTGCCCTGACTCTTGTTCTGCAGCGTACTCTGTTTCAACTTCCTGCTGGAGTTTTTGGAGTTCCGCCTCACTCAGACCGTAGACTTCCCTTAGGGCTTGCAAAGAATCTTCATTTTGGAGCTGTTCTTCTCGAACTCTTTCCCGTTCTTCGGCCTTCATTCTCAGACGACGAAGCTTTTCTTCGTTATCCATTGGCAAATTAGATGACGGTCGTTAGATAGCGGTTTTGCAGTCAAACTCTCCTCTGGGCTGGACCTTCAGATTGTCAATCCAGATACTCCCGAAAACTTCCGACTTCTACACACTGCCGTTCTGAATCACAGAGGCTGACAAACAACTTATCCTCCACGATCCAGTAGATGGCATGCTGGCGAAAGCAGAGGCCCAAGGTGCAGGCCCATCAAAATTCAGATCCACCGCCCAGCCAGGTTCAGAATGCCCATCAGTTGGAGAATAGCCGGTTAATTCCACACGCCAGACATTACGCTGCTCCAAGACCTCTTGTAGAAGCTTTGCCTGAATCTGAATTTCTTCTTCAGACCAAATCTCCCCTGTCGTAGGCCAAGCTGTGATGATCGCAAAAGCTTTTGGCCATTGGAGAACTGGAGCGCTAGAACGGAATCGAGTCTGAAGGTAAACATCCGGCAGGCTCGACATATTCACACAAGATTTTCTTTGAAACTGTTCAAGCTTGTGAAATTACTGTTCACAAGCGAACCGTTCCGTGTCAACTTCTGACATTCCCAGAGATGGATAACGAAAACCGTGAATCTTTTCGGGCCGAAACAGATCGTCCAACTTCGATATAATTTCAGCAGACAGGGCTACAGAGGCAGCTACAAGATCATCTTCCAAGTGATTAATCTTGACGGTCCCTGGAATCGGCAGCACGTGCTCACCTTGGGCTAGCAGCCATGCAATTGCGATCTGTGCGAGAGAACAACCGATTTCAGCACAGACTTGACTGAGCTTTTTGATGAGCTCACGATTTTGAGAAATATTGGGCTCCTGAAAGCGTGGCATCGTAAGACGCATATCGCCTTCTGCAAACCTGCTGAGACCCAGTTCGGGAGCACAAAGAAAACCTCTACCCAACGGAGAGAAGGCAACCAACGTTACTCCAAGCTCTTGGCAGGCTTCGCTTAGACCAATTTCAGGATTACGAGTCCAGAGCGAATACTCGTTTTGAACAGCAGTAATTGGATGCACTGCATGAGCTTTGCGCAAGGTCGCTGCGGATACTTCAGACAGGCCAATGCCACCAATCTTACCCTCCTGAACCACTTCGGCCAGTGCCCCCACACTCTCTTCAATCGTCACATTGTTCTTGTCCCAACGGTGGAGGTAGTAGACATCAATGAAATCCGTGTTGAGCCTTCTCAAAGAGTCTTCCAAGGTCGCTTTTAGGGCAGCAGCCCGACCATCAATCACCCGTTTCCCGTCAACTCCCTGCATCCCACACTTGCTGGCTAGATGTATTTTCTTGCGATAGGGCTGCATCCACTCGCCCACCAGTTCCTCATTGCGACCAAAACCGTACAGTGCTGCCGTATCAAAATGACGAACCCCCAAGTCATAGGCTCGCTGTAAAAGGGCAAAAGAATCTTCCTTGCTGGGATAGCCACCGTAGCCGTGGCTCAGGTTCATACAACCCAGACCAATTTCTGGGACTTCCGTGTTTCCAATCTTTCGTAATTTCATGACAAAGTTGGCTGTGTATTGAGTTGTCGTTCAAGTTCGTGCATCACCTGATAGGCGGGCAGTACATTTGCCACACTGGCCCTTGGTTCTCGCCCTTCTCGAATCGATGCGATGAATTCTCGGTCCTGCAGTTCGATACCGTTCATCGAGACATCTACTTGGGAGACATCAATCGTTTCCTCTTTACCGTCCACCAAGTCATCGTAACGAGCGATGTACGTTCCGTTGTCACAGATGTAGCGGAAGAAGGTTCCCAATGGACCGTCATTGTTGAAGCTGAGGGAAAGCGTACAAACAGACCCGGACTCAGAAAGCAGTTGAATCGACATATCCATGGCGATACCTAGTTCTGGATGCATCTGTCCCTGTATCGCATTAGCCCTGACCACTCGCTCTCCAGTTTGATATTGGAAGAGATCAATTGTGTGGGCCGCATGATGCCACAGTAAATGGTCTGTCCAAGTTCTTGGTTCTCCAGCAGCGTTGATGTTTTTGCGTCGAAAGAAATAAGTCTGCGCATCCAGTTGCTGGATCTTCAACTCACCAGCCTGAATTTTTTTATAGACCCACTGATGAGAGGGATTGAAACGTCGGGTATGGCCCACCATGCAGACCAAACCTGTTTCTTGTTGCAGGTCCACAACAGCTTGGGCATCCGACCAGTTATCAGCCAGGGGAATCTCAATCTCCACATGCACACCTGCTTTCAGACACTGCATCGCCTGAGCTGCGTGGATTGGGGTTGGGGTGGCTAGGATCGCGGCCTCAACTCCCGGAAGGGCCAGCGCCTGATCTAGATCTGTCATCGCATGTGGAATTCCATACTGTGCCGCAACGGCTTGAGTCCACTCCAAAGGCTGCCCCACCAGCGCAACGACCTCAACTCCCTCGATTTGCTTGAGACCATCCAGGTGTTTTTTGCCAAAAGCTCCAGGCCCAACCAAAATGATTTTCATCAGCTATCTCCCGTTCAACAACATACCCTCAAGTTTGGACAATTTATTTGAGTAATTTTTCAGAATCCATAGCTACTCAGCAAACAACTCAAGCAAGCAACTGATCACTTTTTTTTGGACAGATGCTTCCAGTATCCCCATTTTTTCAAGCAAACGATCCGTGTCTACTGCACGCATCTGATCTAGGAGAATCAGCGCCTGTTTCTCGGCAAATTCACAGGAGATTCGCGAAGGGAATTCAAAACCCTGAGAAGTCATCGGAGCGACAATGACGGTCTTCAACGCAGATAGTTCATCAGGAGAGATAATTACGCATGGGCGCGTCTTTGGGATTTCTGAACCTTTGGTGGGTTCCAGATTCACCCACCAGACCTCAAAGCGGTGAATTGCCTTCACCATTCCCAATCATTCTCTTCGGTCAGTTTCGCATCTAACCAATCATAATCTAACTTCTCCGACTGCCCATTCTTTTTAAGAGACAATCGAATTTTTTCCGGCCAGTCCTGTCGCGGTTGCTTTGACGGTTTAATGAGCAGGCCCTCTTGGGTTACTTCAAGGGATAATTCCCGGTTTTCCAACTGGGCTTGTTCAACTAGCGGCTTGGGGATGCGGATACCTTGGGAGTTTCCAATCTTGATCAGGGTGGCCATACTTTTCTCCAAAATTTGAGTAATTACAAAATAATTACTTCAATCCAAGGAGTCAATCTTTTGGAAAATCGGAGACTAGATTCAATGCTTAGTGGGCATTCTCCAAGATCAAATGCCCGACTGCCGTGTTGGATGCCGGCACGTGGTAAAATCGGTGACGAACCTTAGGTTTAGCTCCACCAGCCACATCACTCATTGCTCCTCGGGCGATCAACCACATCACGAGTTCAATACCCTCGCTACCAGCCTCTCGAACATACTCAATGTGAGGAATCGCAGCGACTGCCGATGGATCCTCAATCAACTTATCCAAAAAATTACTGTCCCATTGCTTATTGATTAGTCCAGCACGCGGCCCCTGTAACTGATGGGTCATGCCACCGGTACCCCAAATCTGGACATTCAGGTCTTCATCGTATTCATCCAAGGCTCGGTGAATCGCTTGCCCCAACTGAAAACAACGCTGGCCTCTGGGCACCGGATACTGCACCACATTGACTGCGAAAGGAATCACCGGGCAGGGCCAAGCTTCGGGTTGTCCACACATCAACGAGAGAGGAACCGTCAAGCCATGATCCACGTCCATCTCGTTGACAATCGTCAGATCAAAGTCCTTTAGAATGACGGACTGGGCGATATGAGAAGCTAACTCTGGATGCCCCTGAACCATTGGCACAGGCCGAGGTCCCCAGCCTTCATCGGCAGGTCGAAACTCAGCAGCCGTACCAATCGCAAAAGTCGGAATCATCTGTAGACTGAAAGCCGTCGCATGGTCGTTGTAGACCAGGATGATTACATCTGGCTTGGCTTCCTGCATCCACTGCTTGGAAAATTCATATCCAGCAAAGAGCGGTTGCCAATACGGTTCCTGGGTCCTGCCCTGATCCAAGGCAGCACCAATTGCAGGGACATGCGAAGTATAGACGGAAGCAGAAATATAGGCCATGTCACATCTCCTTGGCTTGGGCATGATGAGAATACCCCTGGGGCTGACGATGAGCTTGGGCGTCACCGTCTTCACCGAGATAACGGTTACCCTCGGGAGAACGGCCCCCCTTGATCATCATCTCTCGATACTCCTCTTCGGTCATGCCGGTCATACTACCAGCCATCTGTTGGAAACTCTTGCCATCCGTGGCACCAATCTTGGCCAGAAAATAGATATTCCCACCAGTACGAATGCACCAGTTGAGGTCACGGGCCAGAACGGCCTGTTTCTGTTCTTCGGTCATCGGCCATTCATCCAGGTAGGCTCGCTCATCCGCCTTGAAGCGTTCCCGGTTCGCTGCCTTCATCAGCGACATGCAAAACTGGTTGAGATGGTAGCCCTTGCGAGCCTGCTCTGCATCGAAAATGATAGTTCCAGGAATATCGAGATATGGTTTGTCGAGTGCCATTTTCCTCTTTAGTCGGCCCAATACAGGCGCATGGGGTTGTCGATCAACAGTTTGTGCTGGAGCTCTGCCGTTGGGGCAATATGAGGAATCACATCGACCAGATGTCCATCATCCGGCATATGTGATTTCATGTTCGGATGAGGCCAGTCGGTTCCCCACAAAACGCGATCTGGGAAGGTTTCCACAACCTTTCTCGCAAAGGGAATCACGTCGGAGTAGCTCGGTGGCCCCTGCTGAGAGAGTCGCTCCGGACAGCTGACCTTTGACCAGAAATTTGGATGTTCCTCCAACAGCTTCAAAAACAACCCAAACTCCGGACTATCCACTGATTTACCTACATCTGGTCGTCCCATGTGATCGACCACCACAGTGGTCGGTAAAGAAGTGAAAAAATCGAACAACTCAGGAAGCTCGGCAGCCTCAAAGTAGATCACAATGTGCCAGCCCAGAGGCTGAATCTTCCCAGCAATCTCACCAAGGGCATCAAAGGGCAGGGCATCCACCAGACGTTTGACAAAGTTAAAGCGCACTCCGCGCACCCCTGCGTCATGTAGTTCCTGGAGTTCTTGCTCTGTAATGGTACGTTTGACAGTGGCAACCCCCCGGGCCATGCCTTCCGAATGAAGCAGCGCATCGACCAGCGCACGGTTGTCCGCTCCATGGCAAGTAGCCTGAACAATCACGTTTCGGCTAAAACCCAAAAAACCCCGCAGTTGCCAGAGTTGATCCTTGGAAGCATCACAAGGGGTGTACTTGCGCTCCGGAGCAAAGGGGAACTGATCCCCCGGGCCAAAGACATGGCAGTGTGCGTCCACAGCTCCGGCAGGTGGCTGGAACCCCGGCTTGGATGGGTTCTGATGCCAGTGCAACCAATCCGCATCCATCGTGAAGGCACTCATCGTCCCAGCTCCTGCAAACGAGTATCGAGTCGTGGGCAGACCCGACGGGCGTTGCCTTCGAAGACCTTCTGTCGATCCACTTCCGAGAGATTCAGCGCATCCACGTAGCGCTTGGTGTCATCAAAGAATTGTCCAGTTTCTGGATCAATCCCGCGTACAGCCCCAACCATCTCGGAACCAAAAAGAATGTTGTCGATGTCAATCACCCGAAACAGCAGATCAATCCCCGGCTGGTGGTAAACACAGGTGTCGAAAAAGACATTTTTCATCACATGATCAGCCAGCAGCGGGCGTTTGAGCATATCGGCCAGGCCGCGGTAGCGTCCCCAGTGATAGGGCACTGCTCCCCCACCGTGTGGAATGATAAATCGTAAATTGGGAAAATCACCGAACAAGTCTCCTTGGATGAACTGCATGAAGGCGGTAGTGTCCGCATTGATGTAGTGTGCTCCGGTCGCATGGAAATTTTCGTTACAGGAACCAGAGACGTGAATCATCGCAGGCACATCTAACTCGACCATCTTTTCAAAGAAGGGATACCAACTCTTGTGAGTCAGCGGCTTGGAAGTCCAGTGTCCACCTGAAGGATCTGGGTTGAGGTTGCAGCCGACAAAGCCCAATTCCAGGATGCAGCGTTCCAGTTCAGCAATGGAATTCGCAATCGGCACACCGGGGGATTGGGGCAACTGGCAAACCCCCACGAAGGCCTCTGGAAAGAGATCAACCACTCGTTTGATCATGTCGTTACAGGCTCGGGTCCAGCTTTGAGAGACCGCTTCATCTCCAAGATGATGGGCCATCGCCGAGGCTCGAGGCGAGAAGATCGTCATGTCGGCCCCACGTTCCCGAATCAGCCGCAGTTGGTTCTGCTCGATGCTCTCCCGAATCTGATCATCTGAAATCTCTCCAAGTACCGGAAGTGGCTGGGAAGCATCCTTGTAGGCAGCCAACTGTGCATCACGAAATTGCTGCAAGGGCGCAGGTGCCGTCGTGTAGTGTCCGTGGCAATCAATGATCAGCATTCGGGTTTCTCTGCTTGAGAGTGAAGTTGAGCCAGCATCTGGTCCAGCAGTGGGAGCAACTCATCCTGTTCCAGCGCCTTGGCAAACTGGGGAGCCCAGGCCTGCCTCTCCACCGTTGCCTGGCTCATTTGTGGGTCCAAACCAGCAGCCTGCACCGTCAAGGCGACCTCGCGCATCTCCTCTGCTCGGCGGACACCGTGTTCCAGAGTCCGTGAGATCATGTAGCGTGCATGGCGCGGCCAATTCTCCATCGGGAAGAGATTGTTCAGCGAATCCAGCACCTCTTGTTCAACCCCGTAGTGTCGAGCGGAGAGCAGTGACTCTGAGATCAGTGCTTCGAGGCCCTTGATCATCACGCTACGGCACATCTTGGTCGCCGAAGCCTTGCCAATATTAGCATCACAGAAACTCATTCCTGCAAAGCCCAAGGTCTGACCAATCTCTAAGAATGTCAATGCATGTGGACCACCCAGTAGCATCGGGGATTTGCTACGCAGGGGATGGATCGGAGACATCACCGCGGCTTCGACGTATCGACCTCCGGCCCCCTCGATCAGTTGGGCGGCATAGCGCTTGGTCTCTGGAGCGACTGAGTTCAGATCCACGAACCAGCAGTCCTTGGGCAAAGCCTCTGTGATCGACTGAACAGCTCTCAAGTCCTGAGCGGCTGTAACCGCACTGATCACGAGCTGTGCTTCCGTCACAGCTTCTTGGGCCTGCTGATAGCCAACCACGTGAAGACAAGCCAGCAGATTTTTACAGGCCGAGCTCTCTTTCTCGGCAAACAGCAGATCAAAGGCAGTCAGTTGAAGCCCAGAAAGCTTACCCAGATCCTCGGCCAGGGTCCGGCCCACTTCTCCAAAACCTAGTAAACAAATACGCTGAATGGGTCTCACTGACCACTCCACACAGACGAGGGGATCATCACTTCTCCACGCATCAGCATTCTCGCTGTTCGTAAGAGACCCGCACGATGAAGCAAGACCTCGCTTCCCTGTACTCCAACTTCCAAACCGACCGTGAAAAAACCTGTTGGATGTTCCACCTCCAGAGTCACTCTACCAGATTCGGCCAGTAGTCCGGTAACAGCCTGAGCCACGGATCTGGGCAGCACACACGCCGAGGCCAAACTGACCGCCCCCAGCACTCCAATCGCTTCATGCACCCGGTGTGGGATGAAAGTCCGAGTGGCAATCACTCCCCCGTGTTGAGCTTGAGCCACCAGTGACATCTTGGGGACCGTCTTCTTGCTGACATCTCCTAGATTCATCAGCGAACCTGCCTGCAAGCGAATGGATTCAACCCGGCTCTTCAGTTGCGAGTCTGCTTCCAATTCCTCCAGAGTTTCATAGCCTGTCTTGCCCAAATCCTGGGCTGCGATCAGCACGACAGGCATGCCGTTGTCGATGCAGGTGACATGGACTCCATCAATTTGATCGCAGGCCCTGCCTGTCGGTAGCAGGGCACCACAGCTCGAACCAGCGGTGTCCAGAAAATCTAGAAGGACCGGCGCTGCGGTACCAGGAACCCCATCGATCCGGGCTGTCCCTTCGTAGTTGACTTTCCCTTGTGGCGTCTGAACCTGGGCAATAGCCAGGTTGGCCGTATTGACCATGTGGATGCGAATTTCGGTGAGATCACCCTGCGGTTTGACGAGTCCTTTCTCAATGGCAAAGGGACCGACTGCTGCCAGGATATTGCCGCAGTTCTGACTGTCACTGACCTCGGACTTGTCAACGACGACTTGTAGGAAGAGATAGTCGATATCCGCATCGGAGCGAGCGGACTTGGAGACCACCCCCACCTTGCTAGTGAGCGGATGAGCCCCACCCACCCCATCAATCTGACGCAGATCTGGGGAACCCATGGCAGCAAGCAGCACCTGGTCACGTAGTTGGGTATAGTTCGGTAGATCGTCACCCAAAAAAATCAGGCCCTTGGAGGTTCCACCACGCATCAGGCAGGCAGGAATTGCTGTCTGCATTTCAGCCCTGCTCAGCATACTTGATGTATTTTAACCCCTTCTCTGCGAGTCTTTCGCGCATCTTGTAGAGATCCAGTCCCAGCACACCAGCCTGGAGTTGGGCACGCTTGTCTTCTTCATTGGCTAGCCGAGCCTGTGCTTTTTGCAGGACCTCGGTAGCCTCAGCCTGTCGGACCACAACCACACCGTCGTCATCTGCGAGGATCAGGTCTCCCGGATACACCAGCGCACCAGCACAAACCAGCGGAGTATTGACGTTTCCCAGCGTCTCCTTGACCGTGCCCTGGGCGAAGATCGCCTTGGACCAGACGGGAAACTTCATTTCGGTCAAGGTTGCTGCATCACGCACCCCGGCATCAATCACCAAGCCAAGTACTCCTCGCGCCTGTAGCGAGTTCGCCAGCAGATCCCCGAAATAGCCATCCTCACACGGGCTCGTGGGAGCCACCACAAGGATGTCTCCAGCCTGACACTGCTCGACCGCCACATGAATCATCCAATTGTCTCCAGGGGCCACCTCACAGGTGACGGCTGTACCCACAATCTTGGCAGGACGGTAGATCGGGCGCAGGTAGGACGCCAGCAGACCCTTGCGACCTTGCGCTTCGTGAACTGTGGCAACATCCAAATCCTGATAGGCCTGAACCAATGCTTCAGGTGGACGCGGAATGTCTGTGATGACAACGGGCATCAGAATATACTCCAGCAAGTGAAAAAACAGCGAAGAGCGCGATCCAAGCAGCTAAAGAGGTAACTACAACTGATTAAGAATCCTCCCGTAGCAAAAAGTTCTCAAGCAAATTTCTGGAAAATTTCGGTATGAATTAAGATCAGAACTAGGCGGGAAGAGAGGATTCTAAGGGAGATCAATCCTCCCGAATCAGGAAATTTGAGAGGATGTCAGAGGGAAAAAAATCCTGAAGTCTCAGAGCGCTAGGAAACGGTCTAAACATCAGGAAAGCCAGGGTCTGCGTTCAAATCAGGGGGAACAGCATTGTGCGCTGACTTCACTGTTGGGCGAGACCTGCCCGCTTCCCCGTCCGTTTCGAGCAGCGATCCGATAGTAGTAGTATTTGTTGTTTGTCAAACCTGTCACATCATATGAACAGGACCCTGATGTACAGGAAGTGATGCCTGAGATTGCAGATAAATCTGGATCCGTAGAAGTATCCAGATTGGGATTGGTGAAAGTAATCACATTCGTGAGGCCACTGCTGGATTTCTCTGCTTGAAAGATCGTGTAGTCAATTGCTCCATCAACTTCGTCCCAGGTTAGTCGAAGAGTTGAGCCTCCTTGACCCGAAACATTGATGTTCTCTACCGCTGGAGGCAACGTAAAATTATAGAGATTGGCTACCTCTGAAGCAGTAAAGGCCCTACCGTAGATTTTGAATTCATCGATGTATCCCTTGTAGTTGGCATCCCGATAACGATTTTGACCAATCTTGATCTTGTCCCACTGCAGGTCAGTCCCATCTACATAAGGCCAATTTGTTTCCGTATCTTTCAACACATTGTTTACATACAACTCGACGGAGTTGTCTGCATGGTGAACCGCCACCACATGATACCAAGTGGATTGTCGTAACTGTTGTCCCTTCAAATTACCACTCATTTTATTGAAGAGACGGATTTTACCAATTGGCTCAAACTTATCATCAACATCCAATTGCAACTCTGGACCTTTGTTGTTGTCACCGGTAGAGAAGATACTCGTAAATTTCTCAAGGTCTCCATCGGGTGACGTCCAAACCGAAACTGTCCAATTTCCGTCATTTGCTGGAAAATCAGCATTTGAAAAATTATTATTGACTCCCCAAGTTCCATTGCCTCGAGTGCCATCATACGCACCAGAACCGCTCATATAGCCAGAATTGCCATAAGCACATCCTTCCCCGAAATCAATATCGCTATCGCTGCTGCCTTCTGCTAGGTGATAGGGCCAACCTTCTGCACCCGTCCTGGTTCCCTGTGGACTATAGTCCTGTAGATCATTATTCAGCGGATAATACACCAACAAGTCTGGGTCATTATCTGTAATCTCCGAAGTTCCTCCTGTGGAGGTACACTCAACGGGTAGCGGAGAGGCTCCGAGTTCATTTGTTGAAAACTTCCAGGCCCCAGTACTCGTATCGTAGACTGCTAAACGATAGTAGTAGTAAGTTGCCGAATTCAGCCCTCCATGAACAAATATAATTCGGTCCGCATCAATTGTTCTGGTTGCGTTATCAGTTTGGTCAATATCCCGATTTGCCGGGGTTCTCGCTCCAGGAGCAACCGTTGTCCAATACACTCGATAGTAGTCATCACTCCCACCAACTGAAGTGGTATCACCGTCATTGACAATTCCCGTGGGTGCTGTCCAGTTCAGAGCCAGCCTGCCATAGTCACGATCGATACTATCGATTGTGAAGTCAGCAATTCCCGAGGTGTCGTCATCAATGATGGAGACCGTTTTGTTCTTGCTGGATAAGCCATCGTAATTGGAATCTGCTGTGAGTCCTGCATTGACTGCGATCGTCACCGTTGAGGTATGGTTCCCATCGATGAAGTCATCATCAATCGCCCTCAGGGTGATCACTTGCGTGTTCGTGTAGTTTGCAGGTGTAAAGGTCAACTGCAGGGAAGAGGGTGTTGTGACTTCCACCTGATCTTGCAGAGTGTAGCTGATGTCAACAACCACATTCCCCGTGGGCTCAGACCCTAGATAGAGTGTCAGTGAATCTGTTGAACCACCTTCTGTCACAGATGTTGATCCAGAAATATGGGAATACTTCAGCGCTGCGGTGTCATCATCGTTGATGGTGACGGTGACGGATTGTGTGCCATCTTCCGTTGCTGCATCAGTGCTGGCAACAGCCGTTATCTCAACTGTCGCCGTTTCATCGTTTTCATCCACCTTGTCTCGATCTGGTGTGAAGGAAGTCGTACCCGTTATATCTCCAGCTAAGATGGTGATTGTTCCAACTGTATAGTCACCGCCGCTTGCCGTTCCCCCTGTTCCTGTCAGAGTCACCGTTGTATCACTGGCTGTCGCAAAGGTTTGTGTCGCCGTGAGTGTGATTGTTCCCGAATCCTCGGTGACCGTTGTTGAACTTGTGGATAAAGTCACTAGTGGTGCCACTTCATCATCCACCACCGTCACATTGACTGACTGGCTGCCTACCGCATCATAGAGAACATCTAGCGTTGAGGTTGTGTTGATGGCGACGGTGATGGAAACCGTCTGATCGTTGTCATCAAGTGGATCGTCCACACCAGTGATTGTGACACTCTGAGGTGTATTCCAATTTGCTGATGTGAATGTAAGAGATGAAGAAACGATGGCTTCTGCTGTATTTTCGCTGGTGATCGCAAAAACAACATCTGCAGTCGGTTCTGTATCCAGCACCACGGTGAAAGTATCCGTCGTTCCAGATTCGTTAACGCTCAAACCGGCGGTGCTACCTAAAGAAAAACCAGCATCATCGTCATCCAATGTTGTGACACCAACATTGATGTCTGACAAAGCAGCATAATTTGGATCTGATGTACTGTTGTCTACGTCGACAATTATGTTTGAATTTTGATCACCGTCACTAACATTATCATTAATACCAGTAACAATAACTGTTTGAGCAATGCTCCAGTTTCCTGTTGAGAAAGACAAACTTGCTGGAGAAACTGTAACTTCACCAGTATCAGAAGAGGAAATATCAACTACTACTGCTGAAGTTGGTCCTGTATTGAGAACAATGGTGAAATTATCGAATGATCCTATTTCCGTGACAGCACCTGGTGAACTAACTGTCAGTCCAGCTTGATCAGTGTCAGCAACAGTTACATTGAAGTTCTGATCGGCAAGACCTTGATAGACTGTATCTGTGGTTGCATTATCTCTGACAGAGGCTCTAATGGAGACAGTTTGATCCCCATCGGCAGCAGAATCTGGTTGACCGGTTAACGTAATGACTTGGGCTGTGCTCCAGTTTCCCGAATCAAAACTAATGGAAGCTGGCGAAACCGTCACTTCTGCTGGATCTGCTGAAGTCAAATCAATCACCACATTGCCTGACCTTGGTTTCGTCAACAAAGCCACTTCAAAAGTGTCCGTTGATCCAGATTCACTTACGCTCGAAACACCACCCGATTCACTGACTGTAAAGGCAGCTGTGTCGACATCAGAAATTGTTACTGCAACTGTACGAACCGTTGTGTAGTTATCATAGAATTGATCAGAGGTTAGACCTGTGTTTACAGCAATTGAGACATTGACTGTTTGGTCACCATCATCAATATCATCCGAAACACCAGTGACAGTGACTGTTCGAGTGAAACCGAACGGATAGGAACTATGGTAGGCCAAAGAAGATGGGGAAACCGTGACTTCGCCGGTGTTGTCACTGGTCACACTTAGATAGGTTTGATAGAGCGGGACGGTATCGAGACCAACTGTGAAAGTATCTGTAGATCCTGCCCCTGATTCATTGATCGTTGATGTTGTTTTCGAGACAGTCACACCAACTGTGTCCGTGTCCACAAAAATATAATTCCGAATATCTGGCGAAAGTGCAGCGTAGTATGGATCTGCTGAACTAGCACTTGGAGTTACATAGGTGTATTTTCGCTGATCACTTCTCTTTGAATTATCGTCTTTCGCTAGGGTCACCACCGATTGGGCTATGTTCCAGTTAGTTTCATCAAAAGTCAGAATTTGTGAGCCGTCTGCCAAGGCATAACAATCATAATAAGCATCACTCCCACAAGCTCCACCTCCACTTCCTGTAATGTCAAAATAGACCGTTCCTTGCGGTTGTGTATTCAACACAATTGTGAAGGTCTCGTTGTCCCCCTCATTGAGATAGAGCGGATTCGAATAATACACACCGACTGGATCTGTTGGACCAACTTGTGTGAATCCTGCCACATCATTGTCCAGAATCATTGCAGTCACGCTTTGCGTCCCACTCTCAGATGCTCCATTCCCACCAGTTACAGAACTGATTTCTAACGCGAAAGTTTCATTATCTCCCTCATCAATTACATCATTCACAATATCAATGGTTGTTGTTCCCGTCGTAGTTCCACCAGCAATCGTGATGAAAGAGCTGTTCAGCGTGTAGTCTGTCCCTGAAGCCAGAGCATCTCCTGAAACACCTAAATTGACGATGGTGTCAGCTTGGGCTTGCCCTGATTGCGTTGCCGTAATCGTAATCGCTCCACTTCCAGCATTCTCATTCACTGAAGTCGTATCAAATCCAAGCGTCACTGTTCGCAGTGGCTCATCATCTGTAATGGTGACTTCCGCTATTTGGACACTGTCTTCAGAGGCGTTGTCACCACCTGATACAGAAGCAATACTAATCAATACCGTTTCATTGTCTTCTGTAATGGAATCCGTAGTAGGTGTGAGGATGAGGTTGTCTTGCAGGGTCCCAGCAGCGATCGTAGCGGTGGTAGAAGATAAGTGATAGTCCGTAGTGTTCGTAGCAGTTCCCGTCAGGGTAAGGGTCACCGTAGTGGCAATGCTGGCAACCACATCCTGTTCGACAGTGATTGTGATCGTTCCACCGCTATCTTCGGTGATGCTATCTGCCGATGCTGAGATGGAAACAACGGGTGGAGTCACTGCAGGTGGCAGCTCATCATCACCGAAGACAATCGTTTTCTGCTGAGTTCCGCTTTCAACCGCGCTATCACCACCAGACACTGATGAAATATCAACATCAATGGTTTCTCCATCGTCATAGATCCCATCATCCCTACTGGTGATCGTGATCGAGTTGGAGGTTGTGCTGCCTGCCAGGATCGTTAGATTGTCTGCACTCGAGGAATAATCTGAACCTCTGGTGGCTGTTCCACTATAGCCAACGCTGACAATTATATTTGTCGTCGAGGTTGCACCTGAGGTTGCTGAAATAGTGAGCGTATCGGAACCTAACTCGTTGAGAGTGGTCTTTGAAGCATTCAAGATGATATTTTGTGGTGTTGAACCACCTGAGCCTCCTCCTGACCCCCCACTTTGCGCCTCATCCCTGTCAGCTGGAGGAAAGTCTACATCATAAACAATCGTCCCCTCTTCCGGAATTTGGCCACAGCCCCACTGGAACATCGCTGTGGTGAGTAACCAGATCAAAACTTTGAGCAGGTGCCTTGATTTTCTCTGATTCTGCCTTTTCATCTTTGAATTTTTAACTGTGATTTTACTTACTTGAGTTACTCTGTGAAGTTTTGAGCCCATCAACATCTTGGCTTGCATGAGCCAGGGACTTGGGAAGACCATGACAAACGCAGTAAAGTTGGGCATCGAGCACCCTTATCGCAGTGTGACGAACTGGTCCGGTCAATAGTATCTTTCTATGGGGCATTTCCACAGAAGTCATCTGACATATTGCCTCGGCCATTGACACTCCTAGATAAAACTCGATAACAGTACGTTTGACCAGAAACTAAAGAAGTGTCTGAATAACCACTGATCGTTCCATCATAGATGGGAGTGTCACTAGAAATATTCACATAGAAGTCACTACTTGTGCCTCGATAGACTCTGTAGTTACCAGTATGGCCTTTCACATCATCCCAATCGAGTATCAATGTTCCAGAACCTCCGGTATTGTCTAGATTTATGCTCTTGGTTGAAGGTGCTAAGGATTTTAGATAGAGATTTTCTACTTCGGAACTATTCATTGTTCTTTTGTAAATTTTTAGTTCATCAATATAGCCTTTCCACTGAGTTGCCCCAGCCCGATTTCTCCCGATTCGTAGCTTTCTCCAATTATGAACTGCACCAGGTCTAGTTCCCTGGGAAACTCCGTCAACAAAGTATTCCGCATGATTATCTGCTTTACCGTGGGTCATGACTAGATGATACCATTCACCCAAAACCATGATAGGACCGTCTACACTACCTGATCCACTGGTTTTACGTACCCTCCATTTTAGTGAACCATCAGTGTCATAGCTCACCTGAGATAGCTCATCCCAATCACTGCCTATTTTTTCACCACTAGCCAAAACTGAAGCATTTCGAATGTTATCTTTATCAGCAATTACCCACATTGATACGGTGAAATTATCTTCTATTTCAGCAATGTTATCTAGATTAAAATCTTCATTTTCCAGATAAGTATTTCCGTTTAAATAGATAGATTTCCCCATGACACAACTATCTGCATAAGTTACTGCCCCTGTCTGTACTGATAAATGATAAGGACTACCAGTTTTTGAAATGCTCAGTATATCGTTTGTGTTGTCTTCAAAAGGATAGTAAGCAACTAAATCAGGATCATTATCTGCTGGATATCCCGTTGTAACATCACACATCGGTGCTAACGGTTGACAAGAAACTTCGTTACTCAAGCTTTGAACCATCCCACTATTCACCACTGCAACTCGGTAATAGTAAGTATAATTGTCACTCAAGCCACCATGGTAATACGCATTTGGTGGATCTGTCATTGCTCTCTCATTAATGTTAGTAACTGAATTATCTAACTCATCTATTCCTGTGGATGTATCCCAATACATTATGTAGCTGTCAACTGGACCAGCTCCATCAGAAGAATAGATATCACTCCAGATTAACTTAACTTGGCCAATTTCTGTAGCGCACGCCAATACTGGAACTGTTAATGTGCTTGTATCATCATCAACCGTAGCCACGGTTACTGTTTGACTCCCCAATAAATCATACTTGGAATCTACAGTACTTCCAGTATTGATGGAAACTGTAACAGTACTGTTGACATCCCCATCATCTATCAATTCATTAGCAGCTGTCACGGTCACGGTTTGTGGTGAATTTGCTGCAGAAAAGGTAAGACTACTAGGAGAAATAGTAGCCTCCGTCGCATCGTTGTGACTCAAGTCAAAAACCACATTTCCCGCAGGTTCTGTATCCAACTTAACGGTAAAGGTTTGTGAGGTTGTGCTCGATTCATTCACACTGACTGCCGTGGTTGAAAGGGTGAAACCTGCCGTGTCGTCATCAGTGATCGTCATTGAAACCTGCTGTGGAGTTCCTGCCTGGGCACCTTGCCCCCCACTCACCGACGAGATTTGAATTATCAGGCTTTCATCATCTTCATCAATGGCATCATTCACCGGAGCAAAATTGATGAATCCACTGAGAGTTCCAGCTGTGATCGTGATGGCACCTGGGGCGGTATAATCTCCCCCAACAGTGGTTCCATTGGTTGCGCTGAGGTTGACCGTTGTATTCGTTGCAGCTGTCCGATTCTGAGTTGCGGTAATCTGCACGGTTCCACTCTCGGCAACCGTTGTTGCTGCAGCAGAGAGCGTCACAATCGGCATTTCTTCATCATCAATCGTCAGCACATTGATCGTTTGCACACCAACGCTGTCGTAAACACTGTCCAAAGTGTTTGGCTGATCAATCGCCACACTCGTGGTGCTGGTGACATTGTCATCGTCATCGCTGTCGTCCTCACCGGTAATCGTCAACGTCTGGCTGATCGTCCAATTGCCTGTCGAGAAGGTCAGGCTTCCCGGAGATACCCGTGCTTCACTCAAGTCATCCGAAGTGATATCAAACTCAACGATGTTGGTTGGTTCCGTATTCAGCACCACGGTGAAGGTTGCAGTCGTGCCATTCTCACTGACATCTGCTGTGGTTCGTGAAATAGTGAAGCCGGCCGTATCGTTATCCGTAGTAGTTGCGGTGACGGTCTGGGCAGATAAGGTTGGTGAGTTGTAGTTGCCATCTCCACTGCTTGGAGTCAACATCAATAACGTGTCCTGATTCCCATCATCAATGTAGTCATCCTTGCCCGTNAGCGTCACNGTNTGCGAAGTCGACCAATTGCCGGTACCAAAGACCACGCTCNATGGATAAAGAACCTCACTGCTGTCATTATCGCTCAACGTCAGCGTCACATTGGCTGTCGGCTCACTGTTCAGTACAACGGTGAAGGTGTCTGCGCTACCGGTCTCAGCAACTGAGGCCGTTGTCTTCGAGAGCGTGAAGCCAGCGCTGTCGTCATCCGTAATCGTAACAGCTATTTGTTGAGGCGTTCCGCTTTCTGTGGCTCCGCCACCAGAGACTCCGGTGATATCAAGCACTACAGCCTCATTGCCTTCAGTAATATTGTCATCAACTGACGTGATGGTTGTAGTCTGCGTGCTACTGCCTGCAGCAATCACCAGCGAACTTGAACCAAGACTGTAGTCTGTACCTCCACCAGTGGCTATTGCCCCTGCTCCAGGAGCCAAGGTCACCGTGATGGCGGAGGATGAAATAACTGAGGAAGTCACCGTTACAGTAGAAGTCCCCCCATTCTCAGCAATCGGGCTTGTAGGGGTCGGAGCCAAGGTGATCTGAGGGGTTGCCTCATCATCAACCAGCGTAATCGTCTGGCTCTGCGTCCCGTTCTCACTGGCACTGTCTCCTCCGCTCACACTGGCAATGTCGATGATGATTGTCTCTGCTGGGTTCTCACTGACACTGTCCTGAAGCAAGTTCAGATTGGTCGTCCCGCTGGTTGCTCCAGCGCTGACGCCGATAGTGAAGTTGTCCAGCGTGTAGTCACTGCCATTGTCTGCTGTGCCCGATGGACTCAGGGTGACCAGCGTATCCACTGTTGCTGCATGGTCCAGCAAGGCCGTGATCACCGCTGCAGCACTGCCGTCATTCTCATTGACACTACTTGTTGAGACCAGTAAATCCACTACCGGTGGGTTGTCATCATCAGTGATCGTGATCGTTGCTTGCTGCGTCCCACTCTCAGAAGCGCCATTGCCCCCACTGACGGTATCAATGTCGACAATCACCGTCTCCGCTTCATCATTGAAGCTGTCATTCACTCCGGTCACCGCGATACTGCCACTAGTGCTACCGGCAGCAATCGTGATCGCTGCCCCACTGAAGCTGTAGTCCGTACCGTTGTCGGCTGTCCCGCTGAAGAGCAGGTTGACCGTTGTGTTCTGGGCTGCTGCTACACTCAGTGTCGCTGTCACTGTCGAGACCCCGCCATTTTCCGCAATCGGGGAGGTTGCCGATAGATTCACCGTTGGCCCCGCCTCATCATCAACCAGCGTGATCGTCTGGCTCTGCGTCCCATTCTCACTGACTCCACTAGCACTACTCACGGTGCTGACCTCCAACTCAATCGTCTCGGCCCCTTCCACCAGGGCGTCATTAATCAGGTCGATCGTCGTCGTTGCCGTCGTGCTACCGGCACTGATCACCAGCGAGTTGCTGTTGAGCGTGTAGTCGACTCCGCCACCAGTGGCTGTTTGTGAGCCAGCTGTGCTTAGGCCCACGGTCGTGCTGGTTGGTGAGGCATTGCTCAAGCTGACGGTCACCGTCACCGCCCCTACCAAGTTACTCTCCGTAACACTGCTAGTGCTCACACTCAGGTTGACCACCGGGGTTGACTCATCATCGGTGAGCGTGATCGTCTCCTGCTGGTTGCCTCCAGATTCCACTGCACTCCCCCCACTGACACTGGCAATGTCAATCACGATCGTCTCTGCCGGATCGAAGACACCATCATCCAGACCACCGACCAGGGTACTGGTGCTGGCAGTGTTGGCCGGAATCGTCAGGCTGGTTGTACCGATGCTGTAGTCACTGCCGTTATCTGCGCTGCCGCTCAAGGAGAGGTTGACCGTGATCGCCGATGAGGAAGCTGGGGTTGAGGTCACTGTCACAGTGGAGGTTCCACCATTCTCAGCAATCGGGCTCGTAGGTGTTGGAGTCAGCGTGATCTGCGGGGTTGCCTCGTTATCAGTGATCGTCACAGTCACCTGTTGAGCCGGAGTAGCCTCTACGGCACTGTCTCCCCCACTCACACTGGCAATGTCCACCACGATCGTCTCATCCGGTACTTCACTGAGCGAGTCCTCCAGGATGCTCAACTGAGCCACCCCCGAAGTGTTGCCAGCAGCAATCGTGATTGTACTGCTGTTGATCGTATAGTCGTTCCCGGCTCCTTCAGTCGCTGTCCCGGAGAGCAAGAGGGTCACGCTGGTGCTGCTCTCAGCAACTGCACTCAGTGTGGCTGTCAGGGTGACCGCGTTGGCGCCAGCACTTTCGGCTACGCTAACAGCGGAACTACTCAGGCTCACGGTGGGCGCTGGATCATCATCCGTGATTGTGATCGTCTCACGCTGGGTCCCAGACTCGGTTGCTCCGTTGCCCCCACTGACGGTGTCAATGTCGACAATCACCGTCTCCGCTTCATCGTTAAAGCTGTCAGTCACTCCGGTCACCGTGATACTGCCACTGGTGCTGCCAGCGGCAATCGTGATCGAAGAGGCGCTCCGTGAGTAGTCAGTGCCATTATCCGCTGTCCCGCTGAAGAGCAGGTTGACCGTTGTGCTCTGGGCTGTGGCGGCACTCATTGTCGCTGTCACCGTCGAAACCCCGCCATTTTCAGCAATCGGGGAGGAAGAGGAGAGGCTCACTGTCGGTCCTGCCTCATTATCAGTCAGGTTGATCGTCTCGGTCTGCACCCCATTTTCTGTGATCCCGATCGAGTTGGTCACCGAACTAATGTCCAGGATAATCGTCTCAGTGCCCTCAATCAACCCGTCCTCAACAATGTCCAACGTCGTGGACGCTGTCGTGCTGCCGGCGCTGATCACCAGCGAATTGCTGTTGAGCGTGTAGTCTGTCCCGCCCCCTGTGGCCGTCCCTGAAGTGGAGAGTCCCACTGTAACATTGTCCGAAGCGGTATTGGACAAAGTCACCGTCACCGTCCTGGCTCCAACACCAGCTCCTTCAGAGACCGTATTGTTATCTACCGACAGACTGACCGTCGGGGCTCCCTCATCATCAGTGATCGTAACCGTCTCCTGCTGACTCCCAGACTCCGTCGCGCCACCGCCACTCACACTGGCAATGTCGATGATCACTGTCTCAGCTGGATCATAGACCCCATCATCGACAGTGGTAATGGTGGTGGTTGCCGTCGTGCTGCCAGCGCTGATGTTGAGCACGCCCGCTCCCAGGCTGTAGTCCACCCCACCCCCGCTGGCGGTACCAGTTTCAGCTAGGTTGACCGTGATGACTGAAGAGGAGGCCGGGTTCGCTGTCACAGTCAGCGTTACCGAAGCATTCGCCTCGCTGACTGTGCTCGCTGCGCTGCTCAGGCTGATCACTGGTAAGGCCTCATCATCGGTGATCGTCACTGTCTGCCTCTGGGCCGGAGTAGCCTCAGTCGCGTTGTCACCCCCACTGACGTTGGTGATATCCACAATCACCGTCTCGGCCGGATCACTGATGGAATCCCCCACGCTGCTTAGAGTTGCCGTACCCGTGGTGCTACCAGCAGCAATCGTGATCGTGCTGCTACTAAGATTATAATCCGTTGAGTTCGTTGCGGTTCCAGAGGTCCCCAAAGTCACGCTCGTGCTGGCGCTGTTGACATAGCTCAGTGTGGCCGTCAGGGTGACCGAACCACCCGTCTCACCCATGCTGTTGCTGTTCACCGTCAGGCTCACCGTCGGTTGGATCTCGTTATCATTGAAGGTCAGTATTTGCTGCTGGGTCCCGGACTCCGTGGCGCTGTTACCCCCACTGACCGAGTTGATGTCGACAATGATCGTCTCACCATCATCATAGTAGGGGTCATCCTGGGCGCTGATCGTTGCTGTGGCTGTGGCCACTCCAGCAGCAATCGTCAAGACTGTGTTGTCGATGCTGTAGTCGCTGCCCCCACTGGTGGCCGTTCCTGAAAGAGCCAACGTCACCGTCGTCGCGCTCGAAGCTACAGGGTTCATGGTCACTGTCAGCGTGGCGTTATCCCCGGCTCCCGTCTCGTTGAGCGAATTGGTCGAAGTCGACAGTGTCACACTTGGGTTGGCCTCATCATCGGTGATCGAGATGGTTTGTTGCTGAGCCGGGGAAGCTTCCACCGCGCTGTCACCACCACTGACGGAGCTGATGTCGATGATCACCGTCTCAGTACCCTCTGAGATGCTGTCATCCTGGGTTGTCACCGTCGTCGTCGCTGTGGTACTGCCGGCGGGTATCGTCAGGCTGGTTGTACCAATATTATAGTCAGCCGGGTTACTAGCTGTGCCGCTTGAGGACAGGTTGATGCTCACCGCAGTGCTGTTAACGTAACTCAGCGTGGCCGTCACGCTGGTGTTGTTCGTCACACCCGCTGCCTCCGTCAGGTTGTTCGAACCCACGGTCAGGCTCACCGTCGGCTGGGCCTCATCGTCATTAATCGTGACCGTCTCACTCTGGTTGCCACTCTCGGTGGCTGTACTCCCACTGACACTGCTGATCTCGACGATAATCGTCTCACCATCGTCGTAGTACGGATCATCATTATTGCTGAGCGTTGTCGTGGTGCTGGTCGAACCGGCAGGGATCAACAGGGTGGTACTGCCAATACTGTAATCAACTCCTCCACCAGTCGCTGTCCCGGAGACACCCAGTAGGATCGTTGTATTACTCGTTGCCGCTGCCGTCATTGAGACCGTCAGGGTCACCGCTGGGTTGGCCGCGTTCTCTAGAAAGCTACTGGCTGAGGTCGCCAGCGTAACTGCTGGAGTTGCCTCATCATCGGTGATCGTGACCGTCTCCTGCTGATCACCGTCTTTGGTCGCTCCATCTCCTCCAGAAACGGAAAAGATCTCCACGACGATGTTCTCGGCGTCATCATCGATCAGATCATCTAGGCTGCGGAGGATCGTGCTGGCGGTCAGGGAACCAGCGGGGATCTCGACAGTTCTGTTGTCGATGCTGTAATCGGTGTTCAGCGTGGCGCTGCCGGAGAGAGAAAGTAGAACTGTCGTGGCGCTGGAGACTGTCTTGTTCAGCGTGGCGCTGACCAGCACGCTACCAGCGTTTTCAGCCAGATTCGGAGAGGCAGCCAGCAGACTGACACTGGCCGGGGCAATGCGCTTGGGCTGCGCTTCCGGACTGTCAGCGCGGGGAAACTCGATGTCATAGACAATCGTCCCTTCCTTACAGCCGGAGAGGACCAGCGTAAAAAACAAACTGAGTAGGATCAGCAGCGACTTCATCAAAAGCTCCAAGTGAATCGGACAGAGAGATTGCTCCACCCAGATCGATTTTCTTACAGGATTTTTTCGGCTTCCCTGAAGATCTTGTCGCTTCCATGCGCAGTCCAAGAACTCTTGTGGAATTAATTTCAAGTAAGCTCAAAGTGAAATATTCATGCCTGAATGCCTACTTATTGAAATTACATTTCACAAGGGGAATTATATAAAATAGAATTAATTTACTTATATGTCAAATTTATGTCACATAAAATCTCTTGAGAAGTCAGTAAAGACTCTGTTTGAAAAGTAAAAATAGAGAACAGCTTAGCCTTTGTGACTTCCAATATCTGAAGAGTTCTTAAGGATTTTGCCTTGAAACAATTACCTTTGCAGACGTTAAAAAAAGAAGCGCATCTCTCAATCAAAAAATAATTCCACATATTGCTCTACGCTGCTGTTGAAAGGAAAAACCAATGAATAAAAATCCGAACGGTATTGAGCATTCCTACGCCAGTGCCGACGCGCTGATTCAAGATGCAGAATTGAGCTGAGCTTGAACCTCACACCACCTTTGTGTCACAAACAGATTAATCGCACCAACTTTGAGGAAAGCATTGAACTGGTGATCTTGGCCAAGGAGCTGGGTCTCCGGATTGGCAGTGCTCCAGACACTTTTTTGGCAGTCGCCCGCAGACATTCCAAGAAATCATCGATAGGTGATGGAAAGCATTCTGAAATCTGCTCAGGAACAACGCTTTATCGACATGACCACCACTTTCAAACGACCAGAGGCTGTAGGAAGAAATTATTTGGAGAAACTACGGTGAGATGCTGTGTCATCAGAGGGAAGACTTACCCAACTAGGGACTTGCTGGCTCCTGAGTAGGTGGAAAAGACCAACGTCAATTTGTTGAAAAGCCCTTACCATTTGCATGATGAAATGAATGTAACGAAGCTGAGAAAGATCTCGCCCAACTGGGAGAGGGGGGACCACATCAGTGGTGGGTGAGGGATTGGTGCAGAGTAGAAAAAATTATTGAAATGAGTAGCTTGCAGAAAATCCCCCATCCAGCTTTCAGCCACCTTCTCATTTGGGGCATAAGTATCTACACAACTCTGAGTCAATCGATTTGAAAGGAAGAGGATGCTAAAAAAACTCACCAACTTAGATTCACGTCTTTGTCGTCGCTATGAGCAGTTGGTCACCGAGAGCATGAATGCGAGTGAAGCCCTCAGTGCGGGCCTCAAGGCCGTCCCGAACAAAATCAGTAGTTTCGCAAGCACGCAGGCAGCTTGGCGGTTTTATAAAAATGAAGCCGTCACGCTGAGCAAACTGCAAGAACCCCTGACGGCAGCGGCGCACGCTGGGATCAAGCAACAGTGCGGCGAATACGCTTTATGCGTCCATGATTGGTCGAAACTACGTTATCGACATCGCAATAAGCCCGACATTTACCCAAGGACACATCCCGACGATCTGGACTACGAGTTACAAACCAGCTTGATCCTGAGCGATCAAACGGGAAACCCGATCGCACCGGTGGCCCAACTTCTCGTCAGCGCAGACGGGAGTTACGCTACCTATGGTGACGATGCCACACCGGAGCCATCGGTGCAGAATCATTTGGACGAAGTGAGTGATTGCATCGCGCACCTCGAACAACAAAACTTCGCCCGGCCTTTGGTTCATGTGATGGACCGCGAAGCCGACTCCATTGGCCATATGCGCTGCTGGGAGGCCAATGGTATTCACTGGCTCGTGCGCGCTAAGGTCAACCCCACCGTCGAACTGCAAGGCCGTCGCAGACAAGCTCGAATATCGTCAGGCGCACTCAGTGACCGACGAGGAGAAAAAACGTCGGCTATGGATTGCCGAAGCCGAGGTGACCCTTCGTCGGCCAGCCAAACCCTATTCAAAGAATGGCAAAAGAACGCTCGTTCCGGGGCCCCCGGTGACGGCTCGCCTGGTGGTATCTCGCCTCTTGTCCGACCTCGGAGAGGTCGAGGCCGAATGGTTGTTGCTGAGCAATGTAAAAGACATCGACGCTTCGACGATTGCGCTTTGGTATTACTGGCGCTGGAAAATCGAGACGTTCTTCAAAATCATGAAATCGGCCGGACACCAACTGGAAGCGTGGCAACAGGAATCGGACTTAGCGATTGCCAAACGCTTATTGGTTGCCAGCATGGCTTGTGTGACCGTCTGGGCCATTGCTGCCGACGAAAGCCAAGAGGTGGCCGAACTCAGAGGGTTTTTGGTTAAACTTAGTGGACGACAAATGCGACATCAGAAGACAGTCACCCATCCGGCTTTATTGGCTGGACTCTGGGTGTTCCTCTCCCTGTCTGAACTCATGCAGAGTTACTCTCCACACGAACTAGAGCGTTTTCGAAAAACCGCTCAAAACCTCTGCTCCAAGATTGTGTAGATACTTATGCCTTCAGGGAAAAGGACAAACTCTCATTCGATTGAAACCCTCGCTCATTCGCAAAGAACTTTTGAACCAACACTGTCTGAAATCCCTCGCCCAATAGCAGATCGTTGAGTTAGCACTGCTTTAAAATACCCTCGCCAGAAGCAGCAGTCCAACTCAGGGTATTCTGTTGTGTGCCAGCTACAGCAACTAGATCTGTGACTGGGGCCAACTCATCACCACTTCCAGAACCACTCTCATTTCCAGTATCAACTTCATCGACTCTGGGAAAATCCACATTATAGACAGTCGTTCCTTCTTCCGGAAGTTGCCCGCATCCTATCTGGATCAGACAAACCAGAACTGGCAACAATAGCAGTTTGTAGTTGTTTTCATAAGTTCCACATTTCTCAGAATCATTGCTTGTATTGGATGTGTTGGAATCCAACTAGGTATACTCAGCAAATGTATTGCAGGAAAATTAACTCAGAGAATCCACTCAAAGGTAGGAGAATATCGGTGCGCGACCGTCAGGCTAGTAAACTTTAGGGGGATAATGTCAGTACAAAAAACAAATAATTGGTTGACTTTCTTATTTTGCTGATCTTTAGGAAGAGACTTCGGAGTTTGAATAAATCTCTGCTGACACCCAAGAATGGACCATTG
>NYTS01000058.1 GCA_002683655.1 Deltaproteobacteria bacterium
CTACGAGAATTTCATTCCACATGCCAAGCATTAGGAGGGCAAGACCTTCACGACACAAATCGAATCACTCAACTGCCGACTGAGGCATTATCTAGCAAGGCTCCATCGAAAAACACTTTGCTACAACAAATCAAAAAAGATGTTGGAAGTTTCTTTGAAACTGCTCATCCATAAGCTAAACAACCCTTAAGCTTCAACGCCTTTTTAGTAATTCCTGATTACTCATCACATTTGAAATTGTTTAATTTTCAAGAGAGTTATAAAGAGCCAAGTAACTATTGTAGCGTAAAGGATGAATTTGTCCGGCTTCCAAAGACGCTAAAACGGCGCAGTTGGGTTCATGACGATGGGAACAACTACTGAAGTGACAATTTTCGCGAACGTCAAATTCGACAAAATACTGATCNAANTCAGCTTNTTCTACATCCCANGGTCTCAATTCNCGGACTCCCGGNGTATCAANAAGAAAACCACCTTCGGGCAAAGGGAACATCTCAGCCAAAGTGGTCGTATGACGCCCCTTTCCAACTTTTTGATTAACAGCNCCAATTTTGATTTCCCAATCTGGATAGAGAGCTTTTACCAAAGATGATTTCCCTACCCCAGAATGCCCAGCCAAAACTGAGATTTTGTTTTTTAACGAATCTCTAACTTCTTCAATGCCAATCCCTTGCTTTGCGCTGATTCCCATAACTCTATAGCCCAAATCATTGTAAAGGCCTCGAATCAATAAAAACTCAGTTTCTGAACCCAAATCCGTTTTATTCAGTATCAGGATTGGTTCTAAGTCTCCTCGAAGGCCAGCAACTAAAAGCCGATCAACAACACCATTACGAAAATCTGGTTTTTTTAGGGAAGCTATGATCATGATTTGGTCCGCATTCGCTACGATCACCTGTTCCAGTTGTCGTTCAGGGATATGTCTAGAAAGCCGACTTTTTCTAGGGAGGATCTTGTGGATCCAACCTGCGTCTTCGGAAGCATCCAAATCAATCTCAACCTGATCTCCGACTGCAATCTTCTCGTCATAGCGACTTGCTTGGAACAAGTTCCCCTTTACACGACAGAGCCTTGTCTCTCCTTCACAATCTACGTAATAGAAACTTCTAGTTCGTTTACGAACAATTCCTTTTTGGAGCATTGATCAAATCATCATTGAATTGACAACCATAGAAAAAACCTTGCAAATTAAAANTAGCATATTAGTGACCATATGAAATTTTGTTTGGAACCAAGTGAAGTTGCAGAAACAAAAATCATTCGAGAAGGAGAACCTTACCGTGATTTTGGCAGCGCAATTACCAAGGGAGGATGAGTTGGAATATTCATCTACAGTCTTCAGTAGCTATTCTTAATTCATTCGTTGAATTTTCCAAACTTGATGAATTTTGGGGTTGCGGGCAAAATCGGGCGGTAGAAGCTCACTACTCAATCCTTGAAAATGCAGATTCGGCAAGCTGTCCTGATCCAGCTTGAACTTCCGATTGTTGGTGGAGAATAACAAGACCCCATTTTTTCCCAATAAGCGTGAGACCTGATTGAGCATCTCCACATAATCTCTCTGAACATCCCAGGTCCCCATCATTGATTTTGAGTTTGAAAAGGTAGGTGGATCCAGAAAGATCAGATCAAAAATTCCTTTTTGATTAGCGATCCATTCCCTNCAATCGGCTTTGACTAAAAGATGCTTTCCCAAATCTAGATTGTTCAGGCTGAAATTATCTTTAGCCCAGCCCAGATAATTTCCTGACAGATCTACGGAAACACTACTTTTAGCTCCTCCAGTTGCCGCGTAAACGGTCCCTGTACCCGTATAGCAAAATAGATTTAAGAACCTTTTATTATCGGCCATCTCACGAATCAAAGACCTGGTGAGTCGATGATCCAGAAATATGCCTGTATCCAAGTAATCACGTAAATTAACCCAGAATTTGAGTCCCCCCTCCTCAATAACCAGTCTTTCTTGGTTCTGCGCAAGTCGATCATATTGATTTAGTCCAGTTTGTCTTTTGCGCTTTTTTAATATCACTGATTCCGATTTACAGTCCATTACCTCAGGAATGACTTGCAAGACCTCCAACAGACGTTTTTCAGCAGCAAGCAGATTGATGTTCTTGGGAGGATCGTATTCTTGAATTTGAATTTGTTGACCGTAGACATCTACTGCTACTCCATATTCTGGAATATCTTTGTCATAGAGGCGGTAGCACTGAATTTTCTCTTTTTTCACCCAGGGCTGAAGGCGCCTCAAATTTTTCTTCAATCTCTGAGCAAACGCAGAATCATTAACTGAAACTGGGTCAATTGAAGGCTTTTGGCTGTTNGATTCAGAAAGAGGCTTAGGCAGCATCCTGTAGAGTTGGCATGGTATGGATCCATTACGAAAGGGATGCCGCTTGTCATATCGCAGTTGGAACTCTTCCCATGGAGATTCCTCAGCAAGAATGACAGAGAATTCCCAATTCAAAAATCTCTGCTGACGTAATTGAGCAAGTATTCTGTAAATTTTCTTGATTTCATGANTTTGTCCAATTCGCTCACCGTATGGGGGATCACAAAGCAACAGGCCTTTATCCTGATTCGGCTCCCATAAAGCTAGTTCCTTGGGTTCCAATAGAACGTGATCAAGAATGCCAAGTTTTTGCAGGTTGTATTTCGTTTGTTCGATTGCTTGGTCAGCATGGTCTCCCCCAATAATTGGCGGTAAGTTATCAAGCCCGTCAGCCCTTCGCTCAATCGCTTCTTGTCGTAACCTTTTCCATGTACCAGCGTCAAATCCTGACCAAGACTGAAAGCCAAAATTTTTTCGGATCAGTCCAGGTGCCCAGTCAGCGGCCATTAAAAGTCCTTCCGCCAGGATTGTACCTGATCCACACATCGGATCCAAAAGCGCAGCACCATTCTGGGCTTTCTTCGGCCATCCACATTGCCAAAGTAGTGCGGCTGCTAAATTCTCTTTAAGTGAGGTAGAGCCCTGCTGTTGCCGGTAACCGCGTTGATGTAGACTCACTCCAGAAAAATCTAATGAAAGCTTTAATTGATCGGCCTCCATATGGGCCCAGAAACTCACATCGGGATTTTTGGAGTCAACATTGGGCCGAATCCCTGTTGAGTCCCGAAAATGATCTACTAAAGCGTCCTTCAGGCGTTGCGATCCGTAATGGGGATGACGAATATGTAGATTGGTCCCGTGAAAACTGATTGCAAACGTTTGATTGGGTTGTAGATGATCATGCCAAGGGAATTCACGGGCATTCTGATAGATCGAATCTCCATCTTTTCCATCCCATTCCCCAAGTTGAAGCAGCACTCGATTTGCCAGTCGAGACCATAAACAGATACGAAAACCTGCTTCTAAGGGAGCTTCAAGTGAGATTTTGCCAGCAGAAGGCTTCATATCCTTGTAGCCAAGACTTCGTAACTCTTGGTCTAATAATTTTTCTATGTGTAATGGGCAGGTGATGACCCAACGCAGAGCAGAACTCATTGTTGCATCATCCAAGGAGGGCGAAGTGCTAGTTGCTTTTTAAAAATGGAACAATTTTCATCATGAGGCGGACGGAGATAGCCAATACTCATCAAGAATTCTCCAACAATTTCTTCGCCTACAAATTGAAATCCTGATTTCTTGAAGGTAGCAACCCATTCAGGCTTTAAGAGTGGGTGTTGTTGTTCAATCCAATGGGCGAATCCACCGTACTCTCGCATCGACCTAATGATGTTCCCATTATGTCGAATTGCTCGAATTTTCAGTTTATTGCGGATGATTTTTGGATTTTCGAGAAGGGATTCAATTTCTGAGGTTTGAAGATCAGCTATACGGTCAATATCAAAGTTAAACAAAGCTTCGTTGATTGCTTCTCTCTTTTTCAGGACAGTAAGCCAACTTAGCCCAGCCTGAAAAATCTCCAAAGATAGTCGCTCAAAAAGTTTTGCTTCCTCTTTGATAGGGAAGCCGTATTCGAGATCATGGTAGGGGCCGTGATATGAATGTCCATGAGCTAATTGGCAATAGCTCATGTTGCCGCAGAACTCTTGTTCAATTCTGCAACAGAGGATGCCTCACAACCTTCAACCCAGATCGCCTGTCCATTTGTGAAGTGTTCTTTCTTCCAAATTGGAACAGACTTTTTAACCGTATCAATAATGAATCTACTGGCTGCATAGGCGTCTTTTCGATGTGAACTCGCTACCACAACACCAATAGAACAGTCGGAGATCCGCATCTTGCCAAATCTATGAATGACTTCCACATAATGCAGTTCCCAGCGGCTTTTTGCCTCCCCAACAATTTCAGCTATCTGCTTTTGCGCCATGCTTTCGTGAGTTTCATATTCCAAAAAATCTACTACCCTGCCTTCACTATGGTCACGAACATCGCCAGAAAATAGTAACACGGCACCAGCAGCAGCATTTTTTGCCCTAGCCAGTAAGCCGTTTAAATCAATTGTCTCTCTAGTAACTTGAGAAGCCATTCTCACATCCGTTCAGGGGGCTCAATTCCCAACAAATTTAATCCAGTTAATAACGTAACCGCTACAGCAGAAAACAGGTTTAGTCGAGCCAGCTTAAGTTCCGTAGATTCAGCGTGCTTAACAGAACAACTACTGTAACATCGACTAAAATCCTTGCATAATTCAAAGAGAGTCCGAGTAAGTAAGGATGGACGATATTGTTCTGCAGCTTGATAAACAATATCATTGAAATCAAACAATTTACGTATCAAAGCCTTTTCATGGGAATGCTTCAAAAGTTCAAAATCTATTTCAGCTTGTGGATCAAAATTCTCAAATTTGCGCACAATGCTCTGTATTCGAACATATGCATAGATTAAATAAACTCCTGTATCTCCCTCTGAAACTAGCCAGTCCTTCAATGAGAAAGTGATCTGCTTGTTCGGATCTTGGTTGAGCATTCCATATTTGATTGCAGCAACCGCCACCTTACGAGTAGTAGATTCGATTTCACCATCAGACCAACTTTCTCTATGTGACTCGAGGTAGTTGATTCGCACAAAATCGCACATCTCCCGCTGTAGTTTCGAAAACAGAATTACGTTTCCTGCCCTTGAGCTCATCTTGCCTTCTGGCATTACTACTAAGGCATATGGGAGATGAAAACAATTGCTAGCCTGTTCATACCCCATTTTCTTTAATGTAGCAAAGACTTGTTGAAAATGAAGAGTTTGTTCAGCACCAACTACATAGATCGAACGTTCTATCCCAAATTCTTCAAACTTCCGCTTGGCAAGGGCCAGATCTTTGGTTGAATAGAGCGTATTGCCATCTGATTTCAGCAAAAGGAAAAAACCCAGCTTTTTATCGTTTAAATCAACACCAATCGCCCCATCAGATTTTTGAAAAAGACCGTCCTCAGCCCCTTGGATAACCAACTGCTTACCCTCTTCATCAACTTCAGATTCATAAAATACATGATCGAACTCTGTTCCCAGCCATTTGTAGATCTGCTCAAAATCCTCCAAGGACCAGTTTCTTGTCTCCTCCCAGATCTGAGTTATCTGAGGCTCTTTCTCTTCTAATTTAGCTAGTAAAGCACTAATTTTCTTTTGAGTTTCTTCCTTCTCTGATCCAGTTAGCCCTTCCAAGGCCAAGGTTGATGCGGTGTAAAGTTCACCCAGCCATTCACCCTTATGGATACATGGAGGACTTTCGTTATTTTTTTCTTGGTAGAACCAGAGGCATTTAGCGATGTGAGTTCCAACATCACCTATGTAGTTTGCCGCGATAACTTGATAGCCATTATAGCGGAATAGCCGAACCAGACTATCTCCAAGGGCAACATTTCTACAATGGCCGACATGAAAACCCTTGTGGGTATTAGGCTGGGAAAACTCAATCATCACCTGAGTTTTCTGCTCTAAGGAGTTCTTTGAAAACCAATTCCCTTTATGAATTTCAGGTAAAACCTGCTTGGCCATTTCGGATGAGTTGACTTTTACATTCAGATAGGGCCCAAGCGAAGAAAAACTCTCAAAAAGTGAGGATTCGGAGAGATTTGCTTGAAGATCCAAAATTAATTCATCAGCAATTTGCACTGGGGCTTTTCTAAAAACTTTTGCAAGAGTAAAGCATGGAAAAGCGTAGTCACCCATTTCCTGCTGTGGAGGAGTCTCAATGAGCCCAACCAATGATTCCAAAGTACATTCATAATCGGGTTGAAGTTTGAGCAGGGTTTGGTGGATACCCACTCCAAAACTTCGTACAAAAATATTCATGATGGATCGAGATAGTAAGCAGAAAAAACAACATTGATGATCTAAAAAATCGCAGGAAAAAGGCAAGTTTGATCAATAGGAGACAAGGCAAAGAGGGGGGGCGGATTGCGCACGTCCAAGAGGCACCCCTCCCCTTTTCCGAGGCAATCCGCTAGAGGTCACCAACCATGGGATTGGTGACCAGAGAGCAGGTCAATTTCCCGAGGAGCACCCCTCTCCTCAACTGGTCGACCCGCCCATAACCGCCCAAGCAGGCGGCTTTATTAAAATTAAATCACAAAAATTTTTCCAGTAATACTTGACTTTCGTTGATAATAGCAAGCTAGTTAGGAGTAATTAAATTCGATCTTCTTTTGTCACGCATAAATTGTTCATGTCAATACATTTTTTGAAGCTTTTCGATGTCTGAGGTGCTTTACATCACATTTATTATGAGCACAGAGACCTGAATTTTTGAGAATTTTCAATAAATTTATGCGAAATTTAAATTGAATTCTTTTCGATAGCCTCACAAGCTCAGCTGCTCAATTGGGAGATTAAAATAACTTTAGATAATTTCGAACCTGAACAACTTCCTGGTTTCCAATTTATTGATCATGTAGCAATTGCTGTACTGCAAGGAACCTTAGATGCTCAAGTGAATGCCTATCGAAAGATGGGTTTTCGGGAAGTGCACAGAGAGGAGGTTCTAGGGAATGACCAAGTGAGGGAGGTTCTTTTGCAAATAGGTAAGAGCCAGAACCTGATTCAGTTGCTGGAACCTCTAAATGATAGTTCACCAGTGCAGAAGATGATTGATCGGCAAAATGGCAAAGGTGGCCTAGCCCATGTGGGATTGAGAGTCAAAAGTGCTGAAGAGGCTTATCATTATATGTCTAAAAACGGATTTCGTTTGATTGATCCGGTTCCCCGGCCTGGATCCAGAGGTACAACGGTCTTTTTCGTACACCCAAAATCAAGAGATGATCAGCCTTTTGGAGTCCTTTACGAAATTGTCGAAGATCCGAATGATAATCTAGAACAAAATTGAATTTATGAGAATTATCGTTGTAGGTGGAGCTGGTTACATTGGCAGTCACGTAACAAAATCTTTGTTGGAAGCTGGCCACCAGCCAGTAGTTGTCGACAATCTGCAAAGTGGTAAAGCAGAAAATCTATTACCTGGAGTCCCCTTCGTACATGCTGATTTGAGAATTCCAGAAACTCTGCAGGGAGTCCTGAATGGATGTGAGGGATTAGTGCATCTTGCTGCATTGAAAGCAGCTGGAGATTCAATGACACAACCTGAAAAATACGTTAATCACAATATCTCTGGAACAATACAGCTTCTCAATGCGGCTACCGAATCAGGCGTTCGTTTTGTTATTTTTTCCTCAACCGCTGCAGTTTATGGGGATCCTCAATACATTCCAATGGACGAAGAACATCCCACAAAACCTAGCAACTTTTATGGCTACACAAAACTGGCAATTGAAGAACTGTTGAGTTGGTATGCTCAATTGAAAGGGGTGAGGTTTGCCTCACTCCGCTATTTCAATGCTGCTGGCTACGATCTTGACGGGAAGATCAAGGGATTGGAAAGCGAACCAAATAATTTATTACCTATCGTGATGGAGGCTGTCATCGGCAAAAGATCATTTGTTGAAGTCTTTGGGACTGACTACGAAACTCAAGATGGGAGTTGTATTAGAGATTACATTCACGTCGACGATTTGGCTGACGGACACGTCAGGGCTCTGGAATATTTGACTAGAGAAACTGATAATCCCATTCTGAATCTCGGAACGTCAAATGGGATGAGTGTGCTTGAGATTCTTGAGCACACCAAAAACCTTTCTCATACAAACTTTGATGTTAGGTTTGGTCCCAGAAGACCAGGAGATCCCGCAATCGTCCTTGCCAAGGCTACTAGAGCGAAAACTCTGCTGGGGTGGGAAGCAAAACGAAGCGACCCAAATACCTTAATAAACTCTATGCTGAATGCTTACAGGGCAACTCGCTAGGTTTATTGTCAATTGACAATAAATCACAGAATAAATAATTTCGAAATTTCAGTATTCAGTTTATAGAATTTTCTAGAAAACTCGGCCAAACCAGATAGCTTTGCCAAGAATATCGAACGATTCACCACAATCACCTGAAAGTGTGATGGGTGGATAGTTGAGGTTATCACTGATGATTTGAATCAAGCCCTTTGGTTGACGCTGTAAACGTTTCACCATCAACATGTCATCCAAACGAATCACGTAGATCCCTTCACGAGCAAACACTGTCTGCTGTCGGTCGATCAGCAATAAGTCATTTTCCTCAAGGGTCGGTTCCATACTATCTCCTTCCACAGAAACCAATATCATCTGATCTGCGGATCTCCCAAGTTGCTGCCTTAACCAACGATCCTGAAAAGGCATTTGCTCCACAATAGTTTGATCCACTGTCCAACTTCCTCCCCCAGCACTGACTTTGACGTCATACCTTGGAATATGTACAACCTCAGTTCCAAAGTCTTTCTTTGTCGAATCCAAGTACATTTTTCCAATTCCTCGTAGTAACCAGTCTAAACTGATAGAATATTTCTCAGAAAGTTGAATTAGGTAAGGAATGGTTGGTAGAATTCTGCCTTTGCAGACATCCGTTGCGAAGGATGGAGCCTTACCAGTCTCTCTGGAAAACAAACTGCGGTTTCCGGCTGCCACTTCTTCAATAACTTTTTGAAAACGAAATACTAAACCTTCCATAATTCCTCCATGTAAATTGAGAAAAAATTCGCATGATATGGAAAATTCATAAAATGAAAAGAAATTTTACTAAAATCTCGAAATGAGTTTTGAAATCATCGATATACCAGATGGGGATTTGACCTTTTCAAGAACTTGGCGAGAATCCGATTCAGTGAATTGGATAGAGCGCTTGAAAAAAGAGATTGAATGGGAGCAACATCGAATCAAAATCTTTGGCAAATGGGTTGATTGTCCAAGATTATCAGCTTGGTATGGTGATCCTGGGGCTGTGTACAGTTATTCAAATCTAAGTTTGAATCCTAAAGCTTGGACGCCCACACTACTGGAAGTCCGTAATCAGTTGGCTGAAACGATTGAGAGGCAATTCAACAGCGTACTGTTAAACTTATATAGGAATGGGAATGATAGCATGGGGTGGCACAGTGATGATGAATGGGAAATGGGCTTAAATCCTGTGATTGCATCAATAAGTCTTGGAGGTTCACGGATGATGAAATTTCAACATCGCTCTGATTCTGAAGTGTCCAACTTTGCACTTGAACTCTCAACCGGATCACTACTGATCATGGCGGGAACTACGCAAAAATTCTGGCAACATGAAATTCCTAAAACAAAAAAAGCAGTCGGTGAACGGTTGAATTTAACATTTCGGTTTATTCAAGGCCGATAAATCATTTTAATTTGATTGATGCCCAGCCTAAGTGATCCACGACTAATTGAGCCTCAATGTAATGATCTGCAACCCATTGAGATCCTCCATCAGAATCCATGTTTCTCTCTCAAACAAAGAGTAGACTTCTTTGTGATTGAACCAAGCTTTGGTGTGGTAATGATTCTGTCGGTTGTTGAGGGCCGCTAAATTGTGCTGTTTGAAGTGAAGCGATCCATTTTAATGATATGCATTCCATGGAAATTCTGGCCGGTGGTATTGAAAAAGGTGAGTCTCCGCAGGAAGGAGCCCTGAGAAAATTATATGAGGAGACAGGAATCAAAATTTCTGCAGATCGGCTGAAACAGCAGAGTCCATTTGCTCTTTCTCCTCGGGATTCCTGTTTAGCTAACATCTATGAAGCAGAAATCAGTATGGATGAATTTTTGGCGAGAGCCCACCATGATGAAGAAATCAGTCGGTAAGACTCTTTCATTTTAAAGAAGTTCAAAGACTGCTGGTAAGTGATGAAATATCTCTGGCTGGGGCCATAGGGCTGCTGAGTCGCATCTTGTTGAAAAATCTCTCTGCTCTCAACAATTCGACCTGAAATAATCTTTTAAAAAATTTTGTATTTTCATTGCACCAATTCCCTGTTGGGCAAACTATGAACTTCTTAAATACCTTTACATCTTGAGTTCCAAATCAAAGGTAAATCTCATGGATAATTTTTCGTTTCTAGGCAACGGAGACATCGGCAATTTTGACCATCTGTTCGAACAGTTCTGTCAGAATCCTGAATCAGTAGACGAAAGTTGGCGTCGTTTTTTTGAAGGTTTTGAGTTTTCAAAAGCAAATTACAACCAAGGAGTCATTGACGCATCAATACCTGAGGCTTTCCAGAAAGAAGTCAATGTACTCAATCTTATTGGAGCATATCGTCAAAGAGGACATCTCTTCGCCAAGACAAATCCTATTCGGCCGAGAAGACTGCATGAACAACCAATTCAGTTAGAAAATTTCAACCTCAACGAGGGAGATTTCGAAACCGTTTTTCAAGCTGGTAGCAGGATTGGCTTAGGACCAACAACTTTGCGAGAAATTGTAGATTTTCTTGGAAAAACGTATTGTGGGTCAATCGGTGCCGAATATAAATTTGTTCGGACTCCACACGTAGTTGACTGGATTCAGTCTAGGGTTGAGCAGAATCGTAACCACACCATTTTCAACAAAGAAGAGAAGCAACAAATCTATGAAAAATTGATGAGAGCAGTCGATTTTGAAGCTTTTCTTCACACGAAGTTCGTAGGACAAAAACGATTCTCGCTTGAGGGTGCAGAAGCGATCATTCCAGCTCTAGAAACAATAGTTGAGGAAGGTGCTGTTCTGGGGGTTAAAGAATTTGTAATTGGTATGGCCCATCGTGGACGCCTAAATGTGTTAGCAAATATTCTTAACAAGAGTTATGAGAACATTTTTGCAGAATTTGAAGGGAAATCTTTTGGAGATTCCCACTTTGAAGGAGATGTGAAATACCACATGGGTTATTCGAGTGACCGAATTGCCCATAATGGTGAGAAAGTCCACTTGAGTCTCGCTCCAAATCCTTCCCACCTTGAAGCTGTAAACCCCGTTGTTGAGGGAATAGCTAGGGCCAAAATTGAAAAGCGCTACTCTGGAGATGAGAAGAAACTCGTCCCTATTCTCATTCATGGGGATGCTTCAATTGCAGGGCAAGGGATCATTTATGAGGTTCTTCAAATGTCCCAATTGGAAGGCTACAAGACAGGTGGAACAGTGCATGTTGTACTCAACAACCAGGTAGGCTTTACGACTGACTATATTGAAAGTCGTTCCAGCACTTACTGTACTGATATCGCCAAAACAACGCTATCACCGGTATTCCATGTCAATGGAGATGATATTGAGGCTGTAGTCCATACAATCGAAATGGCGCTGGAATTCCGTCAGCAGTTCCATCGGGACGTTTTTGTGGATATCCTTGCTTATCGCAAACACGGGCACAACGAAGGTGACGAACCGCGCTTTACACAACCAACTCTTTATGAGTTGATTGGTAAGCACCCCAACCCAAAGTTGATTTATCGTAATCAGCTGATTGATGAAGGTACTTTCAGTGGAGAAGAATTAGACGAAATTGATCGTAATTTCAGAGAACAAATGAACTCCTCGCTGGAACTCTCGCACCAAAGAGAACAACTAGAGCCCACCTCTTTCTTCGAAGGAGATTGGCAAGGGCTAAGATTGGCACAACAGGAAGAACACCAGAAATCACCTGACACTGGTGTGGATCGGGCACAACTCCATAAATTAGCAAAAAAACTGACAACACTCCCCGAGGATTGGAAGATTTTTCCGAAAATCCGAAATCTCTACAAAGATCGATCAAAGATGGTCAACGAAAGAGAGATTCTTGATTGGGGCATGGGTGAGCAACTAGCCTATGCCTCTCTACTTGAAGAGGGAACTGGAATTAGAATCAGTGGTCAGGATGTTCGACGTGGCACATTCTCTCATAGACATGCAGTTGTCGTGGAAGAAGACGACACGAAGCATTTTCCTCTCATGCATCTCAGTAATTCCCAAGGATTGCTGAGTATTTATAATTCACATCTTTCCGAATATGGAGTCCTTGGCTTCGAGTATGGTTATGCTGTGTCATCACCTAAAGATCTGGTGATTTGGGAAGCGCAATTTGGTGATTTTGCTAATGGCGCTCAAATAATTATTGATCAATTTATTGCTTCTGCAGAAACAAAGTGGCAGCGGATGAATGGTTTGGTTCTCCAATTACCACATGGCTATGAGGGCCAAGGTCCAGAGCACTCATCAGCAAGAATTGAAAGATTTATGACCTTGTGTGCCGACAACAACATGTACATTTTGAATTGTACAACTCCAGCCAATCTATTTCATGCTCTTCGAAGGCAGACTGCACGTCCATTTCGAAAACCATTGGTGATCTTCACCCCAAAAAGTCTGCTGCGTCATCCAAAGTGTGTCAGTTCTCTAAATGATTTTGAAAAGGGCACCTGTTTTCAAGAAATTATTGATGATAATTATGCTGATCCAGCAAAGGTCAAAAGAGTCTTGTTTTGCAACGGAAAAATCTACTATGACCTTTTAGAGAGGCAGCATTTTGAAGAACGCAAAGATGTTGCTGTTGTACGCCTAGAGCAACTCTATCCGATGGCAACAGAACAGATCATGGAAATACGAAATCGTTACGTACAGACGCAGGAGTGGTTTTGGGTTCAGGAGGAGCCCGAAAACATGGGTGCAGCAGGATTCATGATGAGGAAATTTCCTGATCTTGGAAGCTCCTTGAAGTTAATTTCGCGCAAAGAAAGCAGTAGTCCTTCAACCGGATTTTCCGTGATGCACAAAAGGCAACAAGAAGAATTAATTCATCTAGCGTTTGCTTAAAATCCTCAAATTACAATTCTAAGTTCAGAGATAAAGTATGTCCGTCGTTGAGATAAAGATCCCTAGCCCCGGAGAATCAATCACAGAGGTTACTATTGAAACCTGGCACAAGGCAGATGGAGAATTCGTTCAGGTTGATGAAATTTTATGCGAGATTGAAACTGACAAAGCAACTTTACCTATGCCCGCAGAGGTTGCGGGGACAGTTCAAATCATATTGCAAGAGGGGGCTGACGCAAAAGTAGGAGACGTACTTTGTAAAATTGACACGGCTGGAGTATCAAGTGCTGATTCAAGCAGACCAACTACCCAATCATCAAATGCAGCACCCGAGAAGGTAGAACAATCCAGCGTTGGGTATGCAGCTGGACATCCATCTCCTGCAGCAAAAAAGTTGATGAACGAAGCAGAGATCTCTGCCGAACAGGTTAAAGGTTCTGGCCCTGGCAATCGAATTACAAAGCAAGATGTGGAACTAGCTAAAAATCAGCAGCCTCCACCCCCGAAAACTGGGTCCACAGCCGTTGCACCCTCTACCCAATCTAAATCTGATGGAGAGACCGTTCCTAAGTCCTCCAGCAGGGAGCAGCGACGTGAAAAAATGTCGCGGCTGCGGACCAAACTTTCGGAACGCCTTGTAGCAGTGAAGAACGAAACCGCCATGCTGACAACCTTTAATGAGGTTGACATGAGCGCGATCTTTGCCATGAGAAAGGATTACAAGGACAGATTTGAAAAAAAATATGGGCAGCGTCTTGGTTTTATGGGCTTCTTCACCAAAGCTGTGAGTGAGGCTGTTCAAGATTTTCCCGCAGTGAATGCAATGATTGATGGCAATGAGATTGTTTATAGTGATTTCGTCGACATCGGCATCGCTGTAAGTGCTCCAAAAGGGTTAGTAGTCCCTGTCGTTCGCAATGCGGAAAGCTTGAGTATTCCACAAATTGAACTGGAGATTGGAAGGCTTGCTAAGCGAGCAAGGGATAATAAGTTGAGCGTTGAAGAAATGACGGGAGGTACTTTCTCGATCACTAACGGTGGCGTCTTCGGGTCCATGCTTTCAACACCGATCATCAACCCTCCTCAAAGCGCCATTCTAGGGATGCATAACGTGGTGGAACGACCAGTAGCTTTAAACGGACAGGTAGTGATTCGTCCTGTTATGTACTTAGCTCTCAGTTACGATCATCGAATCGTTGATGGGCGTGAATCCGTCAGTTTCCTGTTCAAAGTGAAAGAATATCTCGAGAATCCTGCGAGGATACTTCTGGGAGTATGAAACTAAAGGAGGGATGATTTAGCGAAAAGATAGTCGGTACTTGCTAAGAGGCACCGACTACTCAATGTGTTAATTTGTTGCGGAAGGCACCTCCTCATCTGTTCGGAATTGAGCTAACCGATCCGCTTGTGGCAGAGAGGCCAAATGGGCATAAATTGCAGGAAGCGAGTTGCTTCTGCGCAACTTAAGAAAGTCGTTGTCACCGAGCTTGTTAAGATTTTCCTCGTTCACAAGATATAAGCCTCGAATCTGCTGGTTTTGCCCCATGTTTTGGAAGTTGAGATTCATTGAGGTAAACAGGTTCATGTCTTTCAATTCCTTGCAAACTTGGTGAGTGAACTGCTCCATTTGGTGTAACTCGGTCAGATACTTTCTGACATGTTCCATTGTCTCACTCAACTCCCCTTCTGCTGTGAACAAGGGGTTCCCTTCCTCGGTTCCAACCAATTCACTTTCCTCATCAACACAAATTAGAAATTGATTGGGATCCTGGGTAGGTGCAAGGGTAAACGGATACCTGCGAATAGCAGCAGGAACATAGGGAACTAACCATTTTCCCTGATCATCAATATAAAGATTCTCCCCTTGCTGTAGCCCGAGCAAAGCAACAGGCCTGAATTCCTTTGAACTCGGCTCTTCTAAGAAGATGATTGGATAGTAAGCAGCAGCTCTGAAAAATTCTTTGAGAGCAATGGGAGCAATATGAAAATCTTTAGCAAAAAGGAAATTGTCTGTTCCCTTGACAAACAGATGGCTGTGATTTTCTTTTGTTACGGGTACAACTTTCTTAAACATGCGACTCCTGTGCATGGTTGGAAATGGGTCAAAGAGACTTAACCTTTCAATGGCTCATCGAATCAAAATTACTAGACTTTGAATGTTACACTCAAGCCCACAATATAAAATCATTCAGGAATGGGTCAAGTTGACTGCTACTGAGCTAATTTATGTGAAAAATGAAAAGTCATCAATGTGGAAACGTTCAAGGGGTTGGATTCGCAATGGAAAAGACCCGACCAGTCTTGCAGAACTTGACAAGAATTGTTTTAAGAAAGCTTGGCGAGAAGAGTCATTCATCAAATTGATGAACCATTCGTGGTTTCGTGCTTGGACATGGCATACTGAAGCCAATTCAAAGGCTTTAGCATTTTTGATCGTAGAAGATCAGCCTGATTTGTTCTCAATCCTCAGAGTTGGAGTAGTTCCAGATCACCAGCGGCAAGGAATCGGGAGAGAAATGATGGACTTCTTGATTCAGCTAGCTAGGAATGAGCAGGTTCCGAAAATTTTACTTGAAGTACATGAGTTCAATCTCGCAGCTCAGCACCTATACTTTGCCTCAGGTTTTCGTCAAATTCATCTAAAGAAAGGCTATTACCACGATCCCCCAGGAAATGCTCTGGTATTGAGTAAAGCAATCTCTTAGCTGGCTATCGACGTGGCTGGTGCCCACTCAGTTCTCTTATAAAGCATTGGAGAAACCCAAGTCTTCCTTGAGGCAGAATAACCTATCAAAGCAACCTTTTTGCATTTCCAGAAACTGACAGGAAAACTTTCCAATGTTAACCCTTCCTAATCAAAATGAAGGGCACCCACATGAGTACCTCTAATTGAACTGAGAATTAAAATTTAGTTTTTTTACTTTGATTTCCTCAACACATTCTTCGAAGACTTCGTAATTCGAAAGTTCTTACATTAGCGTAATGTGAAATTTGAGAATTCAGAACCTGACTGAGATATTTGTAGATGGGCCTATATTATAGACAGGAGGATTGTCATGGTAAACACGCCAAGCATTGTTGAGAGCAGAACAGAGGTTGTCACGAAATCAGGAACGAGATCGTTTTCAATTGCGATGATCGCAGCAAGGATTGCTGTCGCCATAGCTGCTTGCAAAATTCCAATATTTTTTCTCCAGTTCTCCCAATGGAAAAAGGGATGCCAAGCCAAACACCAGCAATGGTGCTAATAGCAAACTAAGTCCACAAGCTATCCAAATATCTAGGTTCAACTCTAATTTCTCAACGCTAGATAGATGAACACCAAGGGTGACAATCATTGTTGGGATCATAGCCTGTCCCAACAAACCTGTAAGCCCATCTACTGAGAGTGGCACTTTTCAACCTGTCGCAGCAAAAATAGCTGCAGGGGGAGGTGCGAGAAGAGCTCGGGTTTTCAGCACGCTCGTAACTGCCGACAAACTACCTTTGCGAACCCATCCAGCCACCCCAACCCCAATGACAAATGAAGTCACTAGAATTGAAAGAAAATAGACAGTTGCTGGGACTTTCGATACTTCACCGAATCAGAAATCCAACAGAGACAGCCCAAAGTTCCCAACATTGCCAAAAATAGAAATCAATACAAAGGCGGCAATGATTTCACGTGATCTTCCCAAAATTTTACCAACAAAAACTGCCCCAATTGCTACCATTATATGGGTTAAAACACTATAGCCTACCATCATCAACTTCGTTGACAGAGGAACCGAAGATTGGCTGATAACATTGAAAACAAAGGCTGGCATTGAAATTAAGTAGGCATATCGAGTCATTGTTTTTGCCTTCATCCCAGCAATGGGCCTGTGAAATAACCGATGGCCACTAGTGCAAAAACTGGTAGAACAACATTCAAGAAGACTTGGAAAGTACCCAAGAACCAAATCATCTCCAGCAACAAGATCAATGCAATGAAAGCCGTGAGGACACTCTTGGAAAAATGAAAAGGTGATTTCGACTGGGGATCTTTCAACATGATTAGTGAAGACTTGAATTGAGACGATCTTTAATGATTTCAATTTTTCAATGTTTTGCAAAATGCAAAATGAGAGGGCCTTTTCGATAGTTTGCTTACTGGATTAAGAGCACTTTTGAAGAAGTAAACCCTTCAGGTACTCACATTCTGGAAAAGATAGTAATTGTGGATGATCTTGATCTGCTGAAAAGTTATCAAGAATCGAAAAGTCTTGTCGGGCATCCGCTGTACTACTTGCCAAAATCTTTTTGAATAATTCTGGACTGATCGCACTTGAGCAACTAAATGTGGCCAATAATCCTCCTGCATTCAGAAGTTTCATAGCGAGCAAATTGATGTCTTTGTAGGCTCGTGAAGCTTTTTCAACATTCTGTTTTGTGGGGGCAAACTTCGGCGGATCAAGAATAATTAAGTCAAAATTCCGTCCTTGATCTCGAAATTTTCTAAGAGACATAAAGACATCTGCTTCTATCCACTCGGTGTTTTCTTCTGGCAGCCCATTTGTTTTTGTATTCAATTTTGCCATTTTCAACGCTGGTCTAGAGCTGTCAATGGAAGTTACAAACCTTGCCCCCCCACGTAATGCATTTAGACTGAATCCACCCGTATAACAAAAACAGTTTAGTACCTCTTTGTTGTTTGAAATTTCTTGAATCTTGGCTCGGTTAGCTCGCTGATCTAGGTAAAATCCTGTTTTTTGGCCATTTTCAACATCAATGTAATACTCAAGCCCATGTTCCTGAATCACAAATTTGGGGGGCAACTCTCCCAGAATTGCGCCACACTTTCTTTCAAGTCCTTCTAATCTTCGCACCTCTGTATCAGACCTCTCAAAAACACACTCTAATCCTGTCAGATCTATCAATTGTTGAATCAAGATCTCTCTCCAGTATTCCATGCCGACAGATAGGATTTGTAGCACCAAGACCTGATCATATTGATCAACGATGAGACCTGGTAAACCATCAGCTTCACCATGTACAAGACGTTTTGCATTACTGGCAAGATTGCTGGAACTACGATAAGATAAAGCCTTCTGCAATCGAGAATGGATAAAATTATCATCAATTTTATCCTGTTCATTAAAGCTCCAAAAACGTAATCGAATTTGAGATTTTGGACTCCATGCAGCATATCCTAAGAATTTTCCTGATGACGTTTCCACTCTGACGGTTTGACCTGGGAGATTTGCATCTGATTCAGATTCCAAAGCACCGGAGAACAACCATGGGTGTCGTCGATGAACAGATTTTTCACGACCTGGGTTCAGACGAATAACAGGAATGGAAGTTGATTTAGGTTTCATGAATTTTTCTGAAAAGTGATTGTCGTTTGCTTTAATCAGGAACAAATCCCCAAAAATTGCACCAATCAATCAAAAACCTTCAGTCATTGATAGGAATAGTGGCTCAGCGAAGCAAAAATCTTAGGTGCTTGTATCACCTGAAATCTTCACGCATTGATTACGCAAATTTGGAATGGATCCCCAACGTAAGCGATATTACTGGATTGGAGCAATCCTACTAACACTGTGGTTAGCAGTATGGCTTACTGCCACTCTGGTCTGGAACCGGCTTGATGCAGACAGATTAATCATACGTCAGATATGGTCATCAGAAACAGGATGGTCACTCGGTGATGCGCAGCCTTGGCGTTTCCTCTATGAATTCGGAACGATTCCAGCCTTTGCACTTACCTTTATTAGTCTACTTGCTTGGTATCGCTCCCTCCAATCACCAAAATGGATCCGCTTTCGTCGCTATTTTCTGCTCTACAGCTTAACCTCAATTGTTGGGGCAGGCCTAATCGTTAATGCACTTTTAAAAGAATACACTGGGAGACCTCGTCCTAGAGAGGTCGCAGAATTTGGGGGTAATTGGGAATATCGGGCTGCTTTGGAACTAGGCATACCAGGTCAGGGTCAGTCCTTTCCATGTGGACACTGCACAATGGGATTCATCTTTGCCTCCGGTGTAATGTTCTGGAACTACTCTCCTCCAGTAGCCATTGGATCTTTGGCACTGGGGTTAGGTTATGGCACGCTGATGAGCACAGCCAGACTCCTCCAAGGTGCTCACTATGTAAGTGATGCTTTTTGGTCTTTAGGGGTGATGGGCGCTACGTTTATCTGCTTTTACTTTTTCGTCCTTCAACCTCCACTATCTGATAGCGTCCTTGTTAGAAAAATTAGCAATCGAACTAAATGGCGCTTACGAATAGGTATAACTGCTTGCCTGATTTTGATAACAGTCCTCTATTCGACACGACGCCCTTTTTTTAAGGAACATCAAAGAATTGTAAGTTTGCCCTTGGAAGCTCAGCACATTGAGCTTGTCACGAATGTTCCGGCTGAAAATTGGGCCGTTGAATTTACAAATATTGATCACCTGATCATGGATCTTCAGGCAAATGGCTTTGCTTTTCCTGCATCACAACATGATCTTGATGTTGGTACTGAACTGTCTTCTGAAGGAATCATGCAGATCCTCGTGAACAGCAAAACGGTTGGTTACTTTCCTGAACTGCACGAAGGAGTTACCTTGAAAGTCCCCGTGCGTTTTCAGCACCGTCTATCTTTGACTCCACTACCCCCTTGATGCATCGACTTATCCAAATCCTGGTAGTTGATTCGATCCGTGACCTGATTCGCTACAAATCTTTTATTCTGCTGGTGGCTCTTCTATTAATAGCTGATAGAGTCCTGCGCAGTTATGTGAAGATTCGTCCGGAAGGTTTTGAATTTCCAAGCTCAAGGGAACTAGGGATTGCTGCCGATTGGCTGTTCCTTCAAGCTCCAAATTTGGTTAGTGAATGGCTTTTGGACTGGCGAACTCTACTGGTTGGTGGATGCCTGTTTGCTGCCAAACAATTGACTTCAATGTGGCCAACCATGGATATGCGTAAAATGCATCGTTCAGAAGGAGGACGGTGGCGCATTTTGAAATCACTACAAAGCTTGCGTTGGTCTCAGTTCGTCTGGGATGCTTGTGCCATAGGAATTGTATTTGGTATTGGAGGGGTTTGGGCTGGAGCTGGCTGGATAATTGGTAGGGAAATTTGGATTCAGAGTAGCTCACCCTTCAGCATTTTGCTCCCAGTAGGAATGGTAGGAGTTGTTTGGCCCTTAGCAATGGCAGGATTTTCATATTCCTCAAAACTAGCGGTCTTGAGCAATGGCTTTTCAACCAAATTGAAGCTTTTTTCAGAACTTCTGAAGAGTAGACGAGTTTTTTGGTACTCTTGGCTCTTCTATCTCGCAAGAATCCTAATCTCTTTACTCTTTGTTTTGTTGATTCCAATTCTTTCACTACTGACAGTGGAAAACTTCTTTCTTCGAATTTTGATTGCCTCCATTTCTGCCACTCCCGCCTACTCCTATGTAAAAATGGCTTCATTCAAATTCTTCCTTGAAGTCTACCGTCCCTACCCTGAAGTGGCTACAGAATACCAGCGTTACTACTCTCGACAGTTTGGGTGAAGAGCCTCGTGTTCAAATTATTTACCTATCTCGCAAAAACTTCTTCTATTGAAGAACAGATATCCCATGCTTGTTTGGGTACTTAGATTTTCTGTTAAAAGACCATCATGCCAAACGCGATTTTCTTGTTGAATTTCTATCAAAGATTCTTTTAGCTTTTCAAATTCAGCCATCTTGCTGTTTTTTTAGAAAAGGATAAGTTGACAACGCCCAGAAATTAGCTGCTTCTACAGCCTAACAATGTGCCCTCACTCTTTATCATTAGGATTTTGAATGCTTCACAGTACCACTGAATGGCAAAGTCTTGATTCCCGCCACTTCATGCATCCCTTCACAAACACCAAGGATCTGGCGCGCAGGGGGACTAGGGTCATAACGAGGGCAGAGGGTGTTTATCTCTTGGATTCAGAAGGGAACCAAATCATTGATGGAATGGCTGGCTTGTGGTGTGTAAATGTTGGATACGGCCGAGAAGAGCTTGCAAAAGCTGCTTATGAACAATTGCAACAGCTTCCTTACTACAATAGCTTCTTTCAGTGTACCCACCCTCCAGCTATTGAACTTTCAGAGAAGCTTGCGGAAATCAGCCCCCCTCAGTTCAATCATGTCTTTTTTGTAAACTCCGGATCTGAGGCCAATGACACTGTCCTGCGGATGGTTCGCAACTATTGGAAGCTTTTGGGACAGCCCCAGAAGCGAGTTCTGATTAGCAGAATCAATGGTTATCATGGAAGTACCGTCGCAGGAGCGAGCCTAGGTGGTCAGAAGTTTATTCATGAGATTGATGATCTGCCTATTCCTGACATTGTCCACATCGAACAACCATATTGGTACCAAAACGGTGGTGAGCACTCTCCATCACAATATGGAATTTTAGCTGCTCAGGAACTTGAGAAGAAAATCAATGAACTCGGTATTGAACGTGTAGCTGCTTTCATTGGGGAACCAATTCAAGGAGCTGGGGGCGTAATCGTCCCTCCAGAGACATATTGGCCTGAAATACAGCGGATTTGTGACAAGTATGGAATTCTTCTAATAGCGGATGAAGTGATCTGTGGCTTCGGCAGAACCGGACATTGGTTTGGTTCAGAATATTTTAATATTAAACCTGACCTGATGCCAATCGCCAAAGGGCTTTCCTCTGGATATCTTCCGATTGGAGGTGTCATGGTTTCTGACCGAATTGCTGATGTCATCATTGGCAAAGGTAAGGAATTTGCCCACGGCTTTACGTATTCTGGTCATCCTGCTGCATGCGTCGTAGCCTCGAGAAATCTTGAAATCATCGAACGAGAGGGTCTGTTAGAAAAAGTCCAAAATGACACTGGGCCCTACCTTCGTCAACTTTGGGAGCGGTTCAATGAACACCCCTTGGTTGGAGAAGTGAGGATTGTAGGTTTACTTGGGGCAATCGAGTTAGTTGATGACAAGTCTTCAAGACGTTTTTTTAAGGAACGTGGGAAAGTGGGTGAACGCTGCAGGGATCTCTGTATACAAAACGGTTTAGTGATGAGGGCAGTGCAAGATACCATGATCCTTTCTCCACCCCTCGTTGCCACAAGGGGACACCTGGATGAGATTTACGAAAAAGCGTCCAAAACACTAAATCAGTTGGCAGAAGAACTCGGACGCTGCTGATTATTTTTTTCCACGGGGCTCACTTTGTAATGTGGAGTGAGGTTTAATTCCATCTGCGCCCCTCTAAAGTTTGCCCCCTTATGGCGCATTTTTGCTGAACCCAAAGCTGGAGCAGTTATATGAAAATGAATCCAAAAAATAACTCTCGACCTTCTCGCCGTCATTTCTTGCGAAGACTTGGTGCAGTGGCAGCAGGTTTGACTTTATTGCCACGTGAAGGCTGGAGTGCAGAAGAAAAAAAGCTCAACTTTTACAATTGGGATACCTATATCGGCGAAACGACCCTGGATGATTTCCGAAATGATAGTGGAATTGCAGTTAGCATGGATCTGTTTGCTGACAATGATGAGTTATTTGCCAAGCTCAAAGAAGGCAATCCTGGTTACGACGTGATTGTACCAACGAACGACTTTGTTGAGCGGATGATCCGTGCCAACATGCTGTTCAAACTCGATCACTCCAAAATTCCTAACTTCAAGAACATAGACAAAGCTTTTCGAGACGCAGCATTTGATCCCAAGCGGGCCTACAGCATGCCTTACATGTGGGGAACGATTGGGATTGGGTACCGCAAATCAAAGGTATCGAAAGTACCAGACAGCTGGTCCACTCTATTTGCATCCAGTGAATATTCAGGAAGGATCGCTGTGCTCAACAGCCCATCCGAGACAGTTCCTGTTGCCATGAAGTACCTCGGTCATTCATTAAACACTACTGATCCCGCAGTCGTTAAGGCTGTGGAAGATTTGATGATCAAGCAAAAGAAACACATTAAGGTTTTTGCTGAGGACAATGGGCAAGACTTGCTGCTCTCTGGCGAGGTTGATCTAACGATGGAGTACAATGGGGACATCATTCAAGTGCAAGAGGAAGATGATGATATCGCCTATATCGTTCCCAAGGAAGGAACGCTCCTCTGGGAAGATTGTCTCTGTATTCCCAAAGGGGCCCCACATCCTGAAAACGCTCACGCATTTATGAACTACCTGCTCGATGGAGATGCTGGAGCACTAATCGCAGATTTCATCCAGTATGCGACACCGAATTCGGTCGCTAAAGCAAAGCTAGGGGATGAATACCGAAATAACCCAGCTATCTTTCCCACAGACGATGTCTTAGGACGAAGCGAGTCCTCAAAATACCGTGGAGAAGCTATGCAACGCCTTTTCGACGAGGCTTGGACACGCATCTCCGCCGCTTAAATCTTCCCAAAGGCTCGGATAAACCTGGGCCTCTTTTTCCCCAACCAACTCTTTTACATTTCAGTGGATTACTGGCGGAAATCACCCAAGGTTTTCTGGTCCTTTGGGATACCCCCCACAATCTGGCTATTTGCCTTATTCCTTGCGCCACTTTTTCTGGTATGGGGACTCAGCTTCGGTGAAAAACAAGGCATCATTGAGGTGGCCATTACAGGCACGCTCGAAAACTATTCAAGGGCAGTTCAGCCGCTTTACTTGCAGATATTTCTCAAATCTTTCTGGTATGCAGGCCTAACTACTTTCTTCTGCTTGGTGATTTCTTTTCCAATTGCCTTGGCAATCACCTCTGCATCAGAGCGCTGGAAGCCAATTCTACTGCTTCTTGTGATCCTCCCCTTTTGGACCAATCTGCTGATCCGTACGTACGCATTGATTGCAGTCCTCAGAACTAACGGCTACCTAAATGATTTGTTGGAACTTATTTGGCTGTCTGCTGATAGTGGGCTAAGGATACTTGGATTGGGAGATTGGAATCTCTTTGGAGAGAGATTCCATCGTTTTGAACTTCTTTACAATAACTTCGCAGTTGTCTATGGGCTGGTCTATGTCCACCTTCCATTCATGGTTTTACCCCTTTACGCAGCTCTAGACCGGATGGATAGAAGTTACATTGAGGCGAGCCTTGACCTTGGTGCTGGGCAATGGCGGACCTTCCGTTCCGTGATTGTTCCACTGGCATTGCCTGGAATCATCTCTGGAGTGATTATTACCTTCATTCCCGCTTTAGGTTCATACCTTACTCCGGACCTATTGGGAGGCACAGACAGTCAAATGATAGCAAATGTGATCGAGCGACAGTTCAAATCCGCCAACGATTGGCCTTTTGGTGCTGCGCTCTCCTTCTTGCTAATGTATCTAACATTCTTCGCCCTAGCTGTGAGAGCTCTTTTAACCCGTCACAATGAAAAAGGGCTTGCGTGAGTGTTCGTTCAAAGAACCTAATTGGACCGCTGGATTATACCCGACGCACATGGATGAGGCTGGTATTGCTTGGAACCTTCGTTTTTCTGTATGCTCCGATAGTCACACTTGTTGCCTTTAGCTTCAACGATAGCCGTCGCAACATCGTCTGGCGAGGATTCACTTTCAAGTACTATGAAAAGGCCTGGAACAACTCCTCCTTAGTAGAAGCGTTTACCAACTCCCTGACAATTGCCTTCCTGAGTACCCTAATCAGCGTGGTGCTAGGAACGATGACTGCGATTTTGCTATGGCGCTTCCGTTTTCCAGGAAAAGCAGGGTATGAAGGAGCCATGTCCTTGCCGATTGTAATCCCCGAAATTTGTATGGGTGTCGCCATGCTGGCTTTCTTTTCTCGCATTGGCTGGCCGTCCGGTCTTCCATGGCCTCTCAATTTGGGCGCGATCACCATTTCTCACATCTCCTTCAGTTTCCCATTTGTGACAGTGGTGGTTAGAGCTCGATTGGCTAGCTTCAATCGTGAATTAGAAGAGGCTGCGAAGGACCTAGGTGCTGGAGAGTGGCAAGCATTCAAAGACATCCTTATCCCTCATATGCGACCGGGCCTTATTGCTGGGACCCTATTGGCATTTACACTCTCACTTGATGATTTTGTCATCACCTTCTTTACCTCTGGTCCAGACACCATTACCTTCCCAATCAAGATTTACTCGATGATCCGCTTCTCTGTAACACCTGAAGTTAATGCTGCCTCAGCGGTCTTGATTGCCATCACACTCGTAATGACTACCTTTGCATTGTGGTTTCAAAGCCGCAGTGGGGACCATGGGGGTGTAGCTCATGGCTGATCGGCCCGTCATCCTACAGATCAAGCAAGTCGTTAAGAGCTTCGGCAATGTCCACGCTGTCAACGGGGTGAACCTAAATATTTATGAAGGAGAGTTTTTTGCCCTACTTGGACCATCAGGTTGTGGAAAGACGACACTTTTACGAATGCTGGCAGGCTTCGAATTTCCATCTGAGGGAAGTATCAAGATTGATGGGAAAGAGACCAGAGACATTCCCCCGAACCAGCGTCCAGTCAATATGGTATTTCAGTCATACGCTGTTTTTCCACACATGAATGTCTTTGACAATGTGGCTTATGGATTGAAAGTAGCTAAAACACCGCGTGAGGAAGTTAAGGAGCGAGTGCAGGACGCTTTGGCATTAGTGAAATTAGATGGCTATGAGTTACGCAAACCCGATCAGTTGTCGGGTGGGCAGCGTCAACGTGTTGCATTAGCCCGTGCATTAGTAAAGCGCCCCAGAGTTCTTTTACTGGATGAACCTCTCTCTGCACTTGACGCAAAGCTGAGAGAAGCAATGCAACTGGAGTTGGTGAAGTTGCAGAAAGCTGTAGGCATCACATTTTTGATCGTCACTCATGATCAGGAGGAAGCTCTGTCGATGGCTGACCGAATTGCCGTAATGGAGAATGGAGTGGTGAGACAGGTCGCACCTCCTGGAGAACTATATGAGTCTCCTAACTGCAGGTTCGTTGCAGACTTCATTGGCCGGATGAACTTGTTTGCAGGAATTGTTGAAGGTCATGAAGATTGGGGCGGACTAAACGTGAAGACCGAGCTTCTTGGCAAATTGACGATTCCTCACTCTGAGAGAGTGAGTAGTAAGCTTCACCTCGCTGTTCGCCCAGAGAAGCTTAGAATCTCAAGCGAGATTCTTCCGTCTTCTTACTTTTCTTTCCCTGGGGAAGTCGATGCGGTCGTTTACCATGGAAGTGAGAGCCATGTCTACCTGAAGACGGATGCAGGTCCTTTTTTATGTGCAACACTCACGAACCTCAGCCGAATTTCCGTCCGTCCAAAAAAAGGCGATCGACTTTGGATTGGGTGGGCTCCTGAAGATACTCTAGTTCTATCAGAGTGAGCCTTAGGCAGAGCTAACTCGTTTATCAAATCCATTCCGATTGTTAAGTTACAATCAACTAATGCGCCAGTCACCAGAGTAAACGTTCACAGAGTTTTCTCGCAGAAATCCAAGCAAGGTCAGATCAAATTCTTCAGCTAATTCTATTGCAAGGGAGCTTGGGGCTCCAATTCCAACTAAGTTTGGGATTCCTGCTAGAAGTGCCTTCTGCACCAACTCGAAGCTGATTCTGCCGCTCACCAACAAAATCGAATCCTCAGCAGGAACGAATTTCTTATCCAGACTCCAGCCAACAACTTTATCAAGTGCGTTGTGCCGACCAACGTCCTCTCTCAAACAAATCAAATTCCCATCGTAATGGAAAAGTCCTGAAGCGTGGACACCTCCAGTACTTCGAAACATATTTTGTGAGCTGGAGAGCTGCTCCAAAAAAGTCCCTAGAGATAGATCCCTTGGCCAGGGTGCTCCCCTAGGTTGGCTGATTTCAAGATTTTTGAGGCTTTGAAGAGACTGACGCCCGCAGATTCCACAGCTAGATTGCACATCTTTTCTTCGATTCAGGCGGCTCCAGGCAACTCGAGTTCCTGCAGATAGTTCTACAACAATTAAATTTTCTGAAACTTCCAGCCTGGGGTCTGTCGATCTTTTCACTGACTGAATCGACTCTATGTCCCTAATTAATCCTTCTGACCAAAGGAATCCAAGAGCCAATTCTTTGTCATTACCTGGAGTACGCATCGTTGTAGCTATCCGAAGCGTAAAGCCATCAACAGACAACCTGATTTCAAGAGGTTCTTCAACGGCAACAGCATCAAGAAGGGAGTTTCTAGAGCCATCCTTTTGCAGGACTTTGACTTTGAACTCACGGATCGACTTCACAGATTTGGAGAGATGAATTGAAATGAAAATGAGAGATATGGAATTTCTTAGATCACCAGTTTAGGCGAAGACCAACTGCACCTTGGATTTCACCATAACTAGCCCCTGGAAGAAACAACTGGGCGACATCTAAACCAACAAACCATACCAAATTCGTTGGAATTGCCTCCATAGAGCCACTCCAACCCATGTGAAAAATGTTCGTCGAAGCCGGTTCTCCCTTTTCATTCTCCACTTTGGCAGCCGCATTCCATCTCAAATGCCTGAATGAAATTTGGGCTCCTTTCCCAACAGGGTCCCGCCATTGGTCATGAAGGACTATCTCCAGACCTTGGCCAGATGATAAAAGGAAATGATCTCCAAGTTTGCTGTCAGTATCCAGACTAGCCTGTGGAACAAACAGCACTAAACTTTGCAGATATCTTTGTGGACCACCGTCCTCTCGGTCCATCATGTAAATTCCCACACCAGTAGCAACGCTGGTGTAGGAACTGCCACGATTGCCAAACGTTTGGTAGCTGTAAAACTCAGGTTGGACTGAATTCTGTGCGATAACATTTTTGGGGAGCAACCCCAAAAGGATCAGGCCCCAACAAAATCTTAATAAATTTAACTTCATTGCCAGTTAATCATCTTCCATGAAGTAAGGGGTGGACATTCCAAATCTGGGTTGCATATTCCCTGATCGTACGATCACTTGAAAATTTGCCAACTTTGGCGGTATTTGCAATCGACATCTGAGTCCAGGTAGGAACATCTTGATAAGTTTTTCCAACTAACTCTTGACAGGCAGAGTAAGCATCAAAATCTGCAAGAAGTAAGTAATGATCATTATAAATCAGAGAATCGATAAGATCCCGATAACGTTGAGGCTCTTGGGGATTGAAAAAACCAGATCCAACAAGATCTAGTACATTCTGTACTCGGGGATTTTCATTATAAATCTGCTGAGGATCATATCCATTTGCTCTCAAATGCTGAACATCGTACGCCTTCATCCCAAAGGTAAAAATATTCTCTGATCCAACTTCCTCTCCAATTTCGATTGTCGCACCATCGTGGGTCCCAAGTAGGATGCAGCCGTTCAAAGAAAACTTCATGTTACTGGTACCCGAAGCCTCTGTCCCTGCTGTAGAAATATGTTCTGAGACCTCGCTGGCCGCGATGATCTTTTCCGAGCTGGACACACCATAATTAGTCACAAATAGAACACGAAGCCTATCTTCAATCTCAACATCCGTATTAACCTTTGCTGCCACGTCATTGATCAAGCGAATAATTTGCTTCGCCATGTAGTAACCCGGAGCAGCCTTTCCACCAAAAAGAACGGTTCGCTTGGGAGCATTCATTTTTGTTTTTTTTCTCAACTGGTCGTAGAGATGAACCACATGCAGGATATTGAGCAACTGACGCTTATATTCATGAATCCGTTTGACCTGGACATCAAAGAGAGAATCAACTGCCAGTTCAACTTTGTGAGTTGCTAAGATCCACTCACAAAGTTGTTGTTTTTTCCGTCTTTTTACCTCTTGCCACTGATGTTGAAAGCTTTCTGTTGAAGCCAAATCCAATAATTTCTTTAGCTTATCCAGATTTGTGATCCAATCACTTCCAATATGATCACTAATTAGCTCAGACAACTCAGGATTCGCACAACGTAACCAAAGCCTTGGGGTAATTCCATTAGTCTTGTTTTGAAACCGCTCTGGGAACAAGCCATAAAAGTCTCTAAAAATTGTCTCTTTAAGCAGTTCTGTATGCAGCGCGGCTACTCCATTTGTTGTGTGGCTGCCAACAATTGATAGAAAAGGCATCCGTACTTGCTTTTCCCAACCTTCTTCAATCATAGAGACTCTGGATAGTAAACCTGGGTCTCTGGGATTTCTTTGTCTTACCTGCTGAAGAAATCGATCATTGATCTGATAGATCAGTTCCATGTGTCTTGGAAGCAAGTTGTTGAGTAATTCAACAGACCATCGCTCGAGAGCTTCTGGCAGTACCGTATGATTCGTGTAAGCAAAGGTTTGACAACATATTTGCCAAGATTCATCCCATTCCAACTCCTCCTCATCAATCAACAGTCGCATCAGTTCCGGAATTGCAATCGAAGGATGCGTATCGTTAAGTTGAATTGCCATATATTCTGGGAAGGCCCCCCAGGGCTGATTGCGATCCTTGAAGCGAACAATCATATCCTGCAAGGAAGCTGACACGAAAAAATATTGCTGCTTTAGCCTCAGTTCCTTTCCACTGAATGCCTGATCATTCGGATACAAAACCTTGGAGATTGTTTCTACTCGCTGTTTGTCCATCACAGCTTGTAAATAATCTCCCCGATTGAAGCTCGCCAAATCAAAATCTCGAACAGCCCTAGCAGACCAAAGCCTTAGAACATTCACGGTCTCATTGGCGTAGCCGCTGACTGGTACGTCAAAAGCTACTGCCCTCGCTTGTTCAGCTTCCACCCAACGACGCTTTGATCTTCCCAGTTCGTCAGTTTCATCAATCACCCTCCCATAAAATCGGACTGGGTAGTTGATGTGAGGTCGACGAATTTCCCAAGGATAACCACTTTCTAGCCAACCATCCGGAAATTCGATTTGTTGTCCATTCTCAAATTTTTGCTGAAAAATCCCATACTCATAGCGAATACCGTAGCCAAAAGCAGGTAACTGCAGGGTTGCCATGGAGTCTAGAAAACAAGCTGCTAAACGTCCAAGACCTCCATTACCCAAACCTGCATCTCGCTCACACTCCTCTATTTCTGTGAGTTTCACACCCAATTGCTCCATCACTTTCTGGCAAACATCATAGATCCCTAGATTGACAAGGTTATTGCGAAGACTTCGTCCGATAAGATATTCAAGGGACAAATAATTGACTTGTTTGGCTTCAGATTTTTCATATCGCTGTTGGGTTTCATTAAGTTGCCCAATAAGCCTGTCTCGAACAGTTCTAGCCAAAGCTTCAAACAAATCTGTTTTATTTGCTCGCTCTGGAATTTCACAAATCACGAATTCAAGATTTTTTACAACAGACTCCAAAATAGTATTGGAGTCCATCTTTTGTTGTGATTGTGCGATATAGTCCAAAAGACTTTGATTTTCAGATGTCAAATTCAACACTCAACTCCTTCACAGCATTTTTTCATAAGATTTGGTAGGAACCATTGATTCAATTCCATCAGTAAATTTGGTTCATTCCTATCGAGAAGCCAAAAAATAAGGAGAACTTTTCAGAAAAGCTAAAGATTCTGTTCAAAAAGTCGATAATAACTTCAGAACATAATTTTCAGCATTCACAGGAGAAATTAATGAAGTTAAAAAATTTAATTTTAGTTACCACAACAATGGTTTTTTTTTCATCCGGGTGCAGCACCATTCAAGAAATTGTCGGAGACGGAAATACTTTGCTAGCTGGTCCTTGCGCAGATCTGACTATTGATGAGGCGTTCTTTCTGCATGAGGAAGCAAAGAGCGGTTTTGCCAAGTATCTGAACACACGCGAAGATCATTTCCTTTTCGATTCTTTTTACACAGCAAGTGATTCAAGATCTGTTGCACAGTCGGTTAGCCAATGCTGGGATCGTAGAGTTTCTCACTACAACGCCATGAAGAATCTTGAGGAATTGAATAACGATCTTGCAAGAATTCTAGTCAGAAATATGCCAGACGAGGATCCGGGCCAGATGGTCTCAGTGTACCGTGATAAATACACTCGCTTGATGCACCGCTAACTGGAAAAAATGCCTAGCGCCTCCCCATCGATTTTCTACGAATTCAGGATCCATTTTCAGCAAAGTATAGCTGGCGTAGGCCGGGCTACTTTGCTGCTTCTGGAAGCCTTATCAGCCCTTTTCTCACCTCCCTTTCGCTTCAAAATTTTTCTCAAACAGATGGAATTCATTGGCAGTAAGTCGCTCTGGATTACCATTCTTACCGGAACATTTACTGGAATGGTACTTACCATTCAGTCGTACTTTGCTTTAAAAACCTTCGGTTCAGAAAGCATTGTGGGGGGAATGGTCGCTGTTAGTATGACCAGAGAACTTGGTCCAGTTCTAACAGCCTTAATGGTCAATGCGAGAGCCGGTTCAGCAATTGCGGCTGAACTCGGCACCATGCGGGTCACAGAGCAGATTGATGCGTTGCAATCTCTAGCAGTCAACCCAGTCCAGTATCTTGTAACTCCCAGAATACTAGCAGGTTTGGTGATGCTGCCAAGCCTGACTATGGTAGCCAATTTTACTGGCATACTAGGCTCATATCTTGTTGGAGTCTTGTTACTCGGAGTAGATTCTGGAATTTTTCTCTCCAAAATCGAATCATTTGTAGAACTGCGAGATATTTGGGGTAGCCTAATTAAGGCAGCTATTTTTGGAGTGGTTCTCACTCATGTAGGTTGCTACAAGGGTTACTTCACCGAAAACGGGGCTGAAGGAGTTGGTCGGGCCACGACTGAAGCCGTGAGCTTCTCAGCAGTGTTTATTCTTTTCTCAGACTATATCTTCACCTCCTTTTGGCAGCGTTGAGCCAACTTCATTTACGTCCCCATCCTCCGATCCGATGCTTTAACAGCCTAAATCACATCATTTGGAGCTTCTCAAAATATTCTGATCTGGACGGTTGATTTAAATTCAATATATCCAAATCATTTGAATCAAGAATCCAAATCTCCTAGTTAAGTACGTAATGCCAGATCTCCTACAAGTTTCGATACCCCAGATCTGGGCAGATAATCTTCGTTCCGAATTGATAAAGCGGATAGAAAATCGACACACTTCTATCGAATTGCTTACGCATGGCCCAGGCCGGCCACCTGCTCAAAACGCTGCTGTTATCTGGCTTTGGTATAAGGAGGATTTTGGCGCGGAAAAGCGACCTCAGAGTGGTATGAAAATCTATTCCCGATCCCGGGTCATGAGACTTCCCAAGAAAATGGATTCCGAAGCTGAACTTTGGTTGCAACGTTTGAAACAACTCGAAAAGGATATCCAAACCCAACGGGGTGATCTGGAGTTTCAGAAATTTTGCTATCAATGCGTAAATTATTTCAGAAGGAATGAACAACACTGGCAACAACAGTTAGTATTACAATCAATCCTCAAGAGATTAGAACCATTTGAGGATCTTTACATTGAAGGACTAAGACGAGCTCTGGACAAAGCCATTACAGCGGCTACGGGGGTCAGTCTTCTTGAAAATGTTATACGGACATTGGTGAATGTGCTAATCATTGATAATCTTGGTTCCAAGTTGCCAAGAAAGCTTGGTGAGCTTGGCTACAACAGCCGGCGTATTAAGACAATGACGCTCAATCAACTGCAACACTTGCAGAGGAAAATCGATCAAGATGCTCAACAGATCGATCTTCGAAAAATCCCAACAAGTCTTTTTCAACATCCTGATATGAAAAAGTATGACTTGGTGTTGATTAATCCATGGCAATTTGAAGGAGATAAACTGCCCATTCTGATCTTGGTGCATACAACAAGGGATCTTAGTCGAAAAGAGGAAAAATCACTCGCGAAACAGCCTCAGAATCAGCAGCGGATTGAGGAAGCTAAGAAGCATCTAAAGAATCTACAAGAACAGATTGATCCGACTCAGGTTGAATTAGACCTCATTGAGGCTGATGACTTTAGCAATGAGAATCAACAAGAAGTTGAGCATTATCAGCATCTTCTAAAGTCCAAAAAGCAATTACTTGAAAAAATCCTTCAGAAAGAATCATTGATTCAGGAATTGACAAAACCAATTGATCCCAAGAGGAAAACTCATCTGCAACTACTGAATCTTTTGAACTGCTACAGCAAAGAGGAAGGCATTGCTGGGAAAGCCACTTCCATGCTGAAACGAGTATTCACACTTGAAAGCAAGCAAAGTGAGGATAGTATGCATCAAGATATAAAAAAACTACCAGTGTTCCTAAGACAACATGTCAAGATTGTCAATACTCTGGAGCGCATCCAAATTGAGATGAATGTGCTTGAGAGCAACCTCCAGAATTTAATCACAGAAAAAGATTTGGATACCCCAACTCCGTGGCGGAGGCCATTCCTAGAAGATCAATTAGACAATTTGGAATATTACATTCTTAAGGAACAACTGACTAAACTTGCCAAATCTTAAAAAATTCATTTGTTCTAATTTTTACCCACGGCCATTCTCGTCAGAGAAATCTTCTGTTCCGTCTAGAAATCGTATTCAATTGTTAAGACAAGTATCCCCAAAGCCAGACTCAAAATAAGCAAAACGTTGCTAAAAAAAATTCAGTTTCTGCTCTTATTTCTCTTCTTTAATTTCCACATAGTACATGCTGAGAAATTACTTGTCGCCGTAGCATCCAACTTTGTCGCTCCAGCAAAAGAATTGAGTCAGGAATTTTCCCGGATAACTTCTCATAATGTGAGCCTGAGCTTTGGCTCAACTGGCAAATTATACGCTCAAATCGTCCACGGTGCTCCTTTTCAAGTATTCCTTGCTGCTGACCAAGAACGCCCATTTAAATTAGTTTCACAAGGTATTGCTGAAAAGGGTAGCCAATTCACTTATGCACTTGGGCGGATTGTGCTCTATTGTCCGAGGGTGGAAACTGATCAACAACCTTTGGAGATTTTAAAGTCGAATGAATTTGCTCGAATGGCGATCGCAAATCCAACGACAGCGCCATATGGTAGAGCTGCATTGGAGGTCCTCCAAAACCTAGTGATCTTGGAAAATCTCAGTACAAGAATTATTCAAGGTGATAACATTGCTCAGACCTTTCAGTTTGTGAGCACTGGCAATGCAGAGTTAGGCTTCATCTCAAGATCTCAGTTGATCAATATTGACCCAGATCTGTATTGGACTATTCCCGCAGATTTACACTCCCCAATCCAACAAGATGCTGTGCTCATACAGAAAGGTCTGGATACAAAAGCTGCCAGAGAATTTCTAGAATTTCTTAAAAGCGATCTTGCTAGAGAAATAATTCAGTCTTTTGGTTATGATTTGGAATGAGATTTCCCTTTGAATGAATGGTTTGATGCTGAGATGTGGGAGGCTACCAAACTCACCCTTAAATTAGCCTTTATCACCACACTCCTTTTACTGATTCTAGGGACTCCAATCGCTTGGTGGCTTGCCCGTTCAAAGTCATTTATTAAAGAAATTATCGGAACTTTAGTCGCCCTGCCGCTAGTTCTTCCTCCTACAGTCCTAGGACTCTATCTGCTTTTGCTGCTTAGTCCACAGGGAAATTTTGGTAGCTGGTTATCGGAAGTTTTTGGTTCTCCCTTCCCTTTTTCCTTCAAGGGATTGGTCGTTGGATCAGTCATCTATTCACTGCCTTTTGTCGTCCAACCTATTCGGAACTCTTTTGAAGCTATTGGAGAGCATTCATTGGAAGCTGCGGCCAGCCTTCGGGCAAGTCCATTCGATGTCTTTTTTTCAGTTGCCTTACCTCTCGCTAGGCCAGGCATACTAACCGGATCAGTCTTGGGTTTCGCTCACACCGTTGGTGAGTTTGGTGTGATTTTGATGTTAGGTGGAAATATCCCTGGAGAGACCAAAGTTCTTTCAGTAGCGATTTATGATTACGTTGAATCTCTTCAATGGCAAAAAGCCCATGCACTGGCTGGAGGTATGATTGGATTTTCCTTTTGCGTGATCTTGGCAACAACTCTTATCGAACGACATTGGCGAAAAAAAAGTAATGAGTAGATTTGAAGCCGAATTTAAAGGGAGACTTGGAAATTTTGAGGTGGATGTCCTCTTCACTCTACCACAAACAGGAATTACCGCATTATTTGGTCCTTCCGGCTCCGGTAAAACCACCATCCTACGCTGCATTGCAGGTTTAACTCGGCTAGAGGGTAACTTAGTTGTTGATGGAAAAAGTTGGCAGAATTCTTCTAATTTTTTGCCAACTCATCGCCGCCCAATTGGCTATGTCTTTCAAGATGCGAATCTGTTTCCGCATCTTTCCGTTAGAGGGAACCTTGAATATGGGTTGAGGCGCATTCAAAACACTCAGAAGACCAAGCTATGGGAGGAGATAACCGAAATGTTAGGCTTGGAGGCCTTACTAGACCGTGAACCTAGCAAGCTTTCAGGTGGAGAAAAACAGCGAGTTGCCATTGCAAGAGCTTTACTCTCTGCTCCAGAAATTCTCTTGATGGACGAACCGCTCTCTGCACTGGATCCCTTCAGCAGAATGGAGATTCTGCCTTACCTACAAAGGCTCCATCTGGATCTAAAAGTACCAATTGTTTACGTAAGCCATGATTTGCACGAGGTCGAACAACTCGCAGATTGGATGATTCTGCTTAAGAAAGGGCATGTCATTGCCCAAGGCAGTATCTCGGAATTACTAGCTAATCCACAGTTACCATTAGCAAGGTTACCAGAAGCAGCTGTAATTCTGGAGGGAGCGATGCAAAATTTTGATTCAAAGTATTGTCTTTCAAAAATATCAGTTAATGGCGGATCTCTAACTCTATCCCAGAATTTGGGCGTGGTTGGAAGCCGTCATCGTTTAAGAATTTTGGCAAGAGAAGTAGGGATCGCCAAATCATGGCAAGACGGAGATGCTAGCTTCTTGAATGTTCTATCAGCCATAATAGTAGACATTCAACCTTTTGGGGAGCAACAAGCTACAGTATTTTTATGTCTAGGGAAACAAGCCAATGGGGATGTTCTCTTAGCTAGAATCACAAGAAAATCCTGTGATGTACTTCAGTTGAAAGAAGGGGACGAGGTAAAAGCCTTGATCAAAAGTGTGGGGTTGGTGGGTGTTCCAACTGTGGATCAGGCCGGATAGGTTCTGCTGTGTTGGGGTTTAAGTTGCACTGTGTCTCCCAAGAGCCAACTCTCTCTGGATGGAACACTGACGCGCAGAACCAAGCCATTCTCATGGCGTACATGCAGAATTTTGTGATCACCACGAAAGGAAATCTCCTGAATCCAACCTGCTTGTGAAGTTGTCTCAGGGACTTTTAAAATTTTGATATCTTCTAGTCGAGACATCCATAATTGGTCATGAATTTTTGGAAGTTGAGGTATATTTTCAAGTCCAATAGCTGATCCAACAAGCTCTAGGGGTACCAGATTCGCTTCACCCACGAAGGAAGCGACCCAAGCCGTGGCCGGTTCATGGTATATCTCTTCCGGGTTTCCGTTCTGAACAACTTTTCCTCGGGATAGTAAAATCATCCGATCAGCAAATGTGTAAGCCTCCGTCTGATCATGTGTGACCAGAATTGCGCTCACCTTAGCTTCATGCAGAATATCCCGAATATCCTGCCGAATCTGCACTCTTAGCCGATAATCCAGACTATTGAATGGTTCATCCAACAACAACAATCTTGGAGCCGGCGCCAGAGCTCTAGCTATCGCAATCCGTTGTTGTTCTCCACCTGAAAGTTCGTGTGGCATTTTCTTTTCAGAGCCAGATAATTCAACAAGTTTCAGCATCCCCTCCACACGTGAACGTTTTTCGTCCTTTGAACCATTTAGCCCATAAGCCACATTTTTGAACACATTAAGGTGAGGAAAGAGAGCAATATCTTGGAAGACCATCCCTACACGCCTTAACTCAGGGGCTACCATGTGGTGAACGTTACTCATTTCTTCTCCACCAATAAAAATCTCCCCAGATTGTGGCTCATCCAAGCCTGCAATCAAGTTAAGAAGGGTGGATTTCCCACAGCCAGAGGGCCCAAGTATCGAAAGCAACTCATGAGGTCGTAGATTCAGACTTACTCCATCCACTGGCTTTATTTTCCCGTAATGCTTGACGAGATCTTTACATTCCAGCAGAAAATCAGATGTAACTGGCGCTAGTTTACGGCTTCGAAAAAATGACATTTTTGAGGAAGAGTCTTTGTGGCTTAGGTCTCAGTTGTTGAATGGGATCGCTTTCGCATCTCACGCGCCAATTTTAATGCTTGATTTGTGATCTCCGATCCATCAAGGAGTCTAGCGATTTCCATGATCGCATGTTGCTTGTCCAGATTTTCAATGAAAGTGTAGGTTTGATCCTTTTCTGTAGATTTAGTCACTGCATAATGGTGTTCAGCAAATGCTGCAATTTGCGGAAGATGGGTAATACAAAGTGTCTGTTGGCGTTTTCCTAGATGTGCCAACTTCCTTCCAACTGTCTCCGCGACACTACCACTTATGCCCGTGTCGACTTCATCAAAGATCAGAGTTTCCACAGTGTCTGTGGTTAGGATAGTCTGGATTGCCAACATCACTCTGGATAACTCCCCCCCAGAAGCAATCTTTACGAGGGGACGCAGCGGCTGTCCCGGATTGACAGAGAGCATGAATTCAACTCGATCAGCACCATTTGAGCTAAATGAATCATCATATTTTTTTTCAAAGGAAGTTTCGAATTTTGCCCGATTCATTCCAAGCTCTGTCAATTCCCTACTGATCGCCTCGTCGAGTTTCTTAGCTGCTTTTTTTCTTTCTGACGAAAGATTTGTCGACTGTTCTCTTAAGATTGTGACTAATTCATGAATTTCATTTTCTAAGGCTGACACATCTTCTTCCAGATTTTGGAGACCTTTTAGCTCCGTTTGATGTCGTTCACAGAGTTCTATTAGTTGAGTTGTGTTGGTTACCCTATACTTGCGCTGCATTGTTTGAAGTAAGCTTAAACGATCATTGACCCAAGCCAAGCGTTCAGGGTTGTCTTCAATTCGGTCCTGTCTGTGTCTTAATGACTGGCTCAATTCATCAAGCTGAAGAAGTGACTGATCAACATTCTCTAAAAGTGCCGTGCAACCGGGGTCCATTCGTTCAGCATCTTGTAACTGCCTTTTCAAACTACTCAGTACTTCCACAATAGATCCATCCTCTTCATAAAGAACGGTCTGCATCCCTACATAGAGGCTCAGAAGTTGTTCCGCATTAGCAAGCATTTTGGACTCTGTCTCAAGATCATCCATCTCTTGCCGCTCCAGGTTGAGGCTGGAAAGCTCTTGAAACTGTGCCTCCAGAAGCATCTGTCTATCCGTACGGTTTGCTAACCGTTCCTGCCACTCTTCCTGCTCACGTCGTTTCCTAGTCCATTTTTTATGAACTTCTCGGAGTGCCCCTCTTGTCGGGAATAGATTGCCAAAGGCATCCAAAAAATCTAAATGACGAGAGGAATCAAGAAGTGCTTGGTTATCGTGTTGACCATGGATATGAACAAGTCCTTGCCCAACTTCTGCAAGCAAGCCCTGAGTGACAGAAGTGTCGTTTAGAAAGCGTTTCTGGCGGTTATTTGTGTTAAGCATTCGGCGAATCAATAGTTCATTTTCATGAGGTATTTCCGATTCACTAAGCAATCGCTTCAATGCAGTTTGTTTTGAAATATCAAATGTTCCCTCCACTAGCGCTTGAGAAGAACCCTGTCGAATTAGTCCAAAATCAGCTCGATCTCCCAAAAGTAATTGAAGACCATCAATCATGATCGATTTCCCTGCACCGGTTTCTCCAGTCATGATGGAAAAACCATCGAAAAAATCGATTTCTAGATTTTCAATTGTCGCTAAATTCTGAATCCGCAAATGCAGCAGCATAGTTGCTCATTCTTGATTCAGTAGATGTCGTCGAGGGAAGAGATCACATTATCAGCGATTAGGCGGAAGGCTTCTGCAGCAGGGCTATCAGATGGGGCTTGGTTCATGAGAGGCTTGCCCAGGTCACCCCCTTCACGAATGGCTAGTTCCAAAGGAATAGCACCAAGAAAAGGCACTTCGTATTTGCGGCAAGCTTCTTCAGCGCCATGTTGGCTGAAGATAGCTGTTTTTTCACCACAATGAGGACATTCAAAGTAGCTCATATTCTCAACAATGCCAACGATGGGAATATCAACTTTGGAAAACATAGTGATTGCTTTGTAAGCATCCACCAAGGCCATGTCTTGTGGAGTGGAAACCACAACGGCACCAGCCAACTCACAGAGCTGTGAAATGCTGAGTTGAACATCCCCAGTTCCTGGAGGCATGTCTATAATCATTATATCACCACCTGGCCAGGCTGTATCTCGCAAAAGTTGTTCTACTGCCTGATGAACCATCGGCCCTCTCCAGACCATTGCCGCCTCATCATCAATCAGATTACCAATCGACATCGCATGTAAACCCATCACTTCCAGCGGTATCAAGTTTTCTTCCCTTAGTTCTGGTTTCACTCCTCGGAGACCTGTCATAATGGGGAAACTTGGGCCATAAATATCAGCGTCAAAAAAACTTACACTAAATCCTTTTTGCTGGAGGGCTAGCGCTAAATTTAGGGATACCGTAGATTTCCCAACTCCCCCCTTGCCACTGGCCACGGCTAAAACCGCATCATAGTTTTGAAGATAAGCGGTTCTTTGAGGCTGCCGAGCTTTTCTGCTGTTTTCTGATTCGGGTGTCGAAGCAGTATCTTCATCTGATTCATCATCAATGGGGGCCTTTTCCAAGACTTCAACAGCCACTCGAGAAATACTTGATAAGTTCCGGATATTCTCCTCAATCTGCGTTGGGAGTATTTGACGCAACCTCGACTCTAAAGGTAGAACAATCGTGAATTTGGCGAAGTCATTGTTGACCACACAGCTATGAACAATCTCTGTTTCAGTGAGAGGCCTTCCATCAACTTCGATTTCAGCCAGAACAGACGTAAATTGTTGTTCCAATGATTCCATGATTGCTTTCTTCAGGGAGCAGAGGTTTTGTAAGCGACATGAATTGTCGAGGCACCAAATGCAAAATCGTAGTAGTCAGCCTGTTGAAAACCGACTTCAAGTAGTTTCCGCTTCAGGGTTTCTTGATCAGGATACTTCAAAGAAGACTGAGGAAGATAGGTGAACATCTCTTGCTCTGGCATTAGCCATTCACCAATCTTTGGGACCACCTTGAAGAAATAGAAACGGCTCAAAACATCTATTAATGGTAGCCGTACTTTTCCCACATCGAGACTAACCAAGACCCCCCCTGGTTGCAAGATGCGCCTGATCTCCGAGAGTCCCTTCGTGAAATCATCAAGGTTACGCAGTCCATAACCAATCGTCACCGCAGCAAACCAGTTATCCGGAAAAGGAAGGCGAAGGGCATCCCCTTGAATCCATTGAACCGAATCAAATCGAGTCCGATCTGCAGCGATCCCCAACATCGATGCAGCAAAATCAACCCCTGTCACTTCCGCATGAGGATGCTGTTTGATGACAGCCCTAGCAATGTCTCCAGTCCCACAACAAAGATCCAAGCAACGTTCTCCTTCCCGAAGTCCCGTCTGACGAGCAACAAAACGCTTCCAATAACGGTGCATTCCAAAGGTAATGAGGTCATTAAACCTGTCATACTTCAACGCAATTTCATTGAATTTGTGGCTAACGTATTCAGCTTTATCTGCTGTCGATGGGAGTTGGTAGGTCAATGGCTTACTGAGGTAGGATACAAATCAAGTTGTCTAGAAAGCAATTTAATAGCAGAAATCGCAAAACGAATCTGGTGTTCCTGTTTGGTGAAGAATGGATTTTCCTGAATTACCTCGTAGATCTGCTCATGTCGCTGCTCCATCATTTCTGACCTTTGGATAAGCACCAGGTGGCAAACCCCATTCTTATTGCTGCGCAGGTTTCCATCAGGGGGGCCTGCCATCCCATTTTCAGCCAGCACCACGTCTGCTTCAATATTTTTCATTGCAGCCAAAGCCATCTCCTTTGTCAATTCCTCAGACAGGCTTGATTCGTGGTCCCCCAGAAATCTCCCGATCAATCGTTCCTTGAAGGAATTGGCATAAGCGACCTGAGAGCCAAGAACGAATTTGGACGAACCGGGTAGCCCAATCAAGGATCCTGCTATCCGTCCACCAGTGCTTGTTTCCAGAAGATAGATTTTCGGAGGATTTTTTCTCTCAAAAAGCTGGCGAGAGACCTTTCGACTGATTTCTAGGAGATCTCTCTCTAGTTCCAGAATTCTGGCTTCCCACTCACTGACTTCAGCAATTTTCTTTGAAAGTCTACTCCCAAGATACTCATCAAGATGCTCAATTGCATTGTCAGGCAGATAAGCGGGAAGTTGCTGCCCACAGGATACAGCTCGACGAATTATCGTTGAGGAAAGATTTAGATAGCTTTTAAGTGCTATGGGTAAAAGATCAGGATCTAGAATTTTCTGTTTCAGAGATAGTCCTTCACCAAAACTATCCGCAACCCGCTCACCCGGCCGGGGTACTACCAGCCATTCCGTCAAGTTTGACATCTCTTTCAAGTCTGCTTCAGAAAATATTTTGGGATCCTGCATTCTGTTGATCAAGTCACTACCGATCAAAACCTGAATCCGCTTACTTTTAGACTCGCTATCAGACTCGATAGCTGTCCAGATATTTTTGACATTATCCAACAGTCTAACCTGGCCTTCCTTCTTGAATTCACTGATTGAAACGAATAACCCTACTTGGCGAAGACGAAGAATTTCTTCAACTTGAGCAACAATGAAATTGAGTCGATTTCCAGAATTTTGATGTAAACTCGCTAGCAGGTCTTGCATCAGTTGGAGGCGGATATCTTTGGGGAGGGTTACTGATCTTTTGAAAGGATCTGGATGATGACCATTAGAGAGGAGGTAAACGACCTTCGATAATTCAGGTCGTTGCCTCAAGGCCAGTTCTGCCAATACAAGGTGGTGATAGCCTGCCGGGTTTCCAGTGATGGGAACAAATAGGGTATTTTGGAAATCAGCATTCTCCGGGCAAGGAGATTCAATAATCCTGGGGTTCACTTGCAAAAAATTAGGCTGCTGGTTCAGCCTGTACTTGATTCTGTAGCATCAGCAAATTTAGCATTTTCAAGGTAGCATTAACTGCTGCCATCACTTGGTCACCATCCACACCAATCGTTTGGAGTCGTCTCTCACCCATCTTCCAGGTGATCACAGCCTCGGTCAACGCATCAGTTTTTCCACTCCTAGGAATCCGAATTTCATAGTCCACCAAGTCAGGACAAATGATTTGACGGCGTTTGAGGATTTTCTTGATAGCATTCATAAAAGCATCATATCCACCAATGCCTGAACCTGCTTCAGTGTATTCCTTTTCGTCCCAACACAAGCTAACAGAAGCGGTGGACTTAAGATTCAAACCACTCTGGATGCTGCAACCCTCTAAGCGCAATCGTTGATTAACGTTATCATCCAAGACATCAGTAACAATGAAGGGCAAATCCGCTGGAGTCAGATTTTTCTTTGAGTCCCCCAGTTGGACGATTCTTTCCAATACTTTTCTTAGATTTTCCTCAGAAAGCTGTAGACCAAGGATCTCAAGATTTTTTACGAGAGATGCTTTGCCACTCATTTTTCCCAGTGCATAACTTCGAATTCTGCCAAAACGCTCTGGCTGAATTGGATTGTGATAGAGACCACCTTTCCTGTCCCCATCAGCGTGAATTCCACTTGTCTGGGTAAAAACATCAGTACCCACGACAGGGGAATTCGTAGCCAATCGCTTACCTGAGAAGGTCTCGATCATCTCGCTCACTGGCACCAAGCTTGTTTCATCAATGCTGAGGTTAACCCCTAACTTATCACGAAGGACTACTGAAATTTCAGCAAGGGAAACATTTCCAGCTCTTTCACCCAGGCAGTTCATTGTGCAATGCAGGTTACGAATTCCGGCTTTGACTGCGTATAGGCAGTTTGCGGTGGCCAAGCCATAGTCGTTGTGAGGATGAAAATCGATTTTAGCCCATGGGAATCGCAAGGTCATGTCTTTCAAGCTATCAAATACTTCCTCTGGAGATAGCACTCCGAGAGTGTCTGGCAACATAATGTGCTTAATGTCTAACCTCTCCAAGTGCCCCATTAGGTTATAAACATACTCTGGCTTATCTCGATAACCATTTGACCAATCCTCGAGATATATATTTACCTGCAAGCCTCTAATCTCGGCGTATTTGACCGTTAGGCGTATGTCTGCAGCGTGTTCTTCAAGTGTTTTCCGAAGCTGATTCTTGCAGTGATTTTCACTCCCCTTGGTTAGTAAATTCATTACTCTGGCACCAGAGTCGAAAATCCAGTCAACACTTCTCTTGTAGTCACAAAAACCGAGAACTTCTACACGATCCAGAAACCCTTGGTCACTTGCCCAATCTGCTATGTTTTGAACAGCTTCTTGTTCTCCCTGTGAAATTCTCGCTGAAGCAATTTCCAGTCTATCAACCCCAACTCTCTGAAGCAGAGCTTTGGCGATATTCATCTTCTCAGAAGGTGTAAACGAGACCCCTTGAGTCTGCTCACCATCACGAAGAGTTGTGTCCATCAAAGAAATATGTTCACCAGCGAGATCCATTGCTTCATCCTTCTAAGAAATTCTGAAAAATCAGACTTTACCATGCTCTTACCATGTGTGGCAACCGCTCTTTAAAGTTTTACTTAATCTTCCTCTTCTTGCTTGAGAGTCTGAAATTCCAAGCCCTTTAGTTCCCAATGGGGTGAGGGCTTCTCTACCAAGGCAAGTACGACCTCGAAGATCTGGACCTCCTCATCTTGGTTTACTCTGAAACGAACTCTGGAATCTTCTGCATCTCCCCTGAAATCAAGATGTAATTCTGGCTCCTCTAATTCAAATCCTGCAGCCCTCAATTCTAGGTATCTTGAATCCTGTTTGACGACCTCATAGGACACCTGAAAAGCTGAGGTTTTGCGCATGTTTGGTTGCTGCAGACCCAAGGCAATGATGAAAAAACCAAAGAACAACAAGTTTGAAAGCAGCAGGCGGCGCATTGGGCGCATCGCATCTGGATTATCAATGACTACCGTTCCTGCTAACCGATCTCCCAAGCGCCTTCCGTAAGGATCTCTAAAGATTTCCCAAGCTTCCCAAGGTAGGATGAATAAGCTCAAATTACGTTTGAATAATCGGTCTTTCGGCACTATTTCATTAAGATTTTCAATTTTACGTAAACACATGCCCAACATGCGTTTCCCAGGGCTGCCGTTTTGTGAAAGATCTCTAAATACTAAAAAGAGCATGGCCCCACCATAGAACCAAGTGAGGTCTAACCAGCTACGAGCCTGCTGCTTAAGGTCCCAGTTTTCCTGCCGAAAAAGGCTGTCGAGTGTATTAAGGATCAAAATGATGAGAACAATATCTATCAGGAGACCAAAGAGGCGCTTCCCTTGGGAAGATGCCCTGAGGCGGGAAGGAGCGTCAGAATGAACCACAGAAGCGTGTTCCGAATCAACGGTGGAAGATTCCTCCATCATGGCAAGCGAGATTCAACTTTTTTGAGGCGGTCAAAGAGTTCTTCGAGTCGGTGAATCAATGCCTGAGTTTTGCGCCACTGAGAAACTGGTCTGGAAGGCATTCCACCCACTACCTCCTTATCGGCGATATTGCTCGTGATCACCGAGCGCGCAACCGCTGTCACATGATTACCAACCTGAACATTATCTCTAATTCCGGTTTGCCCACCCATGATCAGATGATGCCCTATGGTCGCACTTCCACCTATGGCGGATTGGGCAGAGATCAGCGCATGCTCCCCAATCACAACATTGTGGGCAATTTGAACCTGATTATCAATTTTGCTTCCTGCCTTGATGACAGTGTCGGTAAATCGGGCTCGATCCACCGTAGTATTTGCTCCAATTTCAACATCATTTTCAACCATCACTCGGCCCACTTGGGGAATTTTCTGATTGACACCCTCTCTCTGAAAATAACCATGTCCATCTGCCCCAATCACAGATCCACTTTGGAGGATCACCCGATCACCAATGATGCAGTCTTCCTGCACCACAGCTTTTGGAAAAATTTCACAATTCTCCCCAATCACAGCATCAGTCATCAAAACGCAACCAGCATGTATAATGCTGCCTGAGCCAATGCGAACTCCATCATAGAGCACCACTTGTGGGCCTACCCAAACATTTTCTCCAAGTTGAACATTATTGCCAAAGGTGGCTGTGGGATGTACTTGGCCTTCTGGGTGTTGCTGAGGATGCAACAGTGCTGTTGCTTTGACATGAGTTGCCAGCGGATCATGGGCAAACAGAAAATTTCGACCCCAAGCGTTGGTACCTGCTGGAACAATCACCGCAATTTCATCACCATTGATTTCTTCTTCATGATGCTGTTTGCGATGAATTCCTCTCGGAGTAGTGACACTGCTCAACCCACTAGCAGAAGCCAAGTAAGCTACCCCACCAGGTCTCAGTTGATCCAGCCCACAGGCATGAGTTAATTTCAAGGAGGGTTCACCGCTAAAGGGTAAATCTAGCTGACGAGCCAGTTCTTCAAGCGTAAGTGTTTGCCGAATTCGTTTCATTAACCAAATAAAGCAAAGCGGTGTGCAAGAGGTCGAACACTGACTGACTGCCCAGATCGTAAAGGTTGGGAATCTTCCGGCATGTGAATCAGCGAGTTAGCCTGAGCTATCGAGGAAATACTGAAGGAACCTTGTTGAGGTACAGGACGAACCCAATCAGTACCATCTTGATGATACCAATGGGCCCTTAAAAGTTGCAGTCTCTCTGAGGTTTCATCAAAATCCTCAATGATTTTTGCGGATCGCATTGGCACTTCCAGTTGTTGGTGGCCAAGACATTTACGTAGGTAGGGCCTGACCAGTTCTTCAAAAAGAACGAATGTGGAAGCTGGATTACCGGGCAAGCCAAAAACCTTGGTGTCTCCAAGCTTTCCAAAGAATAGGGGCTTGCCAGGTTTGATTTTGATCCGCCAGAAAATTTCTTCGACTCCTAACTCTTTTAGAGCAGGCTTAACAAAATCTGAGTCACCAACCGAGACCCCACCTGAAATCAACAAAACATCTGCTTTCAGCGCCTCATCAAGAACTTTGATTGTACCTTCCAAGTCGTCAACCACTCGGTGCAGTCTCGTTACCTCACAAGCCTCTGTTTGGAGTAGGGCTTCAAGCAAAAAACTGTTTGCCTCACGAATCTGACCAGGTCCGGGTTTGATGGTTGGATCAACCAGTTCTGTTCCCGTAGACAAAATATTTATCTTCAGCCTTCTGTACAATGGGACTTCAACCAGACCTTGGGCTGCCAGCACGACCAGGTGCGTTGGGGCAATCGTTGTTCCGACAGGAAAGAGAGGGTCTCCAATTGACATGTCTCGCCCTCTGCGACGTAGATTGTTTCCATTCTGAGTGGGATGCGAGAAATAAACTTGGTCATCCTTCCTCACAACTTGTTCTCTCATAACAACAGCATCTGCGCCTAGGGGCATAGGTGCACCCGTAGCAACTTGAACGCACTCACCTTCCTGAAGTGAAATCGTGTCTAATCGACCAGCGAAAATGTATTCCTGACATCTTAGAACTACTGAATTTTCTGAGGTAGCTTTGGCAATTTCATTTAATTTTACAGCGTAGCCATCCACTGCTGAATTATCGAAAGGAGGCTGATCTTCTAGCGCGACAAGGGTTTCAGCCAGGGCTCTTCCAACTGAGTTTCTAAAATCAACTTTTTCTGATTCTTGAGCCTTAGCATGCGCAAGAATGGTGACTTTGGCTTCTTCGTAAGTTAACATAATTTAATAAATTTATTGGACAACCAATTTGAAACTTAAGCACTATCCATTCCAAGAAAAATAGGATCAAACATGGTGGCTTTTTTGAAGAATTACGTAGAAGTCCTGAAGAATATGCACGAGCATCATCGGCTCTACTTCTTCATTCACGCGTTCATGTTGATCTCAGCTTTTTTGGTGTTTCTAATCGTTATACTCAGCATTTTTTGAAAAACTTTTCCCCTTTTATGTTTCTGAATAAATATATATAGATTCATAAGAATTTTTGCGAGCCTCGTTTTAGTAGTGCAACCAGTCAAAAAGGCCTGAATAAAATCTTTGAATCCTCAAGAAACCCCAAGTCATCAGAACAGCTCCGACGGGTGCCAACCCCAGCAAATAGGGAACAGATTGCAGTTGCACAGAGCGTAACCCCCAAAACCAGCAGATCAATCCTAGAATCACTAGTAAGCCCCAACCACAAAGCCTCAACTCCCAGAGGCGTGGCATCTCAGGTAACTTCTTATTCCTGCGGAAGTAAGCCCTCTGTTGGGGAACTTTCAAAAAATCGAAATAGAGCCAATAAGCTATCAATGCCACGGGCCCAAAGATCCCCAGACTATCGCTGATCCAATGATGAGCCGTCATTGAGCGAGCTACTGCCATACCCACCGCAAGCAGAATGCAGCCTATTGCCCAACAGATCGCTAACTTTGGCTTTCGGTACTTAAAGTCTGTCAGCCAAATTAAAGACAGGAGCATCGGCACAAGAACGACGGCAGTGTGCCCACTGGGGAAACTTCCCCTATAGATTCCTTCCGCAATGTAGTGGGGTCCAAAATCATACCATTCACTAAACGGCCATTGCTTGTCCCAAACAAGATTTGGGCGAGCCCTGCCGATGATCCATTTAAGGCAGTGAACATAACCCAATCCACCGGCAAGGGTGGTGGTAATGATGTACCCCAAAAAGGGACGCCACTCCTGCAGGCGTTGTGTTGCGTTGGATTTCCAAGCTCTGAAATAGAGTAAGAAACTAGCTAGGACAAACAGAATGGCGGGATCACTTCCTCCCGGCAAAGAGCCCTCAAAGAGGGTACGGCCCATCCATTCTCCGAAAAGATCCGACCGATTTTCTCTCAACCACCTAGTCCACTCCTGATCAAACTGACCCAGGTAGCTCAGCCATGTTAGACTGAGCAATGTCAACAGAAGATAAAATTTATATTTCTGCCAGAATAGTTCAGCAGAATTAGGTGGTGGAAGAGGAGAGAGTGGCACGAATCCGGATGATTATTTTGAATCTTGTAACAACTTGATCAAACTAGACGTATCCCAGCGCCCTCCACCCAATGCTTGAACGCCAGAGTAAAATTGATCGATCATCGCGGTTCCAGGCAACTGAGCACCGTTTTGCCGGGCCTCATTGAGCACAATTCCAAGATCCTTACGCATCCAATCCACAGCAAAGCCAAATTCGAATTCATCGGCTACCATGGTCTTGTGCCGGTTTTCCATCTGCCACGATTGTGCGGCTCCTTTTGAAATCACCTCAATCACAGATAAAGGATCTAGTCCGGCTCGTTGGGCAAAATGAATGGCTTCTGCCAAGGACTGAACTACCCCCGCAACGCAGATTTGATTGACCATCTTTGTTAGTTGACCAGAGCCAACTTCTCCAAGTCGTTTGACAGAACGAGCGTAGGCTTGAATCACAGGCTCTGCTCTATCATAGTTTGCCTGATCTCCACCACACATCACAGTCAGAATTCCGTTTTCAGCGCCACTTTGACCCCCAGAAATTGGGGCATCCACAAATCCGACACCCAAGGAAGCTCCAACACTCGCAAGTTCCCTCGCAACAATTGCTGAAGTGGTCGTGTGATCAACCAGTAAGGTTCCTCTTTCCATACCACGGAAGGCGCCCTGCTCTCCATTTACGACCTGACGGAGGTCATCGTCATTGCCGACACAGGTAAACACAATTTTAGCACCTTTTGCAGCTTCTGATGGAGTACTAGCACTAGTTCCACCATGTTGCTGAACCCACTTTGCGGCTTTTTCTGCTGTACGATTATAAACACATACCTCGTGACCAGCTTTTACCAGATAACCAGCCATCGGGTAGCCCATCACGCCCAATCCCAAAAAACTTACTTTCATCTCATACTCCGTATTTGTTTGGCAATACTCCCCCACCACGAATGCGAGATGGACCGAATTCATTCATCTTGTCACATCAACTGTTGTGGGTCGATATCAAGAATAATGTTTTCTTCTCGACTACAGATCAAGGGTTCTGGACCGAGAAGTGACTTTTCAAAAATTTTTCGAATCAATCCTGCAGAGGAAGCCTTAATCAATACCTGCCATCGGAAGCGATGGTTGATGCGTCGAATCGGGGCTTCAGCTGGTCCCTGACAGATTACTTGCCCTTGACCGTTTGATCTTAAATTTTGCCGAAGAGACAAGGCAAGATCCTTTGCTCGATGCTCATCACGAGAAATACAGAGCACACTTGCCAGGCTCATAAATGGCGGCTGCCTGAATCTTTCTCGTAGTGGTAACTCCTGATTCACAAAAGATTCATAATCTTGAAGTTGAGCAGTTCGCAAACTGTGATGATGTGGATTGTTTGTCTGAATCAACACCCGGCCTGGCTTTTCTCCACGCCCAGCTCTGCCAGCAACTTGAGTGAGTAGTTGGAAAGTCCTCTCTGCTGAGCGAAAATCTGGCAAATTCAACCCCAAATCGGCCAAAAGCACTCCCACCAAAGTTACATTCGGGAAGTCATGTCCCTTGGTAACCAGTTGAGTACCAATGACGATGTCGACTTCATGTCTGTGAATCTTCTGCTGCATTTCACTTAAAGCATGCTTTCCGTGGAGTGTATCACGATCCATCCTGAGCAGCCGGGCTTCAGGGAAAACGACACGAAGATCTTGCTCAATCTGTTCTGTACCTGTTCCCAACAATCGCATGGCCGTCTGCGTTCCACAATTAGGACAGATTTTCAGAAACGCTTGAGTGTAATCACATTGGTGGCAGCGAAGTTTTTCGCTGCTCTGATGATACACCAAGCTCAAACTACAGGCATCGCAATTGATAGTATTCTCACATTCTGGACACTGAACGACTGGAGCATATCCTCTACGATTCAGAAAGATAATTGCCTGTTCTTTTTTCTGAAGGCAGATCCGTAGAGCCTTAACGAGCTCCTTCGTAAAGAAATAGCAACCAGACTGGCGAGGCTGTTGGCGCAAATCTAGAAGCTCAACCTCAGGAAGCTTTGCTCCAGTCAGTGCTCTGGATGGTAGTTCTAGCAGATGGTACTTTCCTGTCCTGCTGTTTTGCCATGATTCAATAGACGGAGTCGCCGAACCCAAAATGACTGTTGTTTTTTCCTGGAACGCACGATAAACAGCGACATCACGACCTTGATAACGTGGTGACTCACCTTGTTTGTAAGATTGGTCGTGCTCTTCATCGATGACCACTAGCCCAAGTTTCTGCAAAGGCGCAAAAATCGCGCTACGAGCACCAATTGCGATTTTGGCTTTTCCCAATTGAATACGTGACCATTCATCAAATCGTTCTCCCTCATCCATTCCACTGTGAAGAACAGCCACAAGATCTCCGAATCTTTCGCGAAAGCGATTTACCAATTGTGGCGTTAGGGAAATTTCAGGAACAAGCACCAAGGCTGTCTTCTCAAGTTCAATGCATTTTCTAACGGCATGGAGGTAGACCTCTGTCTTCCCACTTCCCGTCACACCATGCAGAAGAAAGGCTTTATATTTTTTGGTATCCAGACTTTGTTCAATCAGTGTCCAAACATTTTGCTGATCCTCAGAAAGTTTTTGAAAGCCCGTAGGTGCTGGAAGACCTTGTGGCAAAAATCTCCTGAAAACTCGTTCTTCAAAAGTTTCGACAACTTGCTCCTCGACCAGTTGCTTTAATAAAGAAGCTGGAGCTTTGATTTCATCTCGCAGGTTGAGCCAAGATACCGAGTCACACTCTAGCAATATTTCTAGTAAGCGTTGACGTTTAGTTTTATTACGTCTTGATTTGCCAAGCTTATCAGAAGGAGTGTTTTTCAGCCTGACCCAGCGTTCTGTCTTAATCTTTGCTCGTTGCTGCACAAGATGACGCTGCACTTTCAGCACTCCGCCATCGAGCCAAGACTGTCGGAGTTCTTCATCGGTTGTGGACGGGTTCATTTCCTTCCATTCCTGGTCTGTCCAGCGCTCTCTCTGTAGCAGACCAGAAAATTTTTCTGGTAGCTTTGAGTTCTGGTCTGGTCTTGAGGGTCCCCAGGAATATTCACTTTGCAAATGAACTCCTAACCCCCCTGGCAAAGCAGCCTGCAAGACCTCTCCCCACCCACAGAAATAGTATTCTGCAACCCATTTGGTCAGCTCCAAGAGTTCGCTGTTGATGATCGGATGCTCATCCAGCAACGCTAAGACCTGTCGGACACTGTCAAATTCAGTTTTTTCTTTGATCCCAACAATCAAACCACACTTTTTTTGACGTCGAAAAGGGACCAAAACCCGTTGTCCTAACTTGGGCCTATTCCATCCAGCAGGCCACTGATAATCAAAGACTTGGCGAAGAGGAATTACGAGAGCAATTTCTACGATCACGAGGCTAAACTCTCATAAGATTGTGAAATTGGAGATTGAAACTTCCCATGGAATGAACGATTGCAAGCAGTGAATGAAAAAATACTACCTATTTTGAGGCTTGAGACTTTCCAAAAGCAAGTGTTCATCCTTACTATCAATTTTTGAAAAGAAGATCAGGAGATACGCATGAGCCAGCACTTCAACCTACAAATCCCCGGAGCACAAAGCGATGATGGCCAAATTGAGGTTACCGCTCCCTATGATGGAACTTTGATTGCCACCGTAACTGCAGCTGATGCTGATGCAGTAGAGTTAGCACTTTCCACCGCAGATCGATTGTACCAAGATCGAGATCTTTGGCTGAAGCCCGGCAAACGTATGGAAATACTTAAAAAAACTGCTTCCATCATGTCTGAAAGAGCAGAGGAATTAGCTTTGGAAGCTGCTCGGGAAGGAGGCAAACCTTTAATTGACTCAAGGGCAGAGGTAACTAGGGCAATTGATGGTGTGAGAAACTGCATTGAGGTTTTGAGAACTCAGGCAGGGGAGGAAATCCCAATGAATCTCAATCCAGCGTCAGAAGGCAAGTTCGCTGTAACGAGACACGAACCAATTGGTATCGTCGTAGCAGTCAGTGCCTTCAATCATCCACTGAACTTGATTGTACATCAGGTCGGACCTGCTGTAGCAACAGGATGTCCAGTGATCATAAAACCTGCAGAGGACACACCCCTTTCCTGCTTCCGTTTCATCAACATCCTTCGGGAGGCAGGGTTACCTGAAGAATGGTGCCAATCACTGATCGTTAATAATTTAGAAAATGCCACAAAATTGGTCACTGATTCCCGTGTGGCCTTCTTCTCCTTTATTGGTAGCGCCCGTGTAGGCTGGTCACTACGATCTCAAGTTGCTCCGGGAACACGTTGCGCTCTTGAACATGGGGGTGCTGCTCCAGTTGTAGTTGCTGCTGATGCAGATTTAGAGCGATTGGTACCCTCACTCACAAAGGGAGGGTTCTACCACGCTGGGCAAGTGTGCGTATCAGTACAAAGAGTATTTGCTGATATCAGTATTGCTAGAGAAGTGGCCCAAAAAATAGCGGAAAAAGCCAAAAATTTGATTGTTGGAGACCCCACAGATGCCTCCACCGAAGTAGGCCCACTGATTCGACATCGAGAGACCGATAGGATAGAGGCTTGGGTCAAAGAGGCAGTAGCCGCTGGTGCAGAGTTGCTCTGTGGAGGGAAGCGGATTTCAGAATCATGTTTCGAAGCCACGGTCCTGCTGAATCCTCCAAGTGACTGCAAAGTGAGCCAGGAAGAAATCTTTGGGCCAGTAGTCTGCGTCTACAGCGTTGAGAATGTAAATGCTGCAATCGCTAGGGCTAATGACGTTCCCTTTTCCTTTCAGGCCTCTGTCTTTACTGGAAGCATTGACATTGCAATGCGTGCCTACAGACGTCTCAATGCATCTGTGGTAATGGTCAATGAGCATACCGCATTTCGAGTGGACTGGATGCCATTTGCAGGCTTGAAACAATCTGGCTTGGCAGTCGGGGGGATCCCCTTCACAATGCACGATATGCAGGTGCGCAAAATGTTAGTACTCCACTCAGAAGAGCTACGTCTGTGACCTTTTTGATTTATTATTATAATTTTTCATAGTTATTGACTGCCTATGAACTCTTCATTGTTTTCACTTGAAAACCAAATTGTGTTGATTACTGGATCAAGCCGAGGACTTGGTTGGTCGATGGCCAAGGCAGTTGCGGAAGCTGGAGCCAGTGTCCTGCTGCATGGCCGAGATGAGAACTTGCTCAAGGAACGTCAGCAGCATCTTCAGGAGCTAGGTCATAATGCCGAACACTATATTTTTGATGTCGCCAATGACGAGGAGGTGCTTGCCGCTTTTGGAAAAATTCGGGAACAGCACGGTAAATTGGACGGCTTGATCAATAATGCCGGCATTCAACATCGCCGCCCACTCACCGAGTTTGAATTAGAAGATTTTGATCGAGTGTTGGATGTGAACCTTCGGGCGAGCTGGTTACTTTCTCGGGAAGCTGTCCGCTTGATGCAAGGTCAAGGGTCTGGATCTATTGTCAATATTGCATCGATCATGGGCCCCCAAGCTCGTAAGACAATCTCCGCCTACACCACCAGCAAAGCTGGAGTGGTCGGCTTGACCAAGGCCCTAGCCGTTGAATTGGGACCACAGGGCATTCGCTGTAACGGCATCGCCCCAGGCTTCTTTGCCACAGAGATGAATACCGCTCTTGTCAATGATTCCGAATTCACAGCCTTTGTTTCTGGAAGAACCCCAATGCAGCGCTGGGGTGATCCCGATGAACTCGGTGGAGCCGCTGTCTTCCTGCTCTCCAAGGCGGCTTCTTATGTAAATGGGAATGTGATCTTTGTAGATGGAGGATTGGCTTGCCAAGTCTAAGAGATCTTGCAGAAAAAAACTTTTCGAAGAGTTCAGAATGAATTCTTCACAACTACTACAACTGCTTGAATCTATTGCAGAGGGAAGCCAATCTCCGGACTCTGCCCTGGAAAAACTAAGAACCTTTCAGGTGGAGAATTTGGGCTTTGCAGAAGTGGACCATCATCGACAACTCCGCAATGATTTTTCTGAAGTTGTTTATTGTGAAGGCAAAACCCCCGAACAAGTTGCTGAGATCTTTACTGCACTGAATCGTGAAACACCAAATGCCACACTGCTCGGAACCAGGGCTAACGATGCTCATTACAAAGCTGTTAAAAAAAGTCTCGAGGAATGTGGCTATTGTGAAGCCTCCAAGTGTCTGTATCTCGACCAAACTGAGGAGCATAAACTCAAGGGTGATATCTTGTTGGTCAGTGCGGGAACCACAGATCGTCCAGTCTTGCTAGAGGCCGCTCACACGGCCAGACTCACCGGAAGCAGAATCGAGGTGATGGAAGACTTGGGTGTTGCGGGTTTGCAGCGGATTGTGTCTAGACATGAGCGTTTGATGAAGGCTCGGGTGATTGTCGTTGCTGCAGGGATGGAAGCTGCTCTGCCAACAGTGGTAGCTGGACTAGTTTCCTGCCCAGTAATCGGAATTCCCACCTCAGTTGGCTATGGAACCTCTTTTGGTGGCGTTACGGCTTTGTTGGGCATGCTCAACAGCTGTGCTTCTAACCTTTGCTGCGTAAATATTGATGCTGGCTTCCGGGCAGGATATCTAGCTAGTTTGATCAACAGGAACTGATGCATCTTCATCTTCACTCCACTTCAGGGATCAGCGGGGATATGCTCGTTGGGGGCTTCTTGGGATTGGGATTGCCCTTGGATTTCCTCCAGAAACAACTGGTAAAGTTGAATCTCGAAGGATGGGAAATTTCTCAGAAAAGTGTTGAAAAACTTGGGGTTTCAGCCATTCAGTTTGAGGTTGCATACGAGGAACAAAACCATCATCGACACCTGACAGACATTCTTGAAATTCTTGGCAAGTCGAAGCTTTCTCCAAAAGCCAAGTCCATCGCAGAAGATTTATTCCAATCATTGGGTCGCGCAGAATCATTTGTCCATCAAGTGCCAATTGAGGAGGTTCACTTTCACGAAGTTGGCGCTATCGATACCATCATTGACATTGTTGCTATCGCTATCGCCTTGGAATATTTTGAGATTGAGAGCGTCTCATCTAGTACTATTGTGGAAGGAGTGGGGAAAGTTAGATTTTCTCATGGAGAATGCGATCTCCCCGTTCCCGCTGTCAGGGAACTGTTAGGAGATATTCCCCTGCAAAGAATTCCTGTCTCGTCGGAGCTTGTTACTCCAACCGGTGCCGTTTTTCTCCAAAGATTTGTAGAATGTTTTTCAGATCTCTCTCCAATTCTGCAATCCAGAAAAGGAGTTGGCTGTGGAACCAAGGATCTAACTCATCCCAATGTGTTGGAATTACAGCTAAGCAAGCAAAAGCTAATAGCCGAGGAGATCATAAGATTGGAAGCAAACGTTGATGACCTAAGTCCTCAACTTTTAGCTTCCTGTATAGAGAAAGCCCTAAGTGCTGGAGCGTTGGATGGTTGGGCTAGCCCAGTTTTTGGTAAAAAGGGTCGGATTGGACAGCAATTGGTGCTGCTTTGCTTGGAGAAAGATCGAGATTTACTGCTGGAAATTCTTTTTAAAGAGTCGGGTAGTTTTGGGGTCCGTGTTCAACCTGTAAAACGACTCAAGTTGGATTCAAAGCATGAAAACTTCTCCACAGAATGGGGAGATATTTCAATGAGATCAGGGTTTGTTGGTGAAAGGTGCTGGCAATGGAAACCGGAGCATCGTGATATTATCAATGCCGCAGATCGGACTGGCCAACCTCCAGTGCTGATCGAGGCCCAGGTTCGTCAAGCCTGGGGGGCAAAGTTGTTGGCTTCTGGGGAACCAGAATGACAGTGTTCCATGATTTGCAGCGACTCAATGCAGTCTTGGAAGTTACCACTCCTCGCCTGGTGGCTTGTAGCGGGGGAGTCGATAGTATGTTACTAGCGACACTGGCTCATCGGCAAAAACCTGATGAGACCATTGTTGTGCATGCTGTTGGACCCGCTGTACCTTCCGCAGCTTCTAAACGAGTCAAACGTTGGGCACATCACGAGAAATGGCAACTTCAACTGGTCAATGCAGGTGAATTCGATGATCCCGAATACTTGGCAAATCCAGTGAACCGTTGCTTTCACTGCAAGAAAAATCTTTACCGCACATTGAGAGATATTCGAGAGCAGTTGGATTTATCCAGAGTTTTGCTTAGTGGTACCAATCTCGATGATCTCGATGATTTTCGACCCGGTTTAGAGGCTGCAAGACAGGCAGGAGTAAGACATCCCTTCGTGGAAGCATCCATCACAAAACCTCAACTTCGTGAAATCGCACGTCAATCAGCACTACCATTCGCAGATTTACCTGCCGCCCCGTGTCTTGCGAGCCGGCTCTACACCGGAACAAGAGTTCAAGCAGACTTGCTTCAACTGATTGATCAAACTGAAGAATGGATTCGGGAACAAACTGGCCTAGCTGTCGTTCGCTGTCGAGTCCACCAACAGGAAATGCTTGTGGAAGTTGAGAATCCGAGCCTTGTGGAGAAGCATCATAAGCTTGTCCACTACTTAAGAGCCAGAGTCCTGAAGGCTTCAAACCTAATCAATTCCGTAGTGATTGATCCAAAACCTTATCAACCAGGTCGAGCTTTTGTGAGAGGGCATCTCGCAGAAGATACCAATTCAACAGTAATCTAATGATGGAGGCATCATGACTATTGAGAGAAGAAGATTCGGTAGGACTGAAAATCAGAGTAGCGCTGTTCTGTTTGGTGGCGCCGCATTGGGGTCCGTTGACCAAGGCATCGCTGACAAAGTTTTGGACTTGCTGCTCGAATACGGGGTCAACCACATTGACACCGCTGCTAGCTATGGCGATTCAGAATTACGAATTGGACCTTGGATGAAGAGATATAGAAAGCAATTTTTTCTCGCTACCAAGACAGGTGTCCGTGACTATGCAGGAGCCAAAGAGGAGATACATCGTTCGCTGGACAGACTCTGTACAGATCATGTTGATTTGATCCAACTTCATGCACTCTTTCACCCAGATGAATGGGAGCAAGCCTTATCAGCTGGGGGAGCTTTGGAGGCTTGCATCGAAGCTCGTGAGGCAGGACTAGTCAAGTTCATCGGGGTGACTGGACACAGTTGGAGCGTTGCCACCATGCACAAACGGAGTCTAGGGCGCTTCAATTTTGACTCGGTGTTAATGCCCTGGAACTATTTCGCCTCTCAACACGAGCCCTATGCGAGCGACTTCAGAGACACCTGGGATCTTTGCAAGGAACGAGACATAGCCGTTCAAACCATCAAGAGTATTGCTCGTGGGCCTTGGGCAGCTGGGGTCGATAAAACCCACAACACCTGGTACCAACCACTCCAAGATGAAAAGGATATACAGCGGGCCATTCATTGGTTGTTGTCCCACGATGGACTCTTTTTGAACTCTGTAGGTGATGTGGAACTCTTACCACTGGTTCTGAGAGCAGCAGAAAATAGAGGAAAGCCCCCGAGTCGAAAGCAAATGGACGACTTTAAGGAGAGAGCGGGGCTTGTTTCAATCTTTGGGATCTGAAATCTGAAAAAAGAGGAGTTGGAGCTTAAGGGTTGTTTAGTTTATGGATGAGCAGTTTCAAAGAAACTTCCAACATCGTTTTTGATTTGCTGTAGCAAAGCGTTTTC